>NZ_JBNHES010000026.1:0-36839 GCF_050591105.1 Methylobacterium endophyticum
AGCAGCCCGGTAGCTCGTCAGGCTCATAACCTGAAGGTCACAGGTTCAAATCCTGTCCCCGCAACCAAAATTACCGAATAAGAAAAGCCGGTCAGGAAAACCCTGGCCGGCTTTTCTCATGTCCGGGCGTCTGTTTCCACCGGCTCCGATCCAATCCAAACGTTATCAGCGGCGTTTCGGCGCTGGCTGCGATCGGCTGCCATAATCTCCGGAGAACATGATCGGCACATGAAATGTGCCGGCAAAGCCGCGCGCGGCATCGAGATGGTCGGCGGCCGCGGCGAAGGCGCCAAAAGATCGTGCCGCCATGAACGAAACCGCGAAATCGGGGCGATCCCGGTGTCTCCGGTCGCGCGGAACGCGATGGGCTGGGTGAGCGCGCGAGGCTGCTTTTTGCGGCGCGGGAGCCGTCGCGGATGATATGGCGGGGTGATACCGGACGGCCGATCCGTCCGTGCCGGAGATGTCCATGCGGCGCCCCCACGTCCTTCTCCTCCACGTTATTCTTGCCGCCGCCCTTGCATCAGCCCTGCTGCCGGTGCCCGCCGTACGGGCCCAGTCCCGCATCAAGGCGCTGATCGAGCGCCTGCGCGGCGAGGGGGTGCCCGAAGGGATCGCCAAGACCAACGGGCGAATCGAGGCGACGCAAGTCGACGTCTCGTCGAAATACGCCGGCCGGCTGTCGGAGGTCTCCGTCAAGGAAGGCGACGAGGTCACGGCGGGACAGGTCGTCGCCCGCATCGCCTCGCCGGAATACGAGGCGCAGTTGCGGGCCGCGCAGGCCCAGGTGCTGCGGGCGCGCCAAGCCCTTGCCGAAGCAGAGGCTCTCATCGCCCAGCGCCGGAGCGATCAGATCCTCGCCCGCACCGATGCGGAGCGGGGCAAGAACCTCGTCCAGAAGGGCTACCTGAGCCAGCAGGTCTTCGACCAGCGCAACGCCAAGGCCGATGCCGCCGATGCGGCGCTGAAGGCGGCCGAGGCCCAGCGCGATCAGGCCGAGTTCGCGATCCGCGCCTCGGAGGCCGATGCCGAGCAGGTCAAGGCGATCCTGGTCGATCTCGTGCTGCTCGCCCCCCGCAGCGGCCGCGTCCAGTATCAGCTCGCCCGCGCCGGCGAGGTGGTGGCCCCCGGAACGCGGGTCCTGACGATCCTCGACCTCTCGGACGTCTACATGACGATCTACCTGCCGGCGGCGCAGGCGGGGAAGCTCGCGCTGGGGGACGAGGCGCGCATCATCCTCGACCCCGTGCCGCAATACGTGATCCCCGCCACGATCGGCTTCGTCGCCGCCGATGCCCAATTCACGCCCAAGACGGTGGAGACCGCCGACGAACGCGAGAAGCTCGTCTTCCGCGTCAAGCTTCAGGTCGACAGGGATCTCCTCGCCAAATACCACCGGCAGGTGAAGACCGGGGTCCGGGGGCTCGGCTTCGTACGGACCTCGCCCGAGGCCAGATGGCCGGACGCGCTCGTCGTGAAGCTGCCATGACCGGACCGGCGGCCCGGTTGACGGGGGTGAGCCAGCGCTACGGCCGGGTGGCGGCGCTGGACGGGCTGACCCTGGAGATTCCGTCAGGGCGCATGGTCGGGGTGATCGGGCCGGACGGCGTCGGCAAGTCGACCCTCCTGGCGCTGATCGCCGGTGTTCGCCGGATTCAGCACGGCAGCGTCCACGCCCTCGGCGGCGATCTGGCGGTGAGGGGGCAGCGCGAGGCGCGGCGCGGGCGCATCGCCTACATGCCGCAGGGCCTGGGCCGTAACCTCTACCCGACGCTGTCGGTCTTCGAGAACATCGACTTCCATGCCCGCTTGTTCGGCCAAGGCGGGGACGAGCGGCATCGGCGCATCGGCGAGTTGCTGAAGGCCACGGGGCTCGATCCCTTCGCGGGCCGCCCCGCCGCCAAGCTCTCGGGGGGCATGAAGCAGAAGCTCTCGCTCTGCTGCGCGCTGATCCACGACCCCGACCTTCTCGTGCTCGACGAGCCGACGACGGGCGTCGATCCGCTCTCGCGCGGCCAGTTCTGGGACCTCATCGACACCATCCGGGCGCGCAGGCCGGGGATGAGCGTCGTCGTCGCGACGGCCTACATGGAGGAGGCCGAGCGCTTCGACTGGCTCGTCGCCATGGATGACGGCCGGGCGATCGCCACCGGCACGCCGGCCGAGCTGCGCGCGAAGGCCGGGCAGGCGAACCTGGAGGACGCTTTCGTCGCGCTCCTGCCGGAGGTGAAACGCGCCCAGCACCGTCCGGTCGAGCCGCGCCCGCGCCCGACGGGCGACGACGCGACGCCCGCGATCGAGGCGGAGGGGCTGACGCGGCGCTTCGGCGACTTCGTCGCGGTCGACCATGTCAGCTTCCGCATCGGGCGCGGCGAGATCTTCGGCTTCCTCGGCTCGAACGGCTGCGGCAAGTCGACGACGATGAAGATGCTGACCGGGCTGCTGCCGGCGAGCGAGGGCACGGCGAAGCTCTTCGGCCAGCCCCTCGCGGCGAACGACATGGAGACGCGCCGGAACGTCGGCTACATGTCGCAATCCTTCTCGCTCTACGGCGGGCTCACGGTGCGCCAGAACCTGAGGCTGCACGCCGAGCTCTACCACCTGCCGGCGGCCGATATCCCCGGCCGCATCGCCGAGCTGCTGCTGCGGTTCGATCTGGAGGCGGTGGCGGACGAGCGCCCGGACGGATTGCCGCTCGGCATCCGCCAGCGCCTGCAACTCGCGGTCGCCGTGCTGCACCGCCCCGCCATGCTGATCCTCGACGAGCCGACCTCCGGCGTCGACCCGGTCGCGCGCGACGCCTTCTGGCGGACGCTGATCGATCTGTCCCGCGACGACGGCGTCACCATCTTCCTCTCGACGCATTTCATGAACGAGGCGGAGCGCTGCGACCGCATCTCCTTCATGCATGCCGGCAAGGTCCTGGCGGTCGGCACGCCGCAGGAGCTTGCGCGGCGGCGCGGCACGGACACGCTGGAGGCGGCCTTCATCGCCGTCCTCGAGGAGGCCGCCGGGAAGGCCGCCGGCGCGGAGGAGATCGGCCCGGAAGCCGCTCCCATCCCCGTCCCCACCGCCGCCGCGCTCCCCGCTCCGCCGGCCCGCCGCTTCGACGCGCGCCGGCTCTGGGCCTGCACGAGGCGCGAGACCATGGAGCTGATCCGCGACCCGATCCGGCTCAGCTTCGCCTTCCTCGGTCCGCTGATCCTGATGCTCGCCTTCGGATTCGGCATCTCCTTCGACGTCGAGAACCTGACATTCGCGGCCTACGATCAGGACAACTCCATGGAGAGCCGCCAGCTCGTGGAGGCTTTCACCGGCTCGCGCTACTTCGAGGAGCGGCCGCCGATCCGCTCCGCCGAAGAGCTCGACCGGCGCCTGAAGAGCGGAGAGTTGCAGTTCTCCATCGAAGTCCCGCCCTCGTTCGGGCGCGACCTGATGGCGGGGCGCGTCCCGCAGCTCTCCTTCTGGCTCGACGGGGCCATGCCGTTCCGGGCCGAGACGACGCGCGGCTACATCACCGCGCTCGCGACGCAATACGCCCAGGGCCTTGCCGCCGGGCGCTCCGCTTCGAGCCACGCGGCGACGCCGGTCTCGATGGAGACGCGCTTCCGCTACAACCAGGGCTTCAAGAGCGCCAACGCCATGGTGCCGAGCGTGATCATGCTGATGCTGATCGTCATCCCGGCGATCATGTCGGCGATCGGCGTGGTGCGCGAGAAGGAGACCGGCTCGATCGCGAACTTCCGCGCGACGCCGATCAGCCGCTTCGAGTTCCTGTTCGGCAAGCAACTGCCCTACATCGCCGTCGCGATGGTGAGCTTCGTGCTCCTGGTCGTCGTCGCGCGGGTCGTCTTCGACGTTCCGATCAAGGGCTCGGCCTGGGTCTTGGTGCTGGCGACCCTGCTCTACGTCGCGGCGACGACCGGATTCGGACAACTGATCTCGAGCTTCACGCGGACGCAGGTCTCCGCGGTCTTCGCCACCGCGATCCTGTCGATCATCCCGGCGATCAACTTCTCCGGGCTGATGGTGCCGGTGGCCTCCCTCTCCGGGGGCGGACGCCTGATCGGGACGAGCCTGCCGCCGGCCTGGTACCAGCCGGTCAGCGTCGGGGTCTTCACCAAGGGGCTCGGGATCGGCGAGCTCTGGACCAACCTCGCGATGCTCGCCGCCTTCTTCCTGCTGTTCCTCGCTGTGGCGCAGGTCGGCCTGCGCAAGCTGGAGGACTGAGATGGGTGAACGCCTCGCCCGTCTCCGCACCATCGGCCATCTCGTCGTCAAGGAGCTGCGCAGCATCCGGGCGGACCCGGTGATGCTGCTGCTCGTCCTCTATGCCTTCTCGATCGCGGTCTACACGGTCGCGACCGGCGTGAAGCTGGAGGCGCGGGACCTGACCATCGGCATCGTCGACGAGGATCGCTCGGACGTCTCGCGCACGCTGCTGGGCGCTTTCGGGCCACCCCTCGTCAAGCGCGCCAAGGTGATCGCGCCGGGCGACATCGACGCGGAGATGGATTCCGGGCGCCTGGTCTTCGTGCTGGAGATCCCGCCTAAGTTCGAGGCCGACCTGCGGGCGGGGCGCCAGACGGGGGTGCAGCTCGACGTGGACGCCACGGCGATGACGCAGGCCGGCAACGGCGCGGTCTACATCCAGCAGATCGTCGCGCAGGAGATCGCGAACCTGAAGGCCGGGCGGGAGACCTCCACCGCCCTGCCGGTGGACCTCGTCGTGCGGGCGCGCTTCAACCCGAACCTCGATTCCGGCTGGTTCAGCGCGGTGATGCAGATCCTCAACAACGTCACGCTGCTGACGATCGTGCTGACCGGCGCCGCCCTCATCCGCGAGCGCGAGCAGGGGACGGTCGAGCACCTGCTGGTGATGCCGGTGACGCCGGTCGAGATCATGCTGGCCAAGATGGCGGCGAATGCGCTCGTGATCCTCGTCGCGGCCGTGGCCTCGCTCCTCCTCGTGGTCGAGGGGTGGCTCGGCATTCCCGTCGCCGGCTCGCTGGCGTTGTTCGTCTTCGGCGCGGCCGTCTATGCCTTCGCCGTCGCCGCGCTCGGCATCCTGCTCGGCACGCTGGCGACGACGATGGGCCAGTTCGGGCTGCTCGCCATCCCGGTCTTCGTGGTCACGCAACTGCTGTCGGGGGCGACCACGCCGATGGAGAGCATGCCGCTCTGGCTGCAATGGACCATGCGGATCCTCAGCCCGACGCCGCATTTCGTCGCCTTCTCGCAGGGCGTGCTCTATCGCGGCGCCGGCCTCGACGTGGTCTGGCCCGAGATCGCCAGGATCGTGGCGATCGGGGCCGCCTATTTCACCGTCGCCCTCGTGCGCTTCAGGAAGGTGATCTTCGCCTGAGCCTTCGCGCCCCCCGAGACGTCGATCTCACGCCGTCGCGGGCCTGATGGCGTCCAGGGCCCTTTCACGGACCGTCCCCGCCTCGGTGTCGGCCGGCACGCGCGTCCAGGCGATCGCTCCCGGCGAGCGGGCGAGCTGCTCCGCGACCACCTCCGGCGTCGCATCGGACACGTCGCCCGTCCTCTCGCGAACCCGCCGGAGCAGGCGTTCGGGATCGGCGTCGAGCCAGATCCCCGTGAACGGAACGCCAGCGGCCACAGCGGAGGCGGCGATGCGCGCCCGTTCCTCGGGCCTGCCGAAGACGGCGTCCGCGACCACGCCGTGCCCGAGCCCGGCGATGCGCCCGGCCGCCGCGTCCAGCTCGGCATAGACCGCGTCCGACACGACGGAGCGATAGGCCTCGGCGGGGAGGCGCGTTTCGGCCGCCACCCCGAACCGGCGCTTGCGGATGCGGTCGCTGGCGAGGATGCGGCCCCCCGGTGCCGGGCCGATCTCGGGCGCCAGCGCCGCCGCGACGGTCGACTTGCCCGAGCCGGACAGGCCGCCGACGGCGATGAGCCGCGCCGGCCGCGATTCGAGCAGCGTCCGCGCGAGGGCGAAATAGGCATGCGCCTCCTCCCGCCGGGCCTCGTCGCCGCCTTCGGCCTGAGTGGCGGTGACATGCGCGCGCACGGCGGCGCGCACCGCCATCAGGAAGGGGAGCAGCGGCAGCCCGTCCTCCTCGTCGCGGGCGTCGAGATAGCGGTTGAGGACGAGGTTGGCCTCCGCTCGCAGGCCGCGATGCCAGAGGTCCATCAGCAGGAAGGCGATATCGTAGAGGACATCGGTCGTCGCCAGGCTCTCGTCGAACTCGAGGCAGTCGAACAGCGTCGGCCGGCCGTCGACGAGGCAGATGTTGCGCAGATGCAGGTCGCCATGGCAGCGGCGCACCTTGCCGGCGCGGGCGCGCGTGTCGAGCAGGTCCGAGAGGGCGGAGAGGCGGCTGCGGAACGCGGCGGCCAGCGCCGCGACCTCCGCCTGCGGGAAGATGCGCGTCGCCGCGAAGGCGCCCTCGTTGATGTCGAGCACGGCGGCCATGCGGCCGGCGCCGTCCGATGAGGAGGCGACCTCGGCGCTTCCATGGAACGCCGCGATCCGGTTCGCGAGCTCGGTCAGAATCGGCTTGGCCAGCGCGCCTCGGACGGCGAGACGGTCGAACAGGCCGCCCTCGTCGAAGCGCGCCATCTCCACGACGGCATCGACCAGCGGGCCGTCCCCGTCCAGGACGAGGCGTCCGTCGGATCGGCGCGTGATCCGGCGGACGGCCCGATACAATCCGGGCGCGGTGCGGCGGTTGAGCGCCAGTTCCCGCTCGCAGGCGGCGAGCCGCCGCTGCGGCGTCGAGAAATCGACATAGCCGAGGCGGACGGCGCGCTTCAGCTTGATCGCATGCGGGCCCGACAGGATGACGAGGGAGATATGCGTCTCGATGCGTCGCGGCGTCTCGGACCCGCCGCCCCACCCGGCTTCGGAGGTCAGGAAGGCGATCACCTCGTCCTGGCTTCCGGCGAGCATGGTTCCTCCGACTTGCCAAGGGCCGCTGCCACCATCGCGGCCGCTTTCGGGCCGCACCTTGATCTCGATCAGGTCCCCGGAGAACGATCGGGACCGTCACTGCGCGGTCGGTGTGTGGCCGGGCCTGAGGGCGACGGATTTCAGCAGCTCCGCCGCCGCGAGATAGGCGATCACGACGAGCCCGATGCCTGCCAGCACGGTGGCGGGCGGCGGCTCGAACCCGAACCAGCGTCCCGCCGGCGTGAACGGCAGCGCCAGCGCGACGACGAGGGCGGCGAGGGACGACACGGCCAGCGCCGGGCGGGGCCGGTCGCGCCACGGCCGCCCGTTGGTGCGGATGACGAAGATGACGAGGATCTGCGTCGCCATGGATTCGAGGAACCAGGCGGTGCGGAACTCGGCGGGCGAGACCTGGAACGCGAAGAGCAGCAGGACGAAGGTGAGGAGGTCGAACGCCGAGGAGAGCGGGCCCATGACGCCCGCGAACCGCAGCAGGCCGCCCATGTCCCAGACCTGCGGCCGCGCCACCGCTTCCGAGCGGACGCCGTCGAACGGGATGCCGAGCTCCGACAGGTCGTAGAGCAGGTTGTTCAAAAGGATCTGGATCGGCAGCATCGGCAGGAACGGAAGCGCCAGGGAGGCGACCGCCATCGAGAGCATGTTGCCGAAGTTCGAGCTGGCCCCCATCCGCACGTATTTCAGGATGTTGGCGAAGGTCCTGCGGCCTTCCTCCACGCCGTCGGCGACGACGCCGAGATCCGAGTCCAGCAGGATCATGTCGGCGGCGGCCTGCGCCACGCCGCTCGCCCCCTCGACCGACAGGCCGATATCGGCGGCCTTCAGCCCCGGCGCGTCGTTGATGCCGTCGCCGAGGAAGCCCACGACCGCGCCCTTGGCCTGCAACACCTTGATGATGCGCGATTTCTGATCGGGCGCGAGCCGTCCGTAGCAGTCGACCGTCTGAACCTGCACGGCCAGCGCGTCGTCGCCGAGGGCCGCGACCTCGGCGCCCGACAGCACCGTGTCCGCGTTCAGGCCGACGAGGCCGGCAAGACGCCTGACGACCACGGGATCGTCGCCCGACAGGATCTTCAGCCGGACGCCGGCCCCGGCGAGCCGGGCGATCGCCGAGGCGGCCGTGGCCTTGGGCGGATCGGCGAAGGCGCAGAATCCCTCGAAGACGAGATCGGCCTCGTCCGCCATCTCGACCTCGTGGGTCGCTTCGGGCCACGGCCGCGAGGCCACCGCGATGGCGCGTAAGCCGTCCGCCGCCAGGGCATGGACGAGCTCGATGGCCTGCGCCCGCTCGCCCGCGCCCATCGCGGCGACGATCCCGCCGGTCCGCCGCGCCGTGCACAGGGCGAGCACGGCCTCCGGCGCGCCCTTGACGATCAGCAGCCGCCCCTCGGGCCCTTCGGCGAGGACGGATCCCAGCCGCCGGTTGAAATCGAAGGCGCGCCGGCCGGCGAGGGTCCAGCCCTCCGACGCTCCGGCGGAGCCGCCGATCAGCGCCGCGTCGAGGGAGCCGCGATCGCCGCCGAGGCTGGCGGCGACGGCGCCGAGCCGGGCCGCGCGGGGATCGTCGGTGCCGGCCGCGTCCAGGCTGCGGGCCAGCGTGATCTCGGCCGAGGTCAGGGTGCCGGTCTTGTCGGTGCACAGCACTGTCATGGCGCCGAGATCGTGGATCGAGGCCAGGCGCTTGACGATGACCTTCTTGCCCGCCATCCGCATCGCCCCGCGCGACAGGGTGACGGTCGTGATCATCGGCAGAAGCTCGGGGGTCAGGCCGACGGCCAGCGCCACCGCGAAGAGCACGGAATCGAGCACCTCGCGGCCGAGCAGCACACGGGTCGCGAGCACGACGATGGCCAGTCCCAGCGTCAGCCGAGCGATGACGAGGCCGAACTGGTGCAGGTCCCGCTGGAAGGGCGAGGGCGCCTGCGCTTCGGCGAGGGCCGATGCGGCGGCCCCGAACACGGTCGCGCGGCCGGTGCCGACGACGAGCGCGATCGCTTCCCCGGTCTGCACCACCGCGCTGCGGAACAGCGCGTTCGAGGCTTCCCCGGCATCGGGCGCCGCGACCGCGCCGGGCCGCTTCTCGACGGCGTAGGGTTCGCCGGTCAGCGCCGCTTCCCCGGCGGTGCAGGCCGTCGCCTCGAGGATCAGCGCGTCGGCCGGGACGATGTCGCCGGCCCGGACCCGCAGGATGTCGCCGGGCACGACCGCGGCGACCTCGACCTCACGGAAGGCGCCGTCGCGCTTCACCTCGGCCTTCAGCGCCACCGAGCGCCGGAGCACCTCCGCCGCCCTCACGGCGTGTCCCTCCTGGACGGTGTCGAGACCGATCGAGATCATCAGGATGGCGACGATGATCGAGCCGCCGACGCCGTCCCCGGTCGCGACCGAGACGATGCCGGCCGCCAGCAGGATCAGCGACAGGGGTTCGAGCAGCCGCCGGAGAATGGCCCGCGCGACGCTGTCGCGCCGCGTTCCGGCGTCGCTGTTGGGGCCGTAACGGTCGAGCCTCGCCGCGGCATCGGCGGAGGAGAGGCCGTCGCGGCCGCACCCGAGGGCGTCGCCGAGCTCCTGCGGGGTTCGCGTCCAGAACGCGGCGTGGCCGCTCGGGCGGTCGTCGGAGGCGCGCGGGTCGACGGCTGCGGCGGCCTCTCTCCTCATGCGACGATGTGGAAGCCGTGATCGGCATAGGTGACCGATCCGGTGAGGCACGCGGCGGATTCGCCGGCGAGAAAGGCGGCGACGCGTCCGATCTCGTCGATCGTCACGAGCTGATGGGCCGGCGTCCTGTCGCGGACGCGATCCAGCAGCGCGTCGAAGCGGTCGATGCCCGAGGCGGCGCGGGTCTTGACCGGCCCCGCTGACAGGGCGTGCACATGGATCCCCTTGGGGGCGAGGTCCGCCGCCAGTGCCCGCACGGTCGATTCCAGCGCCGCCTTCACCGGACCCATCAGGTTGTAGCTCTCGACGACGCGATCGGCGCCGAAGAAGCTCACGGTCTGGAGGCTTCCGCCCGCCGTCATCAACGGCAGGGCCAGCTTCGCCATGCGGATGAAGGAATGGCAGGAGACGTCCATCGCCAGGGCGAAGCCCTCCGCCGAGCAGTTGACGAGCCCGGTCTGGAGATCCTCGCGCGGCGCGAAGGCGATCGAATGGAGCAGGAAGTCGAGCCGCCCCCACTGGCTTGCGATCCGCTCGAACACCGCCTCCAGCTGCCCCGCCTCGCGCACGTCGCAGGGCAGGACGAGCGGCGCCTCCAGGGCCTCCGCCAGCGGCCGCACATGGGGCTCGGCCTTGGCGTTGAGATAGGTGACGGCCAGTTCCGCTCCCGCCGCGCGAAAGGCGCAGGCGCAGCCATGCGCGATGCTGTGCTCGTTGGCGATGCCGACGACGAGGCCGCGCTTGCCGGCAAGATCGACGATGGGCGTCATCGGAGGATGTCTCCAGGCTGGAAGAAGGACGAGGTTTCCTCGGCGATGACCTGCTCCTCGTCGGTCGGAACGACGAGGACCGCGATCCGGCTGGCGGCGGCGTCGATCCGCGCCGCGTTCCGCGCGTTCGCGGCGGGGTCGAGGGCGAGGCCGAGCCAGGCCAGATGCCGGCAGACCCTCTCGCGGATCTCCGGCTGATGCTCGCCGATGCCGGCGGTGAAGACGATGGTGTCGAGCCCGCCCAGCGTGTTGGCGAGCGAGACGGCCTCGCGGGCGATGCGGAAGGCGAACAGGTCGAGCGCCTCGCGCGCTTCCGGCTCCTCGCTGTCGATCAGGTCCCGGCTGTCGGCGCTGATCCCGGAGACGCCGAGCAGGCCCGAATGGCGGTAGAGCATGTCCTCCACCGCCTCCATCGACAGGCCGCGCTCCCTCAGCAGGTGAATCACCACGCCGGGATCGAGGGTGCCGCAGCGGGTCGCCATCGGGATGCCGTCGAGCGTCGAGAAGCCCATGCTGGTGTCGCGGCTGACGCCCGCCTCGAGCGCGCAGAGGCTCGCCCCGCTGCCGAGATGGGCCGCGACGACGCGGCCTTCGGCGAGCGCGGGGGCGCTCTGCCGGAGCCGGCTCGCGACGGACTTGTAGGACAGGCCGTGGAAGCCGTAGCGCTTGACGCCCTCGTCGAAGAGCACACGCGGCAGGGCGAAGCGCCGGACGAGATCGCTCTGGCTGCGGTGGAAGGCCGTATCGAAGGAGGCGATCTGCGGCAGGTTCGGGCGCAGATGACGGATCGCCCGGATCAGCCGGATGCTCTGCGGCTGGTGCAGCGGCGCCAGGGGCACCAGGGCCTCGATCGCCGCGAGCGTCCCGTCGTCGATGGCCTCCGGTCCCGCGAAGCGGTCTCCGCCATGCACCACGCGATGCCCGACGGCGGCGAGCGAACCGACCGGGAAATGGCCCGCCAGCCAGTCGAGCGTCTCGTCGATCACGTCGTGCAGGTCGTCGTTGACGGTCGCCGCAAGCGGGATCTCCGCGACGGTCGGACCTTCGACGATGTGGAGTGTCAGAGGCGCATGGCGCAGGTCGATCACTCCCTTGCCGAGGCGGCGCGGGCCGCCCGCCTCCATCGCGAAGAGGCCGAGCTTGATCGTCGACGAGCCGGGATTGAACGTCAGGAGAATGCGGCCGCTCATGGCACCGGCACCTGCGCTTTGCGACGGGCGGCCACGAGCTTGGCCAGGGAGACCGAGGCGAGCCTGACGCCGAGCGAATCCGAGCGGCTCGTCAGGATGATCGGCACGCGCGCGCCGAGCACCAGCCCGGCCGCTGCGGCGCCCGCGAGATAGATCAACTGCTTGGCCAGCATGTTGCCGGCCTCGAGATTGGGAACGACGAGGATGTCGGCCTGTCCCGCGACGGGCGAGACGATCTCCTTGATCCGCGCCGCGTCGAAGCTGACGGCGTTGTCGAAGGCGAGCGGCCCGTCGACCCGCGCCCCGGTGATCTGGCCGCGCCCCGCCATGACGGTCAGGGCGGCGGCGTCCAGGGTGGCCGGCATGGCCGCGTTGACGGTCTCGACCGCCGCGAGGATCGCGACCAGGGGCTCGGCGACGCCGAGATCGTGCAGCAGGTCGATGGCGTTCTGGCAGATGTCGCGCTTCTGCGCGAGGGTCGGGGCGATGTTGATCGCGGCGTCGGTGATGATCAGCGGCTTCGGATAGTCGGGCACGCCCAGCGCGTAGACATGGCTGATCCGCCGTTCCGTGCGCAGGCCGGACTGGGCGGCGACGACGGCGCCCAGGAGTTCGTCCGTATGCAGGCTGCCCTTCATCAGGGCCTCCACCTCGCCCTTGGCGGCGAGCGCGACGGCACGGGCGGCGGCGGCGTGGCTGTGCTCGGTCTCCTCCAGCCGGAGGCCGGCGATCGACAGACCCGCCTCCTCGGCCGCCCGTCGAATGCGGTCCGCCGGGCCGACGAGGACCGGCTCGATCAGGCCCTCGTCGCGCGCTTCGATCGCGGCCCGGATCGCCTCCGCGTTGCAGGGGTGGACGATCGCCGTGCGCATCGGCGGCAGGTCGCGGGCGGTCCGCAGGAACGGCTCGAAGCTGTCGGGTCGGCGCAGCGCCACCTCCGGCACCGGCATGCGGGGCAGCGAGAGCTTCTCGTCCGGGGCGAGCACGGTCGCGGTGCCGGACAGGACCTCCTCGCCATGCTGGTTGGTGCAGCGGGTATCGAGCAGGACGATGCGCTTCTCCGGCCGCTTCTCCCGCACCGCGACGGTGGCGGTGATGGTGTCGCCCGGCGCGACCGGTTTGCGGAAGCGCAGATCCTGGCCGAGATAGATCGTTCCGGGCCCCGGAAGCTCGGTCCCGAGCAGGGTCGAGATCAGGGCCGCGGTCCACATGCCGTGGATGACGACATGGCCGAAGACGTCGCCCGCCGCGTATTGCGCGTCGAGATGGGCCGGGTTGACGTCGCCCGACACCGCCGCGAACAGCTTGATGTCGTCGGGGCTGACCTCGCGGGTCAGCGAGGCGGTCTCGCCGATCGCGAGCTCGTCGAAGGTCCGGTTGACCAGCGGCGCGCCGGCCGGGAGCATGCTCACGACTGCCTCACATAGGTGCCGGGCGCATCCGCGAGCGGCGGGTAGCCATGCTCGGGCGCACCCATGCCGGGGGGCGGGACCTGCTCTTCCGGGCACCGGGCGGCGAGCCATTCGACCCAGGCCGGCCACCACGATCCGTCCCGCAGCGTCGCCGCCGCCGTCCATTCCTCGGCGCTCAGCAGAACGTCGGAGGGCGCCTTGGTGGCGATGCGGAAATGCCGGTGCGGGTGGCCGGGCTCGCTGACGATCCCCGCGTTGTGGCCGCCGCTGGTCAGCACGAAGGTGATCGGGGCGTCCGAGAGGTAATGGATCTTGTAGACCGATTGCCACGGCGCGACGTGATCCTGCTCGGTCCCGACCGCGAAGACCGGCACGCCGATGTTCTGCAACGCGATGGGACGGCCCTCGACCGTGTAGCGTCCCGAGGCGAGATCGTTGCCCAGGAAGAGCCGGCGCAGGTACTCCGAATGCATGCGGTAGGGCATGCGCGTCGCATCGGCGTTCCAGGCCATGAGATCGATCATCGGCGTGCGCTGGCCCATCAGGTAGTCGTGGATCATCCGCGACCAGATGAGGTCGTTCGACTTGAGGAGCTGGAACGCGCCGGCCATCTGCGCCGAATCCAGCGTGCCGTGCTCCCACATCGCCGCCTCCAGGAAGGAGACCTGGCTGTCGTCGATGAAGAGTTGCAGCTCGCCCGGCTCGGTGAAGTCGGTCTGGGCCGCGAACAGCGTCATCGTCGCGAGGCGCTCGTCGCCGAACTCGGCCATGGCCGCGGCCGCGAGCGCCAGCAGCGTCCCCCCGAGGCAGTAGCCGGCCGCGTGGACCTTCCGGCCCGGTACGATGGCCGCGATGGCGTCGAGCGCCGCCATGACGCCGAGCCGTCGGTAGTCCTCGAGGGACAGCGCGCGGTCGTCCGCCGTGACGTTGCGCCAGGAGATGCAGAAGACCGTGCGGCCCTGGCCGACGAGGTAGCGGATCAGGGAGTTCTGCGGCGACAGGTCGAGGATGTAGTATTTCATGATCCAGGCCGGCACGATCAGGACCGGCTCGGGATGCACGGTCGCCGTGACGGGAGCGTACTGGATCAGCTCGATCAGGTGATTGCGGAAGATCAACTTGCCCGGCGTCACGGCGACCGTCTCGCCCGGCCTGAAGGTCTCGCTTCCCGCCGGAGGCGACCCCGCCATCGCCCGCCGGGCGTCGTCGCTCCAGTTGCGAAGGCCCTCGGCCAGGTTCCGCCCCCCGGTCCGCAGGGTCTCCTGCGCGACGGCCGGGTTGGCGAGGGGCGAGTTGGACGGCGAGAACATGTCCAGCCACTGGCGCGCGGCGAAGGCCACCGCATCCTGGTGGTGAGGCGAGACGCCGGCGACGTCATGGGTCGCGGCCTCCCACCATTGCTCCGTCAGCAGGAAGCCCTGGTACCAGAGGCGATAGGGCAGGACGTTCCAGCCGCCGTCGCGAAACCGCTTGTCGCCCGGCGGGGCTTGCGTGCCGGGCGGGGCCTGGGGGTCCAGGGCGGCGAGCAGGGCGTCCTCGGAGAGCCGCGCCGCGTTCCGGCAGGCCATGAGGGCGAGTTCCGCCCGCTTGCCCGGCGAAGCGCCGAGATGCATCCCCCAGTCGGCGAAGGCGAGCGCCAGGGCGGCCGGCGAGAGCCCGCCCGTCATGTGCGAGACGGCGGCCGCCCAGCTTCTGTCGAAGTCGCGGAAAACATCGGCCGCCGGCGCCGGTGGCGGCACCGGCGTCTCCTGCGCGGCGTCGGCGGGGGGAGCCGCATCGGTGCGATGATCCATCGGGCGATCTCCTGTCGGCGTCCCGCGGTCAAGCGTAGCCGCAGCGTGCGTCAGGATTGCGAAGCCTTCGCGCGGAAAGCACCGGTCCGATCCGGCGGGTGTCTCGCGTGCTCCGGGGGGCGGGTCGCCTTGCGCGCTCCGATCATATGACGGCCGCGAGGGCGGCCCTTCCGCCGGGATCGCCCGGCCGGGTCCTCCGAGCGCCCTTAAGAACGGGACACCCCCTCACCAGCTCGCCGCCATGACGCTGCGTCCGAGCAAGCGGAAGGCCCGCGACGCGGTCCGATCCATGAAGGACGGACCCGTGAAGAGAAAATCGATATCCGAGAAAGCCGAGCGCATGGAGCGGCTTGAAAAGCCGCTGGCGCTCCCAAGGGGAATCGAACCCCTGTTTTCGCCGTGAGAGGGCGACGTCCTAGACCGCTAGACGATGGGAGCTTTCCGGCCGGAGGCGGTTCGTATAGCGACGGTCTCAGCCGGGGGCAAGCGCGGAAATGCGTCTTTCGGCGATCCGTATCGGAATGAGGGACAACGACGTGCAGGAGGCCCCGGCCATCGCGGAGCGCAGGGCGGTCGTCGCGGAGGATGCCGCCGCCGGCCGGCTCGACAAGGCGTTGGCGCAAGCCTTCCCCGATCTGTCGCGCGCGCGCCTCCAGGCCCTGGTGCGGGCGGGCCATGTCCGGCAGGACGGGCGCCCCGCCCTCGATCCGTCCGCGAAGGTGGGGGCCGGCGCCGTCCTGACCCTGGCCGAGCCGGAGGCCGTGTCGGCCGAGCCCGCCGCCGAGGCCCTCGCCCTCGCCATCGTCTACGAGGACGACGACCTCGTCGTGCTCGACAAGCCGGCCGGCCTCGTCGTCCATCCGGCGCCGGGTCACGCCGACGGCACCTTGGTCAACGGCCTCATCGCCCATTGCGGGGAGAGCCTGTCGGGCATCGGCGGGGTGCGCCGCCCCGGCATCGTGCACCGGCTCGACAAGGACACCAGCGGCCTCATGGTGGTGGCCAAGAACGACCTTGCCCATCGCGGGCTGACCGCGCAATTCGCCGATCACGGCCGCAGCGGCCCGCTGGAACGGGCCTATGTCGCACTGGTCTGGGGCGTGCCGGAGCCGCGCGTGGGCACCGTCGACGCCAATCTCGCCCGCAGCCGGCGCAACCGCGAGAAGATCGCCGTGGTGCGCGGCGACGAAGGCCGCAGGGCGGTGACGCATTACAGCGTCGAGGCGGTGCCCGCGCCCGAGGTCGCGCTGGTGCGCTGCCGGCTGGAGACGGGCCGCACCCATCAGATCCGCGTGCATCTCGGCCATCTCGGCCACCCGCTGCTCGGGGATACGGTCTATGGCAGCGCCTTCAAGACCAAGGCGTCGCTGCTGACGGAAGAGGCGCGCGCGGCCCTCGCGGCGCTCGGCCGGCAGGCGCTCCATGCCACGCTGCTCGGCTTCGCCCATCCCCGCGACGGCCGCACCCTGCGCTTCGAGAGCCCGCCGCCGCCGGAGATGGCGGCGTTGATCGAGGCCCTTGGGAAGCCGGCGTAACCCGTCCCGGTCCGCGTGCGAAAATAGGAGGCGCGAGCGCGGTCTCGGCGCAACGGTCAAGGGTGCGGGAGGGCACTCCAGGTGCGCAAAGGCACCGCGCCCCACGACCGATCGTGACAGCTTGCACCGGAACGATCCGTCGCGCGTTGTCGTCGACGATCGTGCCGCGCGGCCGCTACCGGACCGGCCGTTTCCTCATTACACATGGGGAATCGGGCGGCCGGCTCAAGGAGCGGCGGCCCGCAATTCGCGGCCTGCCCGTCCGGGGGGCCATCCAAGGAGGTCGACATGGCAGGCGCATTACCGATGCTCGCCAACGAGGGGGGCCTTTCGCGCTACCTCGACGAGATCCGCAAGTTCCCGATGCTGGAGCCGACGGAGGAGTTCACCCTCGCCAAGAGCTGGCGCGACGGAGGCGATCGCGACGCGGCCCATCGTCTGGTGACGTCCCATCTGCGCCTCGTCGCCAAGATCGCCATGGGATATCGCGGCTACGGGCTGCCGATCAGCGAGGTCGTCTCGGAGGGCAATGTCGGCCTGATGCAGGCGGTCAAGCGCTTCGATCCCGACAAGGGCTTCCGGCTCGCGACCTACGCCATGTGGTGGATCAAGGCCGCGATCCAAGAATACATCCTGCGCTCCTGGTCGCTCGTGAAGATGGGCACCACGGCCAACCAGAAGAAGCTCTTCTTCAACCTGCGCAAGGCCAAGGGCAAGATCTCGGCCCTGGACGAGGGCGACCTCAGGCCCGATCAGGTCAAGCAGATCGCCACCCGTCTCGGCGTGCCCGAGCAGGACGTGGTCGACATGAACCGCCGCCTCTCCGGCGACAGCTCGCTCAACGCGCCCTTGCGCGAGGAGGGCGAGGGCGAATGGCAGGACTGGCTCGTCGACAACACCCCGAGCCAGGAGACGGTGCTGGTGCGCGAGCAGGAGGGCACCAACCGCCTCTCGGCGCTGCGCGACGCCCTCGGCGTGCTGAACCCGCGCGAACGGCGCATCTTCGAGGCGCGCCGGCTCGCCGACGACCCGATCACCCTCGAGGACCTGTCGGGCGAGTTCGGCGTCTCCCGCGAGCGCGTGCGCCAGATCGAGGTGCGGGCCTTCGAGAAGGTTCAGGAGGCGGTCAAGCGCAACCTCGCCACCCGCGAGGCGGTGCGGGCCGGCGCCTGACGAATAGCCGGCCCGGCACGCTTCGCGCGTGCCGGGATCTTTGCCGGGCCCCTCAGCGCCACTGATCGAAGGCGCGCTGCATCACCTGCGCGCCGGAGCCGCCCTTCTCGAAGGAGAGCACCGCGCGCTGGCCGCTGGGATATTTCAGCGCGAGATCGAGCCAGTTCTTGTGCAGCAGCAGGTCGGTGTTGCGGTCGACGTCGTTTCTCAGCGAGGACAGCCCGATCAGGAAGAGGTTGTCGCGCACCCGCACCGGCAGGCCCGAGACCGGCGAACCGCGTCCGCCCTCGTCGTCCTTCGCCTGAAGCAGCCCGATATCCTGGATGGACCGCTTCTCGCCGGCCGCGCCCGTCGCCGTGAAGACGAGCTTCACGGTGTGGGACGCCGGCAGCGTCGCGTCGAGGTTGCGCTGGATGGTCATGACCAGTTGAAGGCCGGCATCGGCGATGTCCACCGTGGCGACGACGGCCGTCTCCAGCGGCTGTCCCTGCTCGCCGCTCACCGAATCGAGCCGCCAGACGACCCGCCCCGTGGTCACGGGGGGCGGCGCGTTCTGGTCGGCGACGTTCTCCTCGATCAGCGCCGCGCGCTGCGCCACCGTGACGTCGCCCTGCACGGGCGCCTTGGCCTGGGGCTGTGGCGCGGAGGGCCGCTCGCTCGCGGTCGAGCCGCCCTGGGCCGGTGCCGGCCGCTCGGACGGCTGGGCCGCGTCGCCGCCGACGCGGTCCCCGAACTTGGTGTCGGCCCGTTCGGGCTGCTGCCCGGCGATGTCGGCTCCGGTCGGCTGGAGGTCGGCGGGCTTGTCGCGCAGCAGGAAGGCTGCCACGGCGATCAGGCCGATGACGATGGCGAGCACGCTCCCGACGAAGGCGTTGCGCAGGATGCGCGAGCGGCCGCCGCCGGGCGCCACCACGGCGACGCGCGGACGCTTCTGGCCGTTGCCCGCGTCGAGGCGCAGCGCGCCCGCTTCGGACTCGTCCCCGGCAGGGGGCTGGGCCGCGGCGGCATCGGCGGCCGGCAGGGGTTTGGCGGTGGCATTCTCCGCCGGCCCGGCCGTCTCCTTGCCCCGGCGGGGCGCTATGGCGAGCGGCGGCCCTTCACGCCGCCTCGGCTCCGGCGGCTTGGGCAGGCCGAGATCGGCGGGCGCCGCCGGGGGCAGGCCGGGCGCGGCCTTCGGCGGCTCCGCCTCGAACAGGGACTCGTCCGGCGCCGGCGGCGGAGCGGGCTCGGGGATCGGCTCCGGCTCGGGGGGCGCCGCGACGGCGGGCTCCGGGGGCGGCGGCGGGGGCGCGTAGGTGGCCTCCAGCCGGTCGATGGCCCCGTCGAGCGCGGTCCGCTCGACGGCGATGTCCTCTTCCGCGAGCGGCGGATCGAGGGAGCGCAACTGCCCGATCAGCGCGGCGCGGGCGCGCTCGTAGACCGCCTTGCGCATGGCAGGCGAGCGGTCGGGCAGGGCGTCGAGCGCCCGCGCCAGCAACGGATAGTAGTCCGCCATCGTCCCTTGATCCGCCTTTCGGCGATCCCTCAATCGCCGGAAGGCCGCAGGTTCAGTCTTCGAAGGGGTTGTGCATCAGGATGGTGTCGTCGCGCTCCGGCGAGGTCGAGAGCAGGGCGACGGGCGCTCCGATCAGCTCCTCGATGCGCCGCACGTACTTGATCGCCTGGGCCGGCAGGTCGGCCCAGGAACGGGCGCCCGCCGTCGTCTCGGACCAGCCGGGCATCGTCTCGTAGATGGGCTCGATCCGCGCCTGCGCGGCCTGGCTCGCCGGCAGGTGGTCGACCACCCGGCCGTCGAGACGGTAGCCGGTGCAGATGCGGATCTCCTCGAAGCCGTCGAGGATGTCGAGCTTGGTGAGCGCGATGCCCTGGATGCCGGAGGTCCGCACGGTCTGGCGCACGAGCACGGCGTCGAACCAGCCGCAGCGGCGCTTGCGCCCGGTGTTGACGCCGAACTCGCGGCCCTTGGTGCCGATGAGCTCGCCGATCTCGTCGAACAGCTCCGTCGGGAACGGGCCCTCGCCGACGCGGGTGGTGTAGGCCTTGGCGATGCCGAGCACGTAGCCGATGGCGGACGGGCCGAGGCCGGAGCCGGTGGCCGCCTGCGCCGCCACGATGTTGGAGGAGGTGACGAAGGGATAGGTGCCGTGGTCGACATCGAGCAGAGCGCCCTGCGCGCCCTCGAACAGGATGCGCTTGCCGGCACGCCGCTCCTCGTCGAGCAGCGCCCAGACCGGGCATGCATAGGGCAGGATCGTCGGCGCGATGGCCTTCAGCTCGGCGAGCAGCGCATCCGCGTTCACCTCGTCGATGCCGAGGCCCCGGCGCAGGGCGTTGTGATGGGCGAGGATGCGCTCGACCTTGGCCGGCAGGGTGCCCTCGTCGGCGAGATCGACCACGCGGATCGCCCGCCGGCCGACCTTGTCCTCGTAGGCCGGGCCGATGCCGCGCTTCGTCGTGCCGATCTTGAGGCCGGCGTTGCTGGTCTCGCGGAAGTGATCGAGCTCGCGGTGGAGCGGCAGGATCAGCGTCGCGTTGTCGGCGATGCGCAGCGATGCCGGCGACACCTCGACGCCCTGCGCCTGGATGCGGGCGATCTCGTCGACGAGATGCCAGGGGTCCACGACGACGCCGTTGCCGATCACCGAGAGCTTGCCGCCGCGCACCACCCCGGAGGGCAGCAGCGCGAGCTTGTAGGTGACGCCGTCGATGACGAGCGTATGGCCGGCATTGTGCCCGCCCTGGAAGCGCACGACGATGTCGGCCTGCTCCGAGAGCCAGTCGACGATCTTGCCCTTGCCCTCGTCGCCCCACTGGGCGCCTACGACGACGACGTTCGCCATGCGCGCGATGATCCGTGACCCGACATCCCACGGGGCGCGCGGCGAGCGCCGCGCCATAACCCGCTGTCGTCGGGGTGTTTCCGCGATCCCATCGCGGAATGCAAGCAAGGCCGCCGGTTGCGCCGGGGATGAGCGGCCCTGCGCTGCCCGCCGACGCTATGTGCGAAGGCCCTTTTAGCGGGCCTCGGTGCCGGGTTTCTGGCCGGGCAGCTCGCCGGGCTTGATCACCGGCATGGAGCCGTTGGCGCCCTCCGGCGGCTTCACCACCATTCCCTCGGCGGCGGTGCCGGGGGGCTTGATGACGCCGTCGCTCTTTTCGAGCCTGTCGCTGAGGCTGCCGTCGGGGGCAGCCTCGCCGCCGGCGCCGGGCTTGATCCTGTCCGGCGGGGTCTGGCTCGGCGGCGGCAGGGCCGGATCGCTGTCGCGGCCCTTCAGCGGGACATCGGGGTTCTGGGCCAGCGCCACGGTGGCGACGAGGCATGCCGCCGTGGCGGCGAGCCCGGACAACAGTTTCGGCAAGACGGCCTCCCTTCAACGATTGCGCGTTCGAGAAGGAACAGCCGCCTTGCCCGATCCGTTCCGGGCCGGACGCCGTCAGCCGCCGCGCGCGATGTCGAGATACAGCGCGCGCAGGCGCAGGGTCAGCGGGCCGGGGCGTCCCTCGCCGACCTTATGGCCGTCGATGGTGGACACTGGCATCACGAAGGCGGAGGCGCTGGTGTAGAAGGCTTCCGCCGCGTCCTTCGCCTCCGCCACCGAGAAGGGCCGCTCCTCGATGCGCAGGTCCTCCTCCGCCGCCAGCCGCAGCACGGCGGCGCGGGTGATGCCGGGCAGGAGCGCGGTGGAGAGCGGGCGCGTCACCAGCACGCGCTCCTTGGTGACGATGAAGGCCGTGGAGGAGGAGCCTTCCGTGACGAGCCCGTCCTCGTGCATCCAGGCTTCCGCCACGCCAGCGGCTGCGGCCACCTGCTTGGCCAGCACCTGCGCCAGCAGCGCCACGGACTTGATGTCGCGCCGCTTCCAGCGAATGTCCTCGACGGTGACGATCGCCGCGCCGCGCTCCGCGAGCGGGTTGGCGACGATGGTCTTTCCTTGCGTGAACATCATCACGGTGGGCGGCGTATCGGCCGGCGGAAAGGCGAAGTCGCGCTCGGCGACGCCGCGCGTCACCTGCATATAGACGAGCCCTTCCGACACGCCGTTGCGGGCGACCAGCTCGGTCTCCAGCTTTTCCCACTCGGCGAGCGTGTGCGGGTTGCGGATGCCGATCTCGGCGAGCGAGCGGTCGAGCCGGGCGAGATGGGCGGCGTTGTCGACGAGCTTGCCGTCGAGCACGGCGGAGACCTCGTAGATCCCGTCCGCGAACAGGAAGCCGCGATCCATGATCGGCACGCGCGCCTCCTCGAAGGGAAGGAAAGCGCCGTTCAGGTAGACGATGCGGGGGCTTGGCACGTCGATCACCTCGATGAGAACCGTCTGGGGACCTGATGCAGGATTCATGGCAGATCCCTGCGGTCGCATTGGGCGGGTACGCGCGGGCCGGTCAATCCGCCAGGCCGAAGATCACCGACAGCATCCGGTTGAGCTCGATCAGCGAGGGGCCGGAGAGGCGTCCGATGATCGGACCGCATTTGGCGCGCGGGAGGGCGGCGATCTTGTCGACCATGACCTGCGAGGGAACCCTCAGCCCGGTCTCTGGCCCCGGATCGAGGCTGAGGCGGAAGCTCGGCGCGTCGCGGATCGTGCTCGTCATCAGGCTCACCAGCACGCTGTCGGTGTCGCTCAGCCAATCGGATTGCACCACCACCGCCGGGCGCGGCTTCCCGTAGTCGCCCGGAGCGGAAACGGTCACGATGTCGCCCCGTCTCACGGCGGCGGCCAGTCCATGGCCGCCTCGATGAAGCGCAGGGCCTCCGCCTCTTCCGGCGCGGCCCGCAGGCGTGCCGTCTGCCGGGCTATGTCCGCCTGGAACGCCTCCGTCCGAGGATCGGGCACCCAGAAGCGCAGGAGCTTCATGCCGTTCGCCTGCCGCGTCAGCCGGTAGCGCTGGAACTTGCTGAGGCCGTCCGTCCGGCCCGCGTTCGCCATGGGCCTCTCCTCCGCCCGCCGTCGAGGCATCACCGGGGAAAGGTAGCGCGCAACCCCGGCGATGTCACGGGACGCGGATCCCGATGCGTTCAGGCGCGCCCGAAGACCCGCTCGAAGATCGTGTCCACATGCTTGAAATGGTAGCCGAGATCGAAGCACTCCTCGATCTGCTCCGGGCTCAGCGCGGCCGTCACGTCCGCATCCGCCTTCAGCAGTTGCAAAAAATCGCCCTCGCCGCGCCAGACCGGCATCGCGTTGCGCTGGACGAGGCGATACGAATCCTCGCGCGACACGCCGGCCTGGGTCAGCGCCAGCAGCACACGCTGCGAGTGCACGAGCCCGCCGAGCCGGTCGAGGTTCTTCTGCATGTTGGCCGGGTAGATCAGCAGCTTGTCGATGACGCCCGTGAGCCGCGCCAGCGCGAAGTCGAGGGTCACGGTGGCGTCCGGGCCGATCATGCGCTCGACCGAGGAATGCGAGATGTCGCGCTCGTGCCAGAGCGCCACGTTCTCCATGGCCGGCAGCGCGTAGGCGCGCACCATGCGGGCGAGGCCCGTCATGTTCTCGGTGAGCACGGGGTTGCGCTTGTGGGGCATGGCCGAGGAGCCCTTCTGGCCTTCCGAGAAGAACTCCTCCGCCTCCAGCACCTCGGTGCGCTGGAGATGGCGGATCTCGATGGCGAGCCGCTCGACGGAACTCGCCACCACGCCGAGGGTCGCGAAGAACATGGCGTGGCGGTCGCGCGGGATGACCTGCGTCGAGACCGGCTCGGGGGTGAGGCCCATCTTCTCGGCCACGTATTCCTCGACCCGAGGATCGATATTGGCGAAGGTGCCGACAGCGCCCGAGATGGCGCAGGTCGCGACCTCCTTCTTCGCCGCGACGAGCCGCTCCTTCGCCCGCTGGAACTCGGCATGGGCCTGGGCGAGCTTCAGCCCGAAGGTCACGGGCTCGGCATGGATGCCGTGCGAGCGGCCGATGGTCGGTGTGAGCTTGTGCTCGAAGGCGCGGCGCTCGAGGGCCGCGAGCAGCGCGTCGATATCCGCGATGAGGATGTCGGCGGCGCGCACCAGTTGGACGTTGAGGCAGGTGTCGAGCACGTCCGACGAGGTCATGCCCTGGTGGACGAAGCGCGCCTCCGGCCCGACGATCTCGGCGAGATGGGTAAGGAAGGCGATCACGTCGTGCTTCGTCACCGCCTCGATCTCGTCGATGCGGGCGACGTCGAAGACCGCGTCGCGGCCCTTCTCCCAGACGGTGTCGGCGGCCTCCTTCGGCACCACGCCGAGCTCGGCCAGCGCGCTCGTCGCATGCGCCTCGATCTCGAACCAGATGCGGAAGCGGGACTCGGGCGACCAGATCGCCGTCATCGCGGGCCGGCTGTAGCGGGGAATCATCGGGCGCCCTGACGTCTGACGAGGAAAGACGAGGGGCGCCTAGCATGGGCTCCCGGCGCGCTCAACGCGAGGCGGCGCATGGCCGGCGGCCGCGGGCTACGTAACGAACTGTGTCTCTTCCGTAACAGTTGCATGGCTTCGGCGTCTGGCAGCCCCCCGCTCGATGCGGGCGACGACAACGGCTTTGCGCGGGCGACGAAGGGGTTGGCGGCGTTCTTCGAGTGCTTCTAAGAAAGACTTCAATCTTGAGGTCGGGATTAAAGCGATCTGTCCGATTGTGCGCAAGGATGCTGTGTGTAGAGCGGAGGCAAGCCCGGCGCGAATGCTGTGGCTGCAAACTAGAACAATAACAAACTACAGGGCCTCACGATGGATCGGCATTCGCATTCCGGCTTGCTCGCCGCGTTGCTCGCAAGCACCGTTCTCGCCACCGCCGCGCAGGCTCAGACCGCGCGGGTCGCGGCGCCGGCGCCGCTCGGCGCGCCCGCTTCGACGACCCTCGAGCAGCTCAGCGTCGAGGGCCAGGGCGGCGTGACCGTGGGCTATCTGACCAAGGCGACGCGCAGCGCCAGCAAGACCGACACGCTCCTCATCGACACGCCGAAATCCGTCACCATCGTGACGCAGGAGCAGATCCGCGACCAGAACTTCCAGAACCTCACCGAGCAGCTCCGCTACGTGCCCGGCGTGATCCCGGCACAGGGCGAGAACAACCGCGACGAGGTGGTGATCCGAGGCCAGAAGTCGAACGCCGACTTCTTCGTCAACGGCGTGCGCGACGACGTTCAGTATTTCCGCGACCTCTACAACATCCAGCGCATCGAGGTGCTGAAGGGTCCCGATTCGCTGATCTTCGGGCGCGGCGGCGGCGGCGGCGTGGTCAACCGCGTGCTCAAGGAGGCGGACGGCTACCGCGTCCGCGAGATCGTCGCCGGCGGCGGCCAGTTCGGCGACAAGCGCGTGGCGGTGGATGTCGGCGACCGGGTGAGCGACAGCGCCTTCTTCCGGCTCAACGGCGTGTTCGAGGATTCCGGCACCTACCGGCAGTTCGGCGAGCTGACCCGCTACGGGTTCAACCCGACGATGACCTTCCTCATCGATCCGCAGACGACCCTGAAGCTCTCCTACGAGTACTTCCACGACGACCGCTTCCCCGATCGCGGCATCCCCTCGCAGTTCGGCCGCGCCTATCGCTACAAGCAGAACATCGCGACCTTCTTCGGCAACCCGGACGTGAACTTTACCAAGGTCGACGCCAATATCGCTACCGCCGTCCTCGACCACACCTTCGACAACGGTGTGCAGCTGCGCAGCCAGTTCCGCTTCGCCGATTACGATCGCTTCTACCGCAACACGCTGCCCGGCGGCGCGGTCAACAACGCCGGCACGGCCGTGACCATCACCGGCTACCGCAACGAGACGAACCGGACGAACTACTTCAGCCAGAACGACTTCACCTACAAGTTCCTCACAGGCGACATCAAGCACACCCTCCTCGGCGGCGTCGAGCTCGGCTACCAGGAAGGCATCGTCTTCCGGCAGACGGGCTTCTTCAACAACGTCGCCACCAGCATCGTGGTGAACCCCCTGTCGCCCGTGACCCGCGTGCCGGTGACGTTCCGCAACAACGGCGGCAGCGACGCCAACAGCCGCTACGACCTCGGGCTGGCGGCCGTCTACGCGCAGGATCAGGTCGAGATCAACGAGTACCTGCAACTCATCGGCGGCCTGCGCTACGACCATTTCGACTTCTCGGCCACGGACCGGCGCACCAACGTCACCAACGCCCGCGTCGACGACCTCCTCTCCCCGCGCGCCGGCATCGTGCTGAAGCCGCTGCCGAACCTCGCCTTCTACGGCAGCTACAGCGTGTCCTACCTGCCGAGCTCGGGCGACCAGATCGGCGCCTTCACGCCGGGCCTCGTCATCGCCCAGCCGGAGCGCTTCGAGAACACCGAGGTCGGCGTGAAATACGACCTCACCCCGTCGATCCAGCTCACGGCGGCGGCCTACAATCTCGACCGCTTCAACCAGCGCCTCGCCGACCCGAACAACCCCGGCTTCTTCATCCTGTCGGGCAAGACCAACACGCAGGGCTTCGAGATCGGCGCCAACGGCTACGTCACCGACTGGTGGCAGATCGCCGGCGGCTACTCCTTCACCGATGCGCGCATCGACAGCGCCACCTCGGCGACCATCGTGAAGGGCAACACCGTCGGACTGGTGCCGTTCAACGCGGTGTCGCTGTGGAACAAGTTCGACGTGACGCGCGAGTTCTCCATCGGCATCGGCTACATCTACCAGGGCCACACCTTCGCGACCTCGGACGACACCATCCGCCTGCCGGGCTACAACCGCTTCGACCTGGGACTGTTCTACAAGATCAGCGACACCGTCCGCGCGCAGGTCAACATCGAGAACATCTTCGATCGCGGTTACATCTACACGGCGGACAACAACAACAACATCACCCCCGGCGCCCCGCGCACGGTGCGCGCGCAGATCATCGTCAAGTTCTGAATCATCCGCCACCCGTCGTCCCGGCTCACGGCCGGGGCGGCGGCCTCACTCGACCCGCAGCCAGCCCTGCGGCATCAGGCGCTCCTGCGGACGGAAGCGGGCCTTGTAGTCCATCTTGCGGGAGCCCTCGACCCAATAGCCGAGATACAGGTAGGGCAGCCCGAGTTCGGCCGCGCGGCGGATATGGTCGAGGATCATGTAGGTGCCGAGCGAGCGGCCGGCCTCGTCGGGATCATAGAACGAGTAGACCATCGACAGCCCGTCCGCGAGCACGTCCGTCAGGCACAGGGCGACCGGCGCGCCGACGCCGCGGCCGTGGATCGCCGTGTCCGGCCCGCGCCGCCGGTAGGTCACGAGATGCGTATCGACGTGGCTGTCCTCGATCATCATCGCGTAGTCGAGCACGGTCATGTCGACCATGCCGCCGTCGCCGTGGCGGGCGTCGAGGTATCGGCGGAAGAGGGCGTACTGGTCCGAGGCCGGGCGGTTGGCCTCCGGCACGCCGACGAGATCGGCGTTGCGGGCGAGGATGCGGCGCTGGCTCGCGGTGGCGAGGAAGTCGCGCACCACCACCCGCACCGAGACGCAGGCCCGGCAGGTCTCGCAGGCCGGGCGGTAGGCGATGGTCTGCGAGCGGCGGAAGCCGCCCTGCGTCAGAACCTCGTTGAGGTCGCGCGCGCGGCGTCCGACGAGATGCGTGAACACCTTCCGCTCCTCCTGGCCCGGCAGGTACGGGCAGGGCGAGGGCGCCGTCAGGTAGAACTGGGGAGTGTCGCGCGGATGGCTCGTCACGCTTGAACCGGATCTTCGGAACCGCCGGCGCAAGGGTGCGCCGGCACCCGAGTGTAGCGGGCGCGCCGCCGGGCTCAACCGGTCTCGGAGGCCCGGATAACGATTTCGTAATCCTTATCCCCGCGCGTCGGTCCCGTCGCGTCAGCCGCGATGGACGACGGCGAGGCCGAGCAGCAGGTCGTGCCCGAGGCGCCGGTCCGCGCGGGCGAGGCCGAACAGGATGTCGACGCACCAGAGCAGGAAGGTCGAGATCGCCACGTAGAACAGCAGCGCGTGGACGGCCGCCGTCAGCATGTCGACGCGCGCGCCGGTTTCCGGCGCCACCACGCGCAGGCCGAGCATGCGCATGCCGAGGGTCGCCTGCCTGTCGCCGCCCACCGTGATCGCGCTGTAGATCACGCCGCTCGCCGGCAGCACCGCGAACAGCGTCCAGCCGATGCCGAAGGTGACGACGCCGAGGATCGCGATCGCCATCCAGAGCAGCGCCGAGAAGGCCAGGATGAACAGGATGTCGAGGAGATAGGCGAGGCTGCGCCCGCCGAGGCTCGCGCGCACGGCGGGAAGGGGCATCGGGGGCAGGTAGCCCGGCGCGTCGAGGCGCTCGGCATATCCGGGGGGCGGGTTGGTCATGGCCGTCGCGTCCTGGCGATGGTTCTTCGTACCCAGGACATGGGAGCGGCCGGCAGGCGCAGCAAGAGGGGAGGCCGAGCCTCAGCGCGCCGCCGGATCGCTCGTCTCGGCGTCGGGGGTGTCGAGATAGTAGCGCTTCAGGAAGTAGAGGCTGGCGCCGTTCAGGGTCTCGCGGTCCGTCGACAGGCCGACGAGATCGGTGCCGCCGTTGAAGCGGCAGAGGGCGAAATGCGGCCGCGTGCCGACGACGTAGTCGACCCTGGCGCTGTCCGGCGCGGGGCCTGAGCCGGCGCGCAGCACCTTGAGCTCGGAGTCGCCCTGAACCAGCGCCGGCACCGCCCGGCGGCAGATCGTGGCGCGCTGGCGGCCGAGCGCGTTCTCGCAGGCGAAGAGGCCGCCGGCCATGCCGCCGAGCACGCCCAGAAGAAGAAACGCGCGCGCGGTGCCGCGGCTCACTGTCCCCTCAGGCGCTCCGCCACGCGCGGGGCGTAGTAGGTGAGCACCCCGTCCGCGCCCGCGCGCTTGAAGGCGAGCAGGCTCTCCAGCATGGCGCGGTCGCCGTCGATCCAGCCGTTGCGGGCGGCGGCCTCGATCATCGCGTACTCGCCCGACACCTGATAGGCGAAGGTCGGCACCCCGAACTCGTCCTTCACCCTGCGGATGATGTCGAGATAGGGGAGGCCGGGCTTCACCATCACCGAGTCGGCCCCCTCGTCGATGTCGAGGGCGACCTCGCGCAGCGCCTCCGACGAGTTGCCGGGGTCCATCTGGTAGGTGCGCTTGTCGCCGACGAGCGCCGCGCTGGTGCCGATGGCGTCGCGGAAGGGCCCGTAGAAGGCGCTCGCGTATTTCGCCGCGTAGGCCATGATCTGCACGTCGCGAAAGCCTGCACGGTCGAGCCCGGCCCGGATCGCGCCGACGCGCCCGTCCATCATGTCGGAGGGGGCGATGATGTCGGTGCCGGCCTCGGCCTGGATCAGGCTCTGCTCCACCAGCAGCGCCACGGTCTCGTCGTTGAGGATGGCGCCGTCCGAGAGCAGGCCGTCATGGCCGTGGCTGGTATAGGGGTCGAGGGCGACGTCGGTCATCACGCCGATCTCGGGCACCGCCTTCTTCACGGCGCGCACGGCGCGGCAGACGAGGTTGTTGGCGTTGAGCGCCTCCGAGCCTGTGGGATCGCGCAGCGCCACCTCCGTGAAGGGGAAGAACGAGACCGCCGGGATGCCGAGACGGGCGGCGCGCTCCGCCTCGCGCACGATCTCGTCGACGCTTAGCCGCTCGACGCCCGGCATCGAGGCGACCGGCTCGCGCCGGCCCGAGCCCTCGATGACGAACATCGGCCAGATCAGGTCGTCCACGGTGAGCGTATGCTCGCGCATGAGGCGCCGCGACCACTCCGCCTTGCGGTTGCGGCGCGGGCGCCGGACGATCGACAGGGGGGTACAGGCGGGCGACGTCTCCTTCGCCGTCTCGACGGCGAGCGGTCGCGGCGTGGCGTTCGTCATCGGTCGGGCGGGCTCCGGTCGCGGGCTTCGCGAAAGGTCGGGCCGCCGCCCTAGCACATCCGCAAATCGGCGATAAAGCCGAGCGGGGGCCTGCGGCGGCGACGCGATTGACGCGGCCCCGCAGAGTTCGTCTAAGCGCAGGCCGGCAGGATTGACGGGCAGGGCGGCGCAGGGGGCGCGGGACATGGCGGCGGATGCCGAGATCCGGTTCGAGCGGCGCGGCGCGCTCGGCCTCGTCACCCTCGACCGTCCGAAGGCGCTGAACGCCCTCTCCCTCGGGATGTGCCGCGCCTTCCGCGCGCAGCTCGACGCCTGGGAGGCCGATCCCGCGATCACCCGCGTGGCCGTGCGGGGCGCGGGCGGCCGGGCCTTCTGCGCCGGCGGCGACATCCGCTACATCCACGCCTGCGGCAAGGAAGGCCGCGAGGACGACCTCTATGCCTTCTGGGAGGCGGAATACGCCCTCGTCGCCACGGTGCAGCGCTTTTCCAAGCCCTACGTCTCGCTGATCGAGGGCGTGGTGATGGGCGGCGGCGTCGGCATCTCGCTGCACGGCTCGCACCGGATCGCCTCCGAGCGCTACGCCTTCGCCATGCCGGAGGTCGGCATCGGCCTGTTTCCCGATGTCGGCATGACCTACGCGCTGCCGCGCCTGGCGCACCACGCGGGGAGCTACCTCGCGCTGACCGGCGCCAAGATCGGGCCGGGCGACGCCCTGGCGCTGGGGCTCGCCACCGGATACGCGCCCGCCGCCGCCTTCGATACGATCCTCGACCGGCTCGCCGAGGGGGGCGCCGTGGACGATGCGCTGGCGGTCGAGGCGGAGGCGCCGCCGCCCGGTCCCCTCGCCGCGGAGAGCGGGCTGGTGGAGCGCTGCTTCGCTGCCGGGAGCGTGGAGGAGGTCCTGGGTCGTCTCGACGGCGCCGCCGCCTCCGGCTCGGCTTTCGCGGGAGAGGCCGCCGCGCTGATCCGGACCCGCTCGCCGACGAGCCTGTGCATCGCGGCCGAGCAGATGCGGCGCGGCCCGGCGATGCGCTTTCCCGAGGCGATCCTGGCCGAGTTCCGCCTCGTGACGCGGGTCATGGAGGGCCACGACTTCTTCGAGGGCGTGCGCGCCGTGCTGATCGACAAGGACAACCGGCCGGACTGGCGCCCCGCCACCCTGGCGGAGGTCGATCCGGCGGCGATCGCGGCCGCCTTCGGCCCGGCGGCGCGGCCCGAGCCGAGCTTCGCCTGAGATGGCCGCCCCCGTCAGAGGCCGCGACGGCACCGGCATCGCCGACATGCCGGGCGACCGCATCGAGCGCAGCGCGGGCGCGCCGAAGACCACCTGGGACACGGTACTGGTCTGGTTCATGCGCCTCACGGCGCTGGCGTGGCTGGCCAAGGGCGTCTTCGCCTGGGCCTCGATCCTCGACGTGCTGCCCTGGCAGCGGGCCTTCGAGGGCGAGCCCACCGGACGGCAGGCGGCGATGCTCTATTTCGCCGTCATCGACCCCACGGCGGCGGTGGGGCTGTGGCTGACGAGCGCCTGGGGCGGCGTGGTCTGGCTGCTCGCGGCGACCTCCGCGCTGATGCTCGGCGTGCTCACGCCGCAGCTTCTGCCGACCTCGATTCCGCTGCTCGGGCTCCAGGGAAGTGTTGTGGTGATGTACTTCATTCTGTCCTGGCTCGCGGCGCGCGAGATCAGGTAAATGCACAGTTGATGGTTCTGCTTCAGCTTGTGTTTACCGACAGAAGTAAATCGCCAATTCATCCTGTCGCTTAAACGGGCTTTCATCCCCGCCACGTAGGTTGTGCCCATAAGCGGCGTCGGTTCTCCCGATGACCGGCACAGCGGAACAGCAGGCGAGGCACGCGATGAAATCAGAAGCTCTCAGGGTCGTCGAACCCGCCGCTCCCGAGGCCGCCCCGGCCAAGGGCTCGTATCTCGAGGCGCTGCATCTCGTGGAGCGCCTGCACCGCCGCCTGCTCGACGTCATCAAGGACGAGTTCGAGCGCCGGGGCCGCGAGGACGTCAACAGCGTCCAGGCGCTGCTGCTCTACAACATCGGCGACAAGGAGCTCACCGCGAGCGAGCTGCGCACCAAGGGCTACTATCTCGGCTCCAACGTCTCCTACAACGTCAAGAAGCTGGTCGAGGCGGGCTACCTGCACCACGCCCGCTCGCGCACCGACAAGCGCACGGTGCGCATCAGCCTCACCGACCGGGGCCGGCAGGTGCACGACATCGTGCAGGGCCTCTACGACAAGCACGCCCGCACCATCCAGCCGATCGGCGGCATCTCCGACGACGATTTCGGCCGCCTGAACGTCGCGCTCGGCCGTCTGGAGCGCTTCTGGACCGATCAGATCCGCTATCGTCTGTGACGCTGCGCCGGCACGGAGGAATCCGTGCGGGACCGTGAGTCGGGCGGCCGGGTGCATGAGAATGCACGCCGGCGCGTGCCCGTGTCCGGTCGCATATCGACGGGAAGGCACAGGCACCGGCTCGATCCGCTCCGGCCTGCCGCTGCGCGAGCCGTGGAGCGAACGATCGGCATCTAGCCCCCCTTGCGCCACATCTCGCCGACGAGGATGAGGCAAGTGGGTCTCGGTATCCGGGAAGTCGTCGGCATGCTCGGCATGACGGTCGAGATTCCTCAGAACACCTACGGCCATCATCATCCCGATTTTCAGGACGGGACAGCGGGTGCTTTCGGCGAAAATAAGGGGTGATATGCGGCCCCATTGTCATGGGGCATTCCATGAGCCGCCATTTCGGGATGCGGCCCAAGTCATTGATTTAATGGTCGGAGTGGCAGGATTTGAACCTGCGACCCCCACGTCCCGAACGTGGTGCGCTACCAGACTGCGCTACACTCCGAAGGCCGCGCTTTCGCGTCGGCGAGCGGGTGTATAGCCGGGGGACCCGTGCCCGGCAAGCGGATGTTGGGCCTCTTATGCGATCCTGTCGGGCCAGCCCGTCGCGAGCGTCCTGAGGAGCAGGTTCGCGCCGGGCTCCGCGATCGCGGCGGCGCCGAGAGTGCCGGGCCCAGGCTCCAGACGCATCAGGGTGAGGGCGGCGGGGTCGAGGCGGGCCCCCCTCGCCGAGAGGATGAGCGCCGGGGCCGGGGGCAGGGAGACGCTGAACCGGTCGAGCGGCATCGACAGGCCGGTGCCCAGCGCCTTCACCACCGCCTCCTTGCAGGTCCAGACCGCCATGAAGGCGCCCTCGCGCGCCTCGTCCGGGAGGGCCGCCAGTGCCGCCGCCTCGTCCGGGGCGAAGTAGCTGCGCGCCACCCGCTCCGCGTCGGGCATCGGCCGCAGGGCCTCGACATCGACGCCGATGGCGGCGCTCGGCGACAGGCCCACGAGGGCCCGTCCGCCCGAATGCGACAGGTTGAAGTGCAGCCGTCCGCGCCAAGGCTCCGCCAGGTCCGGCTTTCCGGCCGGACCTTCGGTGAACGCGAGTGCCTCCGGCGCGGCGTCCAGCGCCCGGCCGAGGACGAGGCGGAGCGCCGCGTGGCTCACGACGAAGCGGTCGCGGTCCTCCGGCCGGCGGAACCGCGCCGCACGTTCCGTCTCTGCGGCCGAGAGGACCGCCGCGCAGTCCCGCTGCCACGGCGCCGCTGCCGCGATGTCGACCGTCCAGACGGTGTTGCCGGCGAGGGGGCCGGGCAGGGCGGTCTCCCAAGGCTCGCCATTCCAAGACTCCCCGTTCCGAGCCTCCCTGTCTCTATGGTCGTTCACGCGGCGCCCCGTCGCCGGCAGGAGGCGGGCTCGGGCGAAGGAGGGCGCGGACATGCGCGAGGGGCCACGGGGGACGCTCCGAACCAGTTGCTCCGGCGAGCATTCCCCGCCGCTGCGGTCGGCGCAAGCGGCGGCAGGTTCCGCCTTGCCGCCGCTGCGAGAGCGCTTCTCCGGCGCGAGGGCCCGCGTCCGGCGGCGCTTGCGGGCCTCCCGGCGGTTCGGGCCGATATTGTGTCGCCGGCTGCTTGACAGGGGGCCGTGAGCGCCCCTAAACCCCGGGCCGTCGCCGCAGCAGGCGCACACGCCGTGCGGGCGTAGCTCAGTTGGTTAGAGTGCCGGCCTGTCACGCCGGAGGTCGCGGGTTCGAGCCCCGTCGCCCGCGCCACCTTTTCCAAGCACATCGCAGAGTTCGTTCCCACGCGACGGAATTCGCTTGGCAGGCATTCGCTTGCGCGGAACGCCGTGCAGCGTCCTGCTTCGCTGGCGTTATGCCTGCGAGACCGATGTGATCCGTATCCCGCGCGCGGTCAGCCCTTCCGTGAGGCCGCGTTGCCGGCCCGATCCGGGGCGGATTCGGAATCCGCCTCGGCGCGCGTGGGGCCGGCGATCGGCGGCCGGGTCAGAACTCCATGTCGAGTTCCTCGATCTCGTCGGGCTCGGCCTGGGCCTCCTCCGTCCATTCCTTCAGCAGGTCCCAGTCGAGGATGGTGTCGCGATAGGTGGCCGCGAGCGGCGGCAGCGCGACGTCGTAGGTGCGGAAGCGCGTGCAGACCGGGGCGTACATGGCGTCGGCCAGCGTGGGGGCGGCGCCGAACAGGAACGGCCCGCCGTAGCGGCGCAGGCAGTCCTCGAAGATCGTGACGATGCGGTCGATGTCGCCCTTGGCGCCATTGAAGATCGTGAAGTCCGGATGATGGGCCTTGAGGTTCATGGGCAGCGCCGAGCGCAGGTTGATGAAGCCGCCATGCATCTCGCCGGAGATGGAGCGGCAATGCGCGCGCGCGGGGGCCTCCTTCGGCAGGAAGCCCGCTTCGGGATAGGTGTCGTTGAGATATTGCGCGATGGCGAGCGTGTCCCACACCACCACGTCGCCATGCAGGAGCCGGGGGACGAGGAAGGACGGCGACAGGTGCAGCAGCTCGGCGCGCGACGAGGCGTCGTCCTTGAGCATCTCGGTCTCGAAGGAGAGGCCGGCCATCCGGCAGACCAGCCAGCCCCGCAGCGACCACGACGAGTAGTTGCGGCTGGAGATCGTGAGCGTGGCCGTCGGCATCGGATTTCCTTTTCGTTGACGCGTGTCCCCGCGCCTGCGGGGCGATCCAAGACTTGTGCCGCCGCCTGTTGCGTGAAGGGCACGGAGAGCGGCGCGAGGGTGCTCCCCGGCGGGCCGGCCCGCGCCTTGCGTCTCATCGCCCGGAAACGGAATCCGCGAAAGACTGCGCAGACATGTGATGCATCCACATCACAGAAGGCCCGCATATACCTTTGGCCGCTTGCGGCGCCCCTCGGCCTAGCTAATCCTTAACTGGATGAATTTGCAGCGCACTGAGGCGTGGCTGCCTCCTCCCTTTGCCGCACTCTCCCGGCCCTCCGCCGGACGTCGGCGCGCGAGTGCAAGCCCCATGCTCTACGACGCTTTCGAGGTCCAGGCCGATATCGCCGAGCAGACCCGCGCCTGGGGCCGCGTGCTCCACGACGCGATCTCGCCCTGGACGCGGGCCGGCTATCAGGAGCCCGTGACCTGGTGGTCGGCGGGAGCCCGCATGATGATGCGCGCGGGGCTCACCTTCACCCGCCCCGCCTACGGCATCGACACCGTGCGGGTCGGCAACCGCGACGTGCCGGTGACGGAGGAGACGGTCGCGGCCACGCCCTTCGCGACGCTCCTGCGCTTCAGGAAGGACATCGATAGCGAGCAGCCGAAGGTGCTGGTCGTGGCGCCGATGTCGGGCCATTTCGCCACGCTGCTGCGCGGCACCGTCAAGACACTCCTGCCGGATCACGACGTCTACATCACCGACTGGCACAACGCCCGCGACGTGCCGGTGGAGGCGGGCCCCTTCGCCTTCGACGACTATGTCGACCACCTGATCCGCTTCCTCGAGGCGATGGGCGAGCGCAGCCACCTGCTCGCGGTGTGCCAGCCGGCCGTGCAGGCGCTCGTCGCCGCCACCGTGATGGCGCAGACCAAGAATCCCGCCGCCCCGCGCAGCATGACCCTGATGGCCGGCCCGGTGGATTGCCGCATCAGCCCGACCTCCGTGAACCAGCTCGCCACCTCGAAGCCGATCGAGTGGTTCGAGAAGAACCTCATCGCCACGGTGCCGCGCCGCCACAAGGGCGCGGGGCGGCGGGTCTATCCGGGCTTCGTGCAGGTCGCGGCCTTCGTGTCCATGAACGCCAAGCGCCATGTGCAAGGCCATGCCGACCTGTTCTGGCACCTCGCCAACGGCGACACCGAGCGCGCCGCCGCGATCGAATCGTTCTACGACGAGTATTTCGCCGTGCTCGACCTGCCGGCGGAGTTCTACATCGAGACCGTGCGGACGGTCTTCCAGGAATACACCCTGGCCAAGAACGAGCTCTCCTATCGCGGCAACCGCATCGACACCCGCGCCGTGCGCCGCACGGCGCTGATGACGGTGGAGGGCGAGCGCGACGACATCTGCGCCGTCGGGCAGACCATGGCGGCGCACGATCTCTGCTCCAGCCTGCCGCCCCACATGAAGAGCCACCACCTCCAGGCCGGGGTCGGCCATTACGGCGTCTTCTCCGGGCGCAAGTGGGAGGCCCAGACCTACCCGCTGGTGCGCAACTTCATCCAGTCTCACAGTTGAGCGCTCCCCGAGATTTGGTGGCGGGGGCCGGTTGGAACTCGCCCCGGCTTCGTGTAGAAGCTGGGGCAAGGTGCTTTCGGTAGCGCCGATTCGAGATGGTCCGTTTCACGTCCCTCCCGGAATTTCCGGGCAAGGGGCGTTTGTCGGTTAAGCCTTCGGCGCGACAGGAAACGGAACGGTCCCGCATCGGGTGCCGCCGTGAAAGACGTGAACAGACGAAGGGGCCTGTCGAAGGCGCGGTGAGCCGAAGACGAAGGGCCATACTCTAGAGGATCAAGTCCGTTGCAGGTACTCGTTCGCGACAACAACGTCGATCAGGCTCTCCGCGTCCTCAAGAAGAAGATGCAGCGTGAGGGCATCTTCCGCGAGATGAAGCAGCGCAAGGCTTACGAGAAGCCTTCCGTGCGCAAGGCCCGCGAGAAGGCCGAGGCCGTCCGCCGCGCCCGCAAGCAGGCCCGCAAGACCGCGATCCGCGAGGGGCTGATCGCCGCTCCGAAGCCGAAGCCCCGCTTCGGTGCCGGCGGTCCGCGCCGCTCCGGTTTCCCGTCGGCCGCGCCGAGCGCCGCTCCGGGCGCCGCCCCCGCCGCCGCTGCCGCGAACTGATCGCCGCACGTTCGGCCCCGTGATCCGAAGCCCGTGCCGCCGCTAGGCGGTGCGGGTTTTTCGCATGTCGGCGATCGAGCTGGGCGTGATGTCCTTCCGAAGGTAGCCTCGCGTAACGGGCGCAGGGTGTGCGCGCTCTCTTTCGGTTTCCGATCAATCGGTTCGGCGTCTCGCGTCTTCCCTCCCCCCGTTGCGGGGGAGGGTGGCCCTCGCGTCAGCGAGGGTCGGGTGAGGGGAGCGCCGTATCCGGAGAGGGCGCTCCCCTCGCCCGACCCGCTTCGCGGGCCACCCTCTCCCCCAAAGGGGCAGGGGAATCGCATATGAGTATCGTGGGCGTTGCGTTTTTGAGTTTGATCGATTCTGACCAAGCTTTTCTCTGTGAGGGGCATGGCTGTGGTCGAGGATCTGCTCGTCATCCTGCGTGAAG
>NZ_JBNHES010000027.1:0-36483 GCF_050591105.1 Methylobacterium endophyticum
CTGAGGCCAGAACCTACGACGCCAAAGCTGGGCTTCGGATCAGCTCAGCCGCACCGTGCCGAGCTTGCGAAGGGGTCCCCATTGCACGCCGATCCGGGGTCCCGTTCCAACGCTTTTTGACAGACCACCACGTCAGCTTCGGGGATACGGGCCGGGTTCCACGGTGGCCCTCCCACTCCTTGGTGAAGGTCCGACAGGATCCAGATGCGCATGGGTGCCGTCCTTGGGCGATTGGGATGCGGGGCAGGGGTTCTCGGTCGGCGCCGGGGCGAACCGGTCCCAGTCGGTCACGGCCGCGGCGCCGGCGGGACGCGCGGCACCCAGGCCGCCCACCGCGCGGCGAGTTCGACCAGGTGACGCTCGTCCGGACGTCGGCGCGCCAATCGCCTCAGCGCGCTTGCGAGGACGACCGGGGCGGTTCGATCACCGCACAAGGCACGCAGCAGCAGGGCGCTCGCGACGGTGTCGGCCGCTGGTCCGCTCACCCCTTCCAGGCGCAGGACCGTGAGCGCGATGCGCGTGGTCGCGACCGGATCGCCCCGGAGCGCAGCGTCCCAGCGTCGCCGGGCGCAAGGGGGTTCGACCGCGCGCAACACCATGAGGAGTGAGCGCGCCGTCGCGGGACCGAGGGACTGCGGCGGCACGACCCGCCACAGCCTGAGCATCGGGGGCGCGCGCCTCAGCGCGGCGTTGGCGGCGGGCGGGCACGCAGGAGCGGCCGGGCAGGCGTCGCGGCGCCCGGAAGCAGGTCGGGACATGTCAGGCTATCTCCATGGCGTCGGGATGGGCGGGAGGGCGCGCGCTCACTGGAGCCCCGCCGCCGGCGTCGCCTCTGCCGGTGTCCCCAGGCGATAGAGGCGCGACAGCGTCCGCGCCCAAGTTCTTCCGTCCGTGGCGAAGACGTCCGAGGTGAGGGTGGGGCGCCCGGAAGTGATGGTCGGGTGGCCGAAGGAGACGCCGGCAAGCACCCGCGTCCGGCCGCTCAGAAAACTCCAGGATTCCATGAGCGGCGCCCGCGCCATCTCCTCCGGAGCCGGTCCGCCTTGCTCCAGCGCCTCCAGCGCGTCGGCGAGGTCGCGCAGCCGGTCGCAGAGCCGCCGCTCGTCGGGGGTGATGGGCAGGTCGGGATCAAGGCCGAGCGCGCGGGCGAACCGCCCGCTGTCGAGGGAAGCGACGAAGGGATCCTGGGCGGCCACCTCGATGGCGGCGAGAAGGAGCATGCCCTGCCGCACCGTTCCGGCCAGCGGATGGCCCGCCGCGACGGCGTGCGCCTCGGACCGCGTCGGCGCAGGCAGGGCCACGGGCAGGAACCGGCACCCGTCGCCGGCCCCGGCGCGGCGGAGGAGGGGGCGCATCGCCTGTTCGAAACGGGTGGCGTCCGGACCTCCGCCGGCACGTCCGGCCCCGAGCAACCAGATCGGGGCAGGGGATCCGGGCTCCGGCCCCGCGCCCGAAGCCTGATCCGGCGCCGGCCGCCCCGCGGTTACCTGCTCCCCGCACTGACCAAGGGCGAAGGCTGCGAGGCGCTCCTCCATGGCGCCCGGGCCGACGACGACCACCGACAAGGCCGCCGCCTCGCGCAAGCTGCGCTCGGGGAGCCAGGAGAGCGGAAGGTCCAGGACGACGTCCCGCGCCGTGGCCCGTGCCTGCCTGATCAGCTCCTCCGGATCGTCGAAGGTCATGAGGTCGCCGGGTTCGGCCTCGACGACGCACAGGGCCTCTGGCATCGTCTCCGGGATCCGGGCAAGGCCCTGTCCCCGCTCGGTGATCCTCAGCAACGTGGCGGGCCGTGCGGCGGTCGCCAGGGCGTGGGCCGCCACGAGGGCGGCATGGGTCGCGGCCGAACGGCCATCGGCCCCGTAGAAGGCGTAGAGCATGGAGCAGTCCCATCCCGAGAGAGCGGAGCGGGCCACGGATGCCGGCGATGGAGTGGGACCACGCGCGGACGGGCGAGCTCAAACGAAGAGATGGAACTATACCACAGGTGTAATATTTTATCACGAGCAAAGCAAGCCGCCGCTCGACTTATCCTCAGCCAACGTCGAAGCGCTGGAGCCCGGCGCATCCCTGCCGGGTGTCGTGTGCCAAGCAGCCCGGGAGTTGCTCGGTCTGACGCAGCTTGAATTCTCGAAGCTCTCGGACGTCAGCAAGAAAACGATCAATGATTACGAGAACCAGAAAGTGGAGCCCCGGGGCCGTGTGGTACGGGCCTTGCGCGAAGCCCTGGAGAACCGTGGGGCGCGCTTCTACCGAAGCGGAGAAGCGATTGGCGTTCTGGTCAGCAGGACGCAGGCGAAGCACGACGGCGTCGGAGCCGGTCCCTGAGCGAGGCTGAACGGGATCGCCCCAGGGACGAACTTCAACCCTATACTTCGGCTACATCTAAGGCGGCCCGCGGAGCAAAGGTCCATTCACGGCAATCAAGATGGTTGCCGGTTCCATAGTCCGCGGTAACCATCTCAACATCCGGAGCACCGAGGCCCCCTTAATGTCGGATGCTGAGGCGGGCTGCGCCTCCTGGACCACGTCGATGCCCACGGTTCAAGCAATGCGCCGGCCGGCACCACACTCGGCCCCCAGAGGACAGGCGGGAGGCACTCCATCGTCCTGACGGGCGCAACTGAAGCATCCTCCGGCCCACGACCTTGACCTGCCCGGCGTTTTCAGCGGCGCGGACCTGAACCCGGTCGCCGGGCTTCAGCATCGAGAAGTGCAATGTCGGACGCATCGGGAGGCGCATGGACATCGCCTTCATCGGCGGCTTCCGCACAGGGCCGTGCTGGATCACGGCAGCTGCCGCGCATCATTGACTTTGCGGACGACGGCGGCAATCCAGGGTCGCTCCTCGTCGGAACGCCAGATTCTATATTGCGGATCGGCCCGCTTGAGACAGACGCGATGATGGGCCGGAACGTTGTCGGCCTAGGCTGCGTGGCTGGCAGATATTGTCAGCTGACTTGTTACGAACCCTGCAAGCAAAGCCAGCGTGGCGCCCATAAGAAATCTCATACCCATCCCCCGTACTGCGCGAACGATCCGGGCCGGAGGTTAGAAATTCCAACCTGAATGGCCTCGGCCCAAGTCAATCGCTTGAGCTGCACAGGCCAAGGTCGCGAGTGCCGCCGACACCGGTGCCTCGGCAAGGTGGGCGCTATCCAATGAAACTCGCAGCGCCGATCCCGATAGCACTTGATCAAGCCCCCCCAACGGGCCGATCCCAGCGGGCCTTCCCCTCAGCTTTGCTGTTTCATCTCGAAATCCCACCCTTAATCAGTGGGCGGCCTTATGCTCCCTTGACCCCGTACCATAGTACGGAGTGTAGGCTCGTGGAGTGTTGGTGATGCCGGGACGGCAGATGAGGAATTTGACCATCGGAAAAGCGGCGCAGGAGGCTGGTGTCGGCGTCGAGACCATCCGGTTCTACGAGCGCCAGGGTCTGATCGAGCAGCCGGCCAAGGGGGCAGGCTATCGGACCTACCCGCCCGAGGTGGTCGCTCGCATCCGCTTCATCCGGCAGGCCCAGAGGATCGGGTTTTCCCTCAGGGAGGCGCAGGAGCTGCTCGCCCTGCGGGCTAACCCGGAGGCCGACTGCGCCGATGTGCGTGCCCAAGCCCAGCACAAGATCGCAGAGGTGGACGAGAAGATCTCCGAGCTCCTGCGCGTCCGCGCTGCCTTGGAGGCCGTGGTCGCGTCGTGCCCGGGCCACGGCGGCCTGAGCGGCTGCACCATCCTGGAAGCTCTCGACGAGGCTCCGCGGGAGCCGAGTACCTGCCGATGCGACGAACCGAGGAAGAGGAACACGCCATGAGGACGGTCACCCTGAAGGTCGAAGGTTGGCGGTGCGCCGCCTGCTCCGCCTCGGTCGGCTCCCTGCTGGAGGCTCATCCCGGCGTCCGCGGCATCGACGTCTCCTTCGACGAGGGACGCGTCCGAGCCCTCTTCGACCCGGCGGCCACAAGCGAGGACCGCCTCGTCGAGCTGATCGAGAAGCGCGGCTTCCGCGTCGTGGCCCGCACCTCGGCCTGATCCACCCGACCGGACATTCCAGGAGGCAGACCGATGGCCACAGCGGCCCTCGAAACCGACCTTTCCCTATGGAGCGAGGAGCCTGCCAGCCGGCCCGACCGGGCGCGCATCCGTGCTCGGATCGGCGGCCTGCACTGCTCGCTCTGCACCGGGACCATCGAGAAGGCCCTGGGCAGCCAGCCCGGCGTCGACAAAGTGGCGGTCAGCCTGACCCACGAGCAGGCCCTCGTCGAGTACGACCCGAGGGTCGCGCGGCCGGCCGCGTTGCTGGGGATCCTGCGCGACATCGGCTACACCATCTCCGACCCGCGCAAGGTCCGGCCCTACGAGGAGGAGGAGCGCGATCTTGTGCGCGAGAGCCGCCGCTTCGTCGTGGCGGTCGCCCTGAGCGTCGCCTCGATTCCCATCATCGCGGACCCCACCCTCGGCTGGATCGGCTTCCTGCCCGCCCTGGTCTGCCTTAGCCTCGGCGCGATGGTCTTCCTTGTCCTGCGGAAGACCAGCCTCCTCGCTGCGGCCGCCAGCACCGTCGGTCTCGCCGCCGTGGCGCTCGGCCTGCTCTACCTGAACCTCCAGGGTTACCTTGCGGCCTTCGCCCCCTGGCTCGTCGCGGCGCTCGCGGTCGTGCTCGTCTTCGGGGTTGGGGGCCACATCCTGCACATGGCCATCCAGGCCCTCCGCCGCGGCATCCTGAACCAGCACGTGCTGCTGGAGATCGGCGCCTTCGCGGGCATGCTCGGCGGCGTCATCGGGCTGGTCCTCGAACGGCCGGACTACCCGACCGCGCCGTTCTTCGCCGTCTCGGTCATGGTCGCGACCTACCACATCTTCTCCGAGTGGCTGTCGCTTATCGTCAAGACGCGCAGCTCCCAGGCCGTGAAGCGGCTCCTCGACCTTCAGCCGGAGACCGCCCGCATGGTCCGGGACGGACAGGAGCGGGATGTGCCACTGGACGCCGTCGCGGCCGGCGACCTCGTCCGCATCCGCCCCGGGGAACGCGTGCCCGTCGACGGCACGGTCGCGGGCGGCCGCTCCGCCGTCGACCAGGCCCTCATCACCGGCGAGCCCATCCCGGTCGAGCGCGCGGAGGGCGACGCCGTCATCGGCGGCTCGATCAACGGCACCGGCACCCTGCTGGTGCGGGTGACCGCGGTGGGGGCCGGCAGCTTCCTGCAGAAGGTGGTGCGCGAGGTCGAGGACGCCCGCGCCCTCAAGCCCGGCCTGCTCCACCTCGTCGACCGCGTCCTGCAGGTCTACACCCCGACCGTGCTCGTGGTTGCCGCGCTGGCCTACGTCGGCTGGCTCGCCATGACCTCGTTGGCCGGCGGCGAACCCGACATCGAGCGGGCCGTGTTCGCGGGCCTGAGCGTCCTGGTCATGGGCTACCCGTGCGCCGTCGGCATCTCGGCGCCCCTCTCCATCGTGCGGGGGGCCGGCGAGGCCGCCGAGCACGGCATCCTGATGCGGACCGGCGAGGCCTTCCAGGGCTACCGCCTCGTCGACACGGTCGTCCTCGACAAGACCGGGACCCTCACCGAGGGCCGACCCACGGTCCGCGAGGTCGAGGCGTTCTCCGGGAGCGAGGCCGATCTCGTCGCCCTTGCCGCCGCGGCCGAGGCCACGTCCGAGCACCCGCTCGCGCAGGCGGTGGTCAAGGCCGCGTTCGCGCGCGGCGCCGTGCCCCCGGACGTGACCTCGTTCGAGGCCGTTCCGGGCAAGGGCGTCGTCGCCCGCACCGGGGCGGGCGAGGTCCTGGTCGGCAGCCCGGCGTTCCTAGCGGGCCGGGGCATCGACCTCTCGTCCGCAGCGGCTCGCATCCAGGACCTGGAGGGGGCCGGGCGCACCGTCATCGTGGTCGGTCGGGACCGTCGCCTGCTGGGCCTGCTCGCCCTCGACGACAGGCTACGGTCCGACGCGGCGCGGGCGGTCGCGGCCTTGCGGGCCGAGGGCCTGCGGACGGTCCTGCTCACCGGTGACAACGAGCCGGCCGCTTGCCGGATCGCCGCCGAGGCGGGCATCGACGAAGTCCACGCGGGGGTACTGCCCGACGGCAAGGCGGAGACCGTGCGGCGCCTCCAGGCGACTGCCAAGGTCGCCATGGTCGGCGACGGCATCAACGACGCGCCCGCCCTGATGCAGGCCGACGTCGGCATCGCCATGGGCGGGGGTACCGACATCGCCATCGAGGCCGCGGACATCATCATCCTGTCGAACCGCCTGGCCGCGCTGCCGCTCGCCCGCCGCATCAGCCGGCGCAGCTACGCCAAGATGCTCCAGAACGTCTGGCTGGCCTTCGCCTTCAACGGCCTTGGCATCCCGGTCGCCGCGACCGGCCTCGTCAATCCGATCTGGGCCATGGTCGCCATGGCGGTGAGCGTCACCGCGATCTTCCTCAATTCCCTTTGGGGCCAGCCCGGACTGTTCCTGGGCGCGATCACGAGCGTCGGCAGCCTGCCCGGCACGAACAGGCTCGCGACCGAAAGAGGTCGGCGATGAAGTTCCTGAATTCTTCGAGCGCGGCGGTCGCGCTGGCGGCCCTCCTCCTGGGACCGGGCAGGCCGGTTCGGGCCCAGGAGGATGCGCCGGCCATGTCACGCCGCGGCTCCGACCTGAGGGTCGCGACCATCCCGGTGGAAGGCATGGCCTGCCTCTCCTGCGCCGCCTCGATCAAGCGTGCGGTCCGGAAGGTGGACGGGGTGACCGACGCGGAGATCGATTTCGTCGGCCGCACGCTCCGCGTCACCTACGCCGCTGGCCGACCCCTCTTGCTCGGTCGCGTGCGGACGGCCATCGCGGGCCTCGGTTACACCCCCGGTCCTCCCATGGTGGCGCCGTGACGCTCGAACACCTCGTCCAGCCCTTGGCGACCGGCGCCAGCGGGCCGGCCGCCCTCTGGATCGGATTCCTCGCCGGGGTGCTGGCCAGCGCGGTCTGCCCCTGCACCCTGCCGGTCGGGCTGGGCCTGGCCAGCGTCGCCGGGGCCTCGGAGGCGGGGTCCCGCCGCGCCGGACTGCAGGTGGCCGGGGCCTTCTTTGCCGGAATCGTCCTGAGCCTCGCCGCCCTCGGCTCCGCGGCGGGACATCTCGGCGCGCTCGCGACGGAGGCGTTCGGCCGGAACTGGGCCCTGCTCATGGCCGTCGTTTCGCTCGCGGCGGCGCTGCTCGCATTTTGGTGGCCGCGCCTGCGCACCCGAGCGCTGACAGCCTGGCGCCGCCCCGGCCTCCTCGGCGCCTTCGCCTACGGCTTGGTGTTCAGCGTCGGCACCTCAGTCGCGCCGCTGCTGCTGCTGCTCACGGTGGCGGCTGCGGAGGGTCGGACCGGGCGCGGCGTCGTCCTCGCCCTCGCATTCGGCCTCGGTCGGGGCCTGCCCTTCCTCGCCGCCGGTGCGGCCGGGAGCGCGGTCACCCGCCTGGCCCGCCTCGGCGTCTGGGGGCGAGCCCTGCAGCTCCTCAGCGGCGCTGCGCTCCTACTGGTCAGCGCCTACTACGCACGGGTCTACGCGGACCTGCTCTGAACCCCGGAGACCTCATGAGCGACGAAACCGCCTCCCTGACGGAGGTCACCCTCTCCGTGCCGGGAATGCTGTGCGACAGGTGCGCCGAGACGGTCCGTGACCTGCTGATGGCCGTTCCGGGGATCCGGCAGGCGAGGTCCAGCGCGTGGCGCAAGTACGTCGCCGTTCGGTTCGAGCCGTCCCGCGTCGGACCCGCGGAGATCCGGGCGGCGCTCGCCAACGGCGGGTTCGACGGCGCCGAGGTGCAGGCATGATCCCCGGAGCGGCAGAGCCCGCGGAGGTCGACCGCGAGCGCCTGCTCCGCGTGCTCGCGGCGGCGGCATTCGTGATCTTCTTCCAGGCGTTCATGGTCGCGCCGGTCCTGCCGCAGTTGGCGCAGGGGTTCGGCGTCTCGCCCGAGCGCGTCGGGCTCATCGTTCCCGCCTACCTGATCCCGTACGGCGCGGCGACGTTGGTCTACGGTTTGCTGGCGGACCGCCTCGGCGTCTGGCGCGTCATGGCGGGTTCCCTGGGCACCTTCGCGGCGCTGACGGCCCTGACGGCCACGGCGAGCTCGGTCGGGCAACTCGCCATGTGGCGCTTCATGACCGGCCTGGGGGCGAGCGGGGTCGTTCCGCTCGGCCTGGTTCTCGTAGGCCGGCTCTTCCCCTACAAACGACGCGGGCGCCCCCTGGGATGGTTGTTTGGGGCAATGGCCGGCGGCATGGCCTTCGGGTCGACCTTCGGTGCCCTGCTCGAACCGGTCGTGGGATGGCGCGGCCTATTCCTCACCGTTGGCGTCGCCGGGGGCGCGCTCCTGCTCGTCCTCGCGCCGTCACAGGGGATCATCCCGGGCGCCACGGCGGCCGGGACACGGCTGCCCGACCTGTTCCGCGGCTATCGCGACCTCCTGCTCAACCCACGCGGATGCCGCACCTACGGCTTTGTCCTGCTCAACTCGATGTTCCATTCCGGCGTGTTCACCTGGCTCGGCCTGTACTTCGAGCAGCGATACGGGCTCGGTCCCGTCGGGGTCGGCCTTGCGCTCCTCGGCTACGGCATCCCGGGCTTCCTCCTGGGGCCCGTCATCGGCCGCATCGCGGACCGGCGAGGGCGCGGCCGCCTGCTCCCGGCCGGCCTGCTCCTGGGGGCCTTGTCGGCGGCGGCCCTGACCCTCAACGCGCCGCTTCTCCTGGCGGCGGTGGCGGTGACGGTCCTGTCGCTCGGCTACGACATGACCCAGCCGCTGCTCGCCGGCATCGTCACCGCGCTCGGGGGCCAACGTCCGGGCCAGGCCATGGGGCTCAACGTCTGCCTGCTGTTCACCGGGTTCGGGCTGGGAAGCCTGCTCTTCGGCGGCTTGCTCCGTTTCGGGGTCGGGACGACGCTCGCCCTGTTCGCGGCGGCGGAACTTGCGCTCGCCGCAGCGGCCGTACGTCTCTTCCGGTCCGAGACGCCGTCCGTCGAGGTAGGACGCCCATGAGCGCATCGCCACCCGAATTCGAGGCGGAAGCCCTCGACACCCTCATCCTGGCCGCGTTCCAGCGAGCGCGGCGGGAGGGGGCAACGGCCACGGCCGAGCATCTCCTCCGCGCACTGGAGGCCCTCGTCGACGATGCCGGGAGTCTCGCGCGTACCTCGGCTTGCCTCGACGACGCCTATCTCAGCCTCGCCAGGGTCGCCCAAGGGAACACGTGCGCCCGCCATCGAAACTCGCTGTGAGGAGGCTGCTGCGCAATCTCACCTCGGCGGTAGCACGCGAACGCGCGCCGGCCCGTTGATTAGAACAGGACGACGTCGCCGGGGTCGGCCTCCATGTCTTCGACATCGATGCTCGACCGGCATGGCCGGGCCTCCTGACGTGCTGCTCCGAGGCCTCTCCGCTTGCACGTGCTGCTCGGTCATATCGCTACGCCCTCGGCCGTGCGGCAGGAGGCGAGGTCCAGCGGTAGTCCCGAGCCGCCCGCCATCGGGTTCACGCGCCACTCGGGAACAGTCTCCTTGCAGCTGGCCTCGCGTAGTGCGCGAGATATCTCTCACCGCAAAATAGGCTCGGGTCCTTTGTCACAGTGCTTCTGGGCAGTGCCCCGCCCGGTCCGACCCGATGGAATTGCATCGCAGCTGTAGCGATCCGGCCGGACGCGAAGCTCGGTTGGACGTGCAATAGTCGAGGTGTGCGCCCCGATAGCGGTGCGAAAGTCGCGAGATGCGTCAGGTGCCACCGCAGCAGCGTGCAGTTTGCCCACACCGCTCGGCCTCTTGGACCGGTGGGCAGGGTATGTCGCCGTAGGAGCAGAAGACACAGCAATCTCCGGCCTTGGGGCGAAGGAGCGTGCCGCAGCCGGTGCATTCATAGAAGAACTGGCAGGCGTCGGCCGGCATCGTTTCCTTGGCCTGCCGGGCGCACTGCGGGCAGGTGAGCGTCGAATTGAGCTGCATCGTCACCCTCGCATCGCCCTTAACAGTAGCGGCTCGATATGTGGCCCCCACACCAAGGCAAGGCCGACCAGCAGGGTACCGGATCCGAGCAGGACCACCGTCCGCCATCGGGAGGAAGGCTCCGTGCAGGGTCCATGCAGCGCGCACGCCGTCGCGCGGGATCGGACCAGCAGGCCCCAGGCGACAAGCAGCGCAAGGACCCCCCCGCCTAGCAGAAAGGGACGAAGGTTCGTCAGAAGGCTCAGGCCACCGAGCACCGTGCCTGTTGCACCGAGCCCGACCAGCGCGACCGGCAAGGCACAGCACGACGACGCCGCGAGCGCCCCCATCCCAAACAGGGTGCCCAAGCCGGCAAGCCAACCGGTGGAGACCGTGCTGCGATCCGGTTCTTCGGTGGGTTCGGTCACGGTGCGAACCGTCATGTGTGGTGCTCCTGACTGATGCATGGCACCCTGCATCCCGTAGCTACTACGGGTTCAAGCGGCAAAATGGTCACGGCATCGCGCGGTATCAGCATCGGGCAATTGGCCAAGGCGACGGGCGTCAACCTCGAAACCATCCGCTACTACGAGAGCATCCGGCTCATGCCGCCGCCTCCCAGAACCAGGGGCGGCCATCGCGCGTATGACCGCACCCATGTCCAGCGCCTGGCCTTCATCCGCCATGCCCGAGAGCTGGGCTTTGGCATCGAGGACGTTCGGGCACTGCTGAGGCTCGCGGAACCGGACCGCCGGTCCTGCGCCGAGGTCCGGGATATCGCAAGCGCACACCTAGCGGCGGTGCGAGCCAAGCTTACCCTTTTGGTGGCGCTGGAACGTATCCTTGACGGAACCGTCGAGCGATGTTCGGGCGAACAGGTGCCGATCTGCCCGATCCTCGACATGCTAGGCCGGCCGTCCTGAAGCTTGCCACAGCTCCAGGCTCAAGCGTCGAGCGGGCTCAAGCCAGCTCGCCGCCGCGGTAGCGGACGAACCTGGGTCGTCCCTGAGGCCCGAACCGCAAGACCTCGTAGACATCCGATTCCATGCCCTCGACCTCCATGCCTGGCGAGCCGAGCGGCATGCCCGGGACGGCCAGCCCGCGCCTTGGGGCCTTTCCGCCAGGAGCCGCTTGATCGCCCCGGCGGAGACGTGCCCCTCGGCCACATACCCGCCGACGAGGACGGTGTGGAAGGAGGCAAGGTCCCGCGGCACGCCGAGGCCAGCCTTCAGCGGGTTCACCGATCCCTTGGTCACCGCCACCGCGAAGCCGGCCTCGCGCAGGTGGGCGACCCACTTCTCGCAGCAGCTGCAGCTCGGGTTTATGGTCACCGCGACCGTGGGCAGCTCGTTCGCCGGGGCGCTCCGTCCGGTTCAAACCCGCATCCGCAGAAGCCGCAGCGCGTTCGCCGTCACGAGGACCGTTGCCCCGGTATCGGCGAGGATGGCCGGCCACAGGCCGGTGATGCCAAGGACCGTCGTCGCCAGGAACACCGCCTTCAGGCCGAGCGCGATGGCGAGGTTCGCCCGGATGTTGGCAAGCGTCCGGCGCGAGAGCTCGATCATGCGGGCGACGTCGGCGACGCGCCCGTGAAGGACCGCCGCGTCGGCCGTCTCCAGCGCAACGTCGGCGCCCCCGCCCATCGCGATACCGACATCCGCGGCCGCGAGCGCCGGCGCGTCGTTGATGCCGTCGCCGACCTTCGCCACAACCGCACCGCCGGCCTGCAGCCCGCGTACGATCCGCTGCTTGTCCTCGGGCAGGAGTTCGGCAAAAGCCTCAATGCCGAGCGCGTCGGCCACGGCCCGCGCGGTGCGCGCGTTGTCGCCGGTGAGCATGACCGCCCCAACGCCCTCCGCCGCCAAGCGGTCGACGCCGGCCTTTGCGTCCGGCCGAGGCTCGTCCCGCATGGAGAGCAACCCAGCCACCACCCCATCCGCGAGGAGCACGGACACCGTCTTGCCTTCGCCCTGAAGCTCGGAGACCTGGGCCTCCTGCCCACCCGTGAGTGCCGTGCGGGCGGCCGCCTCCCGCGGCGAGCCCAGGAACAGGTCGAGTCCACCGACCTTGCCGGCGACGCCCTTGCCGCCCAACGCCGTCGCACCGAATGCGGGAGGCACCGGAGCCCCGACCTCGGCGGCCTTGGTCAGGACGGCCCGGGCGAGCGGGTGCGAGGACCCCGCCTCCAGCGCGCCGGCCAGCGAGAGCACGTCCCGTTCCGACCTGCCGATCCCGACCACGTCGGTGACGACCGGCTTGCCCCCGGTCAGGGTGCCCGTCTTGTCGAAAGCGACCTGGGTGACCTCGGCCAGCCGCTCCAACACGGCGCCGCCCTTGATCAGCAGTCCGCGGCGGGCGCCGGCCGAGAGCCCGGCCGCGATGGCCGCCGGCGTCGAGATGACCAATGCGCAGGGGCATCCGATCAGCAGGATGGCCAGTCCCTTGTAGACCCACTCGCCCCAGGAACCGCCCGCGAGGAGCGGCGGAACCACGGCGACGAGGGCGGCCACCGCGACCACGGCCGGCGTGTAGACTTTGGAGAACCGGTCGATCAGGCGCTCGGTCGGGGCCTTCGTGTCCTGCGCCTCCTCCACCAACCGCACGACGCGGGCGATGGTGTTGTCCCGCGCCGCGGCGGTCACCCGGACGCGCAGCGCCCCGTCGCCGTTGACCGTGCCGGCGAACACCGTGTCGCCCGATGCCTTCCGCTTCGGCACGCTCTCGCCGGTGACTGGCGCCTCGTCGACGGCGCTCTCGCCCTCGGCGACGGTCCCGTCCGCCGGGACCCGGTCGCCGGGGCGAACCAGCACCGTTGCGCCGGCCCGGAGGCTCGCCGCCGGGACCTGTACGGTCGCGCCGTCCCGCTCCAGCAGGGCCGTGTCAGGTACCAGGCCCGTGAGCCCACGGATGCTCGCACGGGCGCGCCCGGCGGCGACGCCCTCCAGCACCTCGCCGACCAGGAACAGGAAGACGACGGTGGCCGCCTCTTCGGTGGCCCCGATGACGGTCGCGCCGACGGCGGCAACCGTCATCAGCATCTCGATGGAGAACGGCGTCCCGTGCCGGGCTGCCGACAGGGCGCGCCGGGCGACCGGAACCAGCCCGACGGCCATGGCGGCGAGGAAGGCCCAGCGCTCGGTCGCCGGCGCGACCCGTCCGACCGCGTAAGCCAGCACCAACGCCGCGCCGCAGGCGAATACCAGCAGGGCCCTGGGCGCCCGCCACCAGGGCATGTCCGGGGCCCCTGCCTCCGGCGCGACGGCGTCGGGATCCTCGGCGCCGTAGCCGAGCCCCCGTACCGTCGCGGCGATGGACCCGGCGCTTGTCGCAGGGTCGTGCCGGACCGTGAGGGTCTCCGTCGCGACCGAGACCTCGACCTGCTCGATGCCGGGCAGGCGTCGGACGGCCGTCTCGACCTTGGCCGCGCAGGAGGCGCAGTCCATGCCCGACACGCGCAGACGCGTGAGGGGGGACCCGGTCCGGTCCAGGGTCGTCGCTTCGCTCATGGCGAGTACCTTCCGCATCTCTCGGAGGGACCCTAATTCCTCCAGCGGCTAGAGGAGCAAGCTCGATGAAGCCCATCGCCATCGGGGAGCTGTCACGGCGGGCCGCCGTGAAGGTCCCCACCATCCGGTTCTACGAGGAGCGGGGTTTGCTGCCGACGCCTGAGCGCACCGAGGGGAACCGGCGCACCTACGGTGATGCCGACGTGCGTCGCCTGCGGTTCATCCGGCACGCGCGCGAGCTCGGGTTCGAGATCGAGGACATCCGAACCCTGCTCGACCTGGCGGGCCAGCCGGAACGACCGTGCGCGGAGGCGGATGCCATTGCGCGCAAACACCTCGCCGACATCGACGACCGGATCGCGCGCCTGACCGGCCTGAGGGACGAGGTGCGGGCGATGGTCGGTCAGTGCGCGGGCGGCCACGTCCGTGAATGCCGCATCATCGAGGTGCTCGCCGACCACGGCGAGTGCCTGCACGAGCGGCATTGAACGAGCGGCCAAGCGGCCAGGGGAAAGGACGATGGTGGACGCCGACGCACCCCATGTGCTCCTCGTCGAGGACGACGACGGCATGCGCGTGCTCGTCACCCGCATCCTGCGGGAGAGCGGCTATCGCGTGACGGGCTGCCGAAGCGGCGCCGAGATGTGGTCGCACCTGCCCGAGGGCGCGGTCGACCTCATCCTGCTCGACGTCATGCTGCCCGGCGCTTCGGGGATCGACCTGCTCAGGGCGTTGCGCGCGAAGGGCACCGTCCCCGTGATCATGCTGAGCGCCCGCAACGAGGAGGCCGACCGCGTCCTCGGGCTGGAACTCGGCGCCGACGACTACCTGGCCAAGCCGTTCGGCCGTCCCGAACTCCTCGCCCGGATACGGGCGGTGCTCCGCCGCGCCGCCATCGCGCCCCTGCCGGCCGCGGCGGTAAGGCCGGAAGCACTTGCGTTCGCCGGCTGGCGGCTCGACCTGCGCAGCCGTGCCCTGACCGACCCCGAGGGGGCCGCCGTCGACTTGTCGGGCGCCGAGCACGACCTCCTGCTGGTCTTCCTGGAGCATCCCGGGCGGGTGCTCGGCCGCGAGCAGATCCTGGAGATGAGCCGAGGGCGCCTCGCCGCGCCGTCCGACCGCAGCGTCGACACCCTTGTCAGCCGCCTGCGTCGCAAGCTCGAACCGCCCGAAGGTATGGTCCCCGTCATCAAGACCGTGCGCGGCTCGGGCTACATGCTGGCGGCCAAGGTCGAGCGGGCATGAGGGGGCTCGTCGGCCTTGCGCGGAGCCTGGAGGGGCGCACGGTCGCGGTCCTGCTCCTGGCCGTCCTCGCGGTCCACGGCGGTGCCCTCGCGCTCTACCGCCAGTCGGCCGCGGCCGCGGCCGACGAGGCCTTCGCGAGCGAGGTCGCGCGGCAACTCGTCCTGGCGCGCGAGGCGGTCCTGCGCCGGCCGGCAGACGCGCGGACCGCCGAGGCGCGCGCCTTGTCGTCCAGCCATTTCGAGATCGGTTGGGCGAGGGACGTGCCCGACGGCCGGGGCACGGACCCGGCCTTGCGAACCTTCCGTGACCAGGTCCTCGACCTCGAACCGGTCCTCGGGCAAGGCCTCGCCCTCAGCCAGGATGCTCCCGGCGAGCCGTTCCACCGGCAGGATCTCCGGGGGGCGCTGCCGCTGCCGGACGGAAGCTTCCTGACCTTCCGGTCGGCCCACTCGCCCGATTCGACCCACCGCATGCCCTGGGCCCTGCTGGCGACGGCCATGACCATCCTTGTCGGGGCGGCGGCCGTCGTCCTGATGCATCGGATCGCGGGTCCCCTGCGCGCGTTGACCCGCGCCACGATGCGGATCGGCCATGGCACGGTCGTTCGGATCCCCGAGATCGGTCCGGACGAGACGCGCGGGATCGGGCGGGCGCTCAACGCCATGCAGGAGCGCATCCACGCCCTCCTCGCCGAGCGGACCCAGGCGCTGGCCGCCGTCTCCCACGACCTGCGCACGCCCATCGCCCGCCTCCGCCTGCGCCTCGACCGCGTGGAGGACGGGGCGGAGCGACGTGCCATGGCCTCCGACCTCGACGACATGCAGGCGATGGTGGACGCCACGCTCGCCTACCTGCGCGGCGACGCCGACCCCGAGGCAAGGCAGGTCACGAACGTCGCGAGCGTGCTGATGGGTCTCGCCGACGCCGCGTCGGATGCCGGTCGCGAGGTCGAGTACGCGGGCCCCGGGCGCGCCCTCGCGACCGTTCGACCCGTGGCCCTCCGGCGCGTCTTGGAGAACCTCGTCGACAACGCGGTGCGGTACGGCGCGCGGGCCCGCATCGGCCTGGAGGCCGAGGAGACCACGCTGGTGCTGCGGGTCGACGACGACGGTCCCGGCATCCCGCCGGAGGACATCGCCCGCGCCTTCGAGCCCTTCACCCGGCTCGAAGGCTCGCGCAACCGCAACACCGGCGGGACCGGCCTCGGGCTGACCCTCGCCAGGCGCGCCGTCGTGACCGAGGGCGGCACCCTTACCCTCGCGAACCGCCCCGATGGCGGCCTCAGGGCCGAGATCCGCTTGCCTCGGGCCGGCTCCGCCGGCTGACACACTTCGTCACGTATGCGGCAATCGGGGGACAAACGACGCGGCTATCTCAACCTCCGAGCGGCCGACGCCGCAGGGAAACGGGAGATTGACCGATGAAGCGCATTGTGGTCGCCATCCTCGCCGCGGGAACGCTGGCCGGAACCGTCGCGCCGACCCTGGCCATCGACGGCCATGGCAATGCCGCGAGCCCCGAGCGGGCGGTGCCGAACACCGGCAACGTCTCGGGTGGCCCTGCCCATCGTGACGACCCGTGCGTCCGCGAGGCCCAGGAGATCCGGCCCGACGGCAAGCCGGTTCACCACGAGAACGATGGCCACGCGCACGGGCACAGCCACGGCAGGAAGTGACGCCTCGGCGGGAGCCGCCGGGGAAGCGGTATTCTGCCTTTGCTCCTTGCCTTCGCCCCCCTGCGCGCCGTGAAAGGCCCGCTCCGGCGCAAGCCGGGTCGGGCCACAGCGAACCGGTCCGACGGCGTCAGTCGTCGAAGTCGTGGTGATGATGGTGGTGCGGCCGTCCCTCGTAGAACCGCCGCTCCTCGTACCGCCGCGGGTGGTGGTGCCGAACGACGACGTCCTCATGGTCGCCGTGACGGTAAACCTCGACGTGGTCATGCGGCCGCCGGTAGCCGTAGCCGCCCTCGTAGTATTGGGCCGAGGCCGCGGCCGGCGCGAGGATCAGGGCCGCCGCGAGGCCCGCGAAGATCGTCCTCATGTGTCGCTCCGAAGGAAACTCCAGGTGGCCGCCACCCTGGGACACCCAGATTGAACGCGCTCTGAAATCGCCGTTCAGGAAGCGGTAACCTTCAAGGTACCGGAAAACGAGAAGGGCCGCGAACCGGGTTTGCCCGGTTCGCGGCCCTCCCGGCGCAGGGCTTAGTGGCGGTGCTCTTCGACCACGGTGTGCTCGTGGACGTCGTCGTGGTGGTCATGCACGACCGGACGGTCGTGGTGATGCTCCTCGACCACCCCGTGGGTGTGCTCGACGTCGCGATGATGATGGTCGCCATGGACCGAGACGCCGCCGGGGCCGACGTCCACGTGCTGGGCCATCGCGCTGGCGGGGGCGAGGGCCAGGGCGGCGGAAGCGGCGAGCGCGGCAATCGTGATCTTCATCCGAGGTCTCCTGGTTTCGAGGTTGGGCGGAGAATGCGCGGCCCAAAAGAACCGTTCCGGGATTTTTTCTGCTCCGTATCCGTGCTGGGTCCGGCAGCACCGGCGCGCGGACCAGCTTGGCCCGCCACCGCGCGGTGTGACCGACCTGGCCCTTGCGCCGTGGGATCTACTTCCCGGTCTTGGCCGTTTCAGTGTCGGAGCGGATGATGACCTCCCAGGACTTGGGGTAGTCTCGTTCAGACCATGTTCAACGGGCCGGAGCGATGGCTTGTGTCATCCGGAGGGAATCGCACATAAGGCGGGAGATGGGTTCCAGGCACGGGCATAGCCGCCGACGGGCGGCACGGGGATGGTGGGCGGTCGCCGCCCGCCTGCTCGCGCTCGTCCTCGCCCTGTCCCTGGTCGCGCCCGTCGCCGGCTACGCGGACGACCTCGCGTTCCACGAAAGCCACGGTCACGCGGCGGAGCTGACGGTGGTGGACGCCGCGCCGGCTCCCGGCACCGGCGACCCCGGCCTGGCCTGCCACATCCACTGCGGCTGCCACCAGGTCGCCCCGACGGCGGCGAGCGGCCCCGTCATGCCCTGCCTCGAAGCCGCACCGCCGGTCTACGCCCGGTTGAGCGAGATGGCCTCCTCCATCGCCCCCGACCGACTGCCCAGGCCCCCTCGCGCGTGAGGTGACGGCGCCGTCGCGGCGCATGTCCCAGCCCTGCGCCCGCCGCGGCGCCGGGTCCCTCACGTGAACAACGGGTCCGACCGCGAGCGCGCTCCGCGCCGAGCGGAAGCCCGTCCGAGCAGGTCCCATGCGTATCCTCCTCTCCGCGGTCCTCCTGGCCACCGGCATCGCCATCGCCGCCGCCGTCCCCGCCGTCACCGACTTCGTTCGGGGTACCCTCGCCGCCGCGGGCGTGCCCCCGACCCTGTTCGCGTTCGCCGCCGCGCCCGCAAAGGCCCCCGAGGGGGCGCACTCGGAGGGCGACGGCCACGGCCACGACAAGGCGCCGAACAAGGCCGAGCCTAGCAACGAGTCCGCCGGTCACGCCCATGGCGGACACGAGCACAAGGAGGGGGAGGAACACGCCGAGGAAGGCGTGATCAGGATGCGGCCGGAGCAGGTCGCGGGGCAGGACATCGAGGTCGCCAAGGTCGAGGGCGGGACGCTCGCCCGACACATCCTCGTGCCCGGCACCATCACGCCCGATACCGACCGGATCGCCCGGGTACCGGCGAAGGTCGTCGGCACGGTGGCCGAGATGCGCAAGCGCCTCGGAGACCTCGTGAAGAAGGACGAGGTCGTGGCCGTGCTCGACAGCCGCGAGGTCGCCGACGCCAAGAGCGAGTACCTCACCGCGGTGGTCCGGGCGGAGCTGGAGAAGACGAACTTCGACCGGCAGCAGGCGCTCTGGGACAAGCGGGTCTCGGCCGAGTCGGCCTACCTGAACGCCAAGGCCGTCTACACCGAGGCGGCCCTGCGGCAGGACCTCGCCCGCCAGAAGCTCTCGGCCCTCGGCCTCAACGCCGCCGAGGTCGCCAAACTCGCCAAGCAGGACGAGGCGACGCCGAACGCCTCCACCCTGCGCCAGTACGAGCTGCGCTCGCCGCTCGCCGGTCGCGTCGTCGAGCGCAAGGTCGACGTCGGCACCGCCGTCGGCAAGGAGGGCGACCCCTCCGACGTCTACACCGTCGCCGACCTCTCGACCGTGTGGATCGAGCTCTCGGTGCCGACCGTCGAGCTCGCGAGGGTGCGGGAAGGCGCCCGGGTCGTGGTCACCCCGAGCCAGGAGGGCGGCGACCGCCGGGCCGAAGGCAAGGTCGTCTTCGTCAGCCCGCTCCTGAACCAGGAGACCCGTTCGGCCCGTGTCATCGTCGCCCTGCCGAACCAGGACATGGCCTGGCGCCCCGGGACCTTCGTCACCGCCGAGGTCGAGATCGCGCAGGACAAGGTCGGGGTGCGCATCCCGAAATCGGCCCTGCAGACGGTCGAGGGCAAGCGCGCCGTCTTCGTGCGCACCGAGGCGGGCTTCGAGAAGCGCGAGGTCGAGCTCGGTCGCTCGGACGACGATTCCTACGAGGTCACCGCCGGCCTGAAGCCCGGCGAGGAGATCGCGGTCGCCAACTCCTTCCTCCTCAAGGCTGAGCTCGGCAAGGGCGAAGCCGATCACGACCACTGAGGGGAACGGACATGATCTCCCGCATCCTCGACTTCTCGGTCCACCAGCGCTGGTTGGTCCTGCTCCTGTCGCTCCTCGCGGCAGGGTTCGGCGGCTACGCCCTCACCAAGCTGCCCATCGACGCGGTGCCCGACATCACCAACAACCAGGTGCAGATCAACACGGTCGCGCCCTCTCTCTCGCCGGTCGACATCGAGAAGCAGGTCACCTACCCGGTCGAGACCGCGCTCGCCGGCATCAAGGGCCTGGAGTACACGCGCTCCCTCTCGCGCAACGGCTTCTCGCAGGTCACCGCCGTCTTCGCGGAAAAACTCGACATCTACTTCGCCCGCCAGCAGGTCGCCGAGCGCCTGTCCCAGGTGAAGGAGGACCTGCCGCCCGGAGCCGAGCCGCACATGGGCCCGATCTCGACCGGCCTCGGCGAGATCTACATGTGGTCGGTCCACTACGCGAAGCCAGGCGAGCGCAAGGTCTCGGAGGCGGGCAAGCCCGGCTGGCAGCCCGACGGCAGCTACCTGACGCCGGAGGGGCAGCGGCTCAAGACGGAGCTGGAGCAGACCGCCTACCTGCGCACGGTGCAGGACTGGATCATCCGGCCCCAGGTCAAGACGGTGCCGGGCGTGGCCGGCGTCGACGTCGTCGGCGGCTTCGAGAAGCAGTACCACGTCCAGCCGGACCCGACGAAGCTCACCGCCCTCGACCTCTCCTTCGGCGACGTCGCCCGCGCGCTCCAGGCCAACAACGCCAACCAGGGCGCCCGCTACCTGGAGGACAACGGCGAGGGTTACGTCGTGCGCGCCGCCGGCCGCCTGGAGAGCATGGAGGAGATCGAGAACGTCCTCGTCACCACCCGCGGCGGCGTCCCGGTCCGCATCAAGGACATCGCCGAGGTGCGCATCGGCCGCGACCTGCGCACCGGCTCCGGCAGCGAGGACGGGCAGGAGGTGGTCGTCGGCACCGCGCTGATGCTTATCGGCGAGAACAGCCGCACCGTCTCGGCCGCGGTCGACACGAAGATGGACCAGATCCGGCGCTCGCTGCCGCCCGGTGTCGAGGTGCAGACCGTCCTCAACCGGACGCTGCTCGTCGAGGCGACCGTCCGCACGGTGGCCAAGAACCTCTCCGAGGGCGCGGCCCTCGTCATCGTCATCCTGTTCCTGCTGCTGGGGAACATCCGGGCCGCCATCATCACGGCGCTCGTCATCCCGGTCGCCATGCTGATGACCATGACCGGGATGGTCGAGGCGAAGATCTCGGCCAACCTCATGAGCCTGGGCGCCCTCGACTTCGGCCTAATCGTCGACGGGGCGGTCATCATCACCGAGAACGCCCTACGCCACCTCGCCGAGAAGCAGCACGCGCTGGGACGAACGCTCGGCCTGGAGGAGCGCCTGCAGACGGTGCGGGCCTCGGCCGAGGAGATGATCAAGCCCTCCCTATACGGGCAGGCGATCATCATCCTCGTCTACGTGCCGCTCCTCACCTTCACGGGCGTCGAGGGCAAGATGTTCGAGCCCATGGCGCTGACCGTCATCATCGCCCTCGCCTCGGCCTTCGTCCTATCGCTGACCTTCGTGCCGGCGCTCATCGCCATCGTCATCACCGGCAAGGTGACCGAGAAGGACAACCTCATCATCCGCGCCCTCAAGGCCGTCTACCGGCCGGTGCTGGGCGCCGCGGTCCGGGCACCGTTCGCCTTCGTCGGCGCGGCCCTTCTGCTGCTCGCCGTGGCCGGCGTGCTGTTCACCCGGCTCGGCACCGAGTTCATCCCGCAGCTCGACGAGAAGAGCATCGCGCTCAACGCCACCCGCATCCCCTCGACCTCGCTGACCCAGTCGCAGGCGATGCAGCTCAACGTCGAGAAGGTCGTCTCGAAGTTCCCGCAGGTGGCCTACGTCTTCTCGAAGACCGGGACGGCAGAAGTCGCCACCGACCCGATGCCCCCGAACTCGTCCGACACCTTCGTCATCCTCAAGCCGCAGGAGGAATGGCCGGACCCGGGCCTGTCGAAAGCCGAACTCCAGGAGCAGATCGAGAAGGCGGTCGGCGAGCTCGCCGGCAACGTCTACGAGTTCTCGCAGCCCATCCAGCTGCGCTTCAACGAGCTCCTGGCCGGCACACGCGGCGACCTCGCCGTGAAGGTGTTCGGCGAGGAGTTCGAGCCGATGCTGAAGGCGGCCAACCAGGTCGCCGCCATCCTGCGCGGCGTCAGCGGTGCCGAGGACGTGAAGGTCGAGCAGACCGCGGGCCTGCCCTTCCTCGACATCCGGATCAACAAGACCGAGGCGGCGCGCCTGGGCTTGAGCACCGGGGCCATCCAGGAGGTCATCGGCGCGGCCATCGGCGGCAAGGAGGCGGGCGTCGTCTTCGAGGGCGACCGCCGCTTCCCCATCGTGGTGCGCCTCACCGACAAGGTTCGCGAGGACCGCGAGGCGCTGGAGAACATCCCGGTGCCGCTCCCGCCCGGCCCGAACGGGCGGGCGAGCTCGGTCCTCCTGAAGCAGGTGGCGAGCTTCTCGGTGACCGAGGGCCCGAACCAGATCAGCCGCGAGAACGGCAAGCGCCGCGTCGTCGTCACCGCGAACGTGCGCGGCCGCGACATCGGCTCGCTCGTCGCCGAGGCCCAGGCCAAGGTCGGGGCGCAGGTGCAGCTCCCGCCGGGCTACTACGTGACCTGGGGCGGGCAGTTCGAGAACCTCGCCTCGGCCAAGCGGCGGCTGATGGTCGTGGTGCCGGTCTGCTTCTTCATGATCTTCCTGCTGCTCTACTCGGCCCTGGGCAGCCCCCGCGACGCGCTCCTGGTGTTCAGCGCCGTGCCCCTGGCGCTGACCGGCGGCATCGCCGCGCTCTGGCTGCGGGGCATGCCGGTCTCGGTGCCGGCGGCGGTCGGCTTCATCGCGCTCTCGGGCGTGGCGGTCCTCAACGGCCTCGTGATGCTGACCTTCATCAAGCAGCTCATGGCCGAGGGACGCCCGAGGCGGGAGGCCATCCTGAAGGGCGCCATGACCCGGCTCCGGCCGGTCGCGATGACGGCGCTCGTGGCCTCGCTCGGCTTCGTGCCGATGGCGCTCGCGACCGAGACCGGCGCCGAGGTGCAGCGCCCGCTCGCCACCGTTGTCATCGGCGGCCTGATCAGCGCGACCCTCCTGACGCTCGTCGTCCTGCCGGCCCTGTACGCCCGCTTCGGCGGAAAGGACGCCGCGGCGCCGGAGGCCGCGCCGCCATCCGAGGCAGGGGCGCGCGAGACGCTCCGGCAGGCCGCCGAGTAGCGCCGATGCCGCGAAGTGTCCCGGCGTCGCTGCTCTGGCTCGGCCTCCTGTCCGCGACGTCGGCGCAGGAGGCTCCTTTCGGCCTCGCCTGGGGGCCGGTCGCCGAGGTGCCGCGCCCGCTCAAGGCCGACCGCGAGGCGAACCTGACCGCCCTGTTCTTTCCCCGCGGCTGGGGGCCGGCCCAGGGGCCCGGAACGGCCGAGGTGATCCTGGTCGTCTGCCGCGAGCAAGGTTTGCAGCAGGTGATCTGGGTGGGCCTGCCCCTGTCCGGGGAGGCGCTCGCGAAGGCGCGCCGGGCCATCCGGGACGAAGGGGTCCGGCGCTACGGCGAGCCTGAACCGGGCCCCGCGAACGATTCCGAGGCCTGGCCCGGCGGCCGGGCCCTCCTGGCGAGCCGCGAAGCCGCGGAAGGGAGGCGCCAGCTGGTGATGACCGCCTTCGGCCCCGGCTACGCCGCCTGCTCCGAGGCGCACCGCGCCGAGACCGGGCATCCGGCCGGCGGGCACGTCGCCGACCTGATCGGCACCGGCGGCCCCTGAGGCCGCCCGTCCGTCCGAACCTCACGCCACACGGGAAGCAACCATGGGACACGGACACTCGCACGGGGGCGGCATCCCCTCGGGCTCGGCGGCAGCCCGGAACAAGACCCGCCTGGCGGGGGCGCTCGCGCTGACGTTGGCCTACATGCTGGCTGAGGTGGTGGGCGGCCTGCTCACCGGCAGCCTCGCGCTGCTGGCCGACGCCGCGCACATGGTCACCGACGCCGGCGGCCTCGCCCTCTCGCTCCTCGCCATCCACTACGCGGCCAAGGCGCCGACGCCCGGCAAGAGCTTCGGCTACATGCGCTTCGAGATCCTGGCGGCGCTCGCCAACGCGGTCGTGCTGCTCGGCGTGACCGCCTACATCCTCTATGAGGCCTACCGCCGCTTCGTCGAGCCCAACGAGATCCTCGGCTGGCCGATGATGCTGGTCGCGCTCGTCGGCCTCGGGGTGAACCTCGCCAGCATGCGGATGCTCGCCGGCGGCTCGTCCGAGAGCCTGAACGTGAAGGGCGCCTACTTCGAGGTGTTCTCGGACATGCTGGGCTCGCTCGGCGTCATCGCGGCCGCCCTCGTCGTGATGGCGACCGGCTGGCGCTGGGTCGACCCGCTGGTCGGCGCCGGCATCGGCCTGTTCATCGTGCCACGCACCTGGCGCCTGCTCGGCGAGGCGCTCCATGTCCTGCTGGAAGGCACGCCCCCGGACGTCGACCTCGGAGGGTTGAAGGCCGAGATCGAGGCGATGCCGGGCGTGCGCCGGGCCTACGACCTGCATGCCTGGACGCTGACCTCGGGCTTCGACGCGATGAGCGGCCACGTGGTCGTGGACGACGTCGCCGCCGGCCCCGGCGTGATCCGGGCGATCCGCGCGCTACTGAAGGAACGGCACGGCATCGAGCACGTCACCGTCCAGGTCGAGGACGAGGCGCTGGCGGCCGAGGCCGCCCACCTTCCGGTCTGAAGGGGCGCAACCGTGGCAGGCAAGAAGCTGGCGCGCCAGACGGAGCAGTGGGGCAGCAATCCGCGCGGCAGGCGGCGGGCCCGACCCCATGTCAGGCGCGCGGCGGGCCGCGACCTCCTGAAGGCGGCGGTGCTGGTCCTCTCGGTGATCGGGCTGCTGGTGCTCCTGGGCCGGTTCGCCTGAGAGGGGCGGCGGGCCTGGGTCCGCCGCCCGGCAACGCCCGTCACCCGCCCGGCTCGCCAGCCCTACGGCTTCTCGAAACGCGCCTGGACGTTGTGCCCGTGCACCTTCGCGGAGAGCACGACCTTCGCCCCCGCCGGCAACGGGGCCTTGAGGTCGGCCACGAGCTTGTTCGGCGACGCCGGCTTCAAGGTCAGGGTCTCCGTCTTGCCCCCCGCCTGGACGAAGGCCTTGGCCGAGAGGCCGGCCGTGTCGGCCGGCTTGCCGTCCTCGCCGGTCACGAAGAACGTGACGCCCGTATCGGTCGCGACGAACTCGATGGGATGGCCGTCGGCGACCGTCGTCTGGCCGCCGTTCGGGCCCGCGGCGAGGCAGGGCGACGACAGGGCCAGGGCGATGGCGAGGACGGCGGGGCGGAGGGGGGAGCGCATGGCGGTATCCTTTCTCAGGGGCATGGGGACGTTCAGAACGCCTCGACGGGCGCGCTTCGCGGGGCTTCGGGAGAAGCCTCGGGACCGTGACGGGCGTCGTCCCGCAACCGCTCCAGGGGCTTGCGCCCGAAGGTCAGGAACAGGACCGGGGTCAGCACCGTGTCGAGGAGCGTGGCGCTGATCAGGCCGCCGAAGATCGTCACCGCGACAGGGTGCAGGATCTCCTTGCCGGGCGCGTCGGCCCCGATCAGCAGCGGCACCAGGGCGACCCCGGCCGAGAGCGCCGTCATCAGCACCGGCGCGAGCCGCTCCAGGCTGCCGCGGATGACGAGGTCCCGGCCGAAGGGCATGCCTTCGTGGATCGCCAGGTTCAGGTAGTGGCTGATCTTGAGGATGCCGTTGCGGGTGGCGATGCCGGTCAGCGTGATGAAGCCGATCATCGAGGCCACCGAGAGCGGCTGGCCGGCAAGCCAGAGGGCCGCCACCGAGCCGATCAGCGCGAGCGGGATGCTCCCGAGGATGATCAGCGTGAGGACGACCGAGCGGTAGCGGCTGTAGAGCAGCGCGAAGACGAGCGCGAGCGAGAGAAGCGAGAGGAGCCCGATGGTGCGGCTCGCCTCCGCCTGGGCCTGGAACGAGCCTTCCAGGCTGGTGGTGTAGCCGTTGGGCAGGCTCGCCGCGGCGACCTTCTCCTGGATGGCCCCGACGATCTTGCCCATGTCGGAGCCGGCCTGCGTGTTGGCCTGCACGACGATGCGGCGGCGGGCATTCTCGCGCAGGATCTGGTTCGGCCCGTCGGTCTCGCGGATGTCGGCGATCTGGCGCGCCGGCACCCAGCCGGACGGCGTCTCGACCAGCATGTCTCCGAGCCGCTGGGTGGTGCGCATGGCGTCGGACAGGCGCATCACCACGTCGAAGCGGCGGTAGCCATCGACCACGCGCGAGACCACCTGGCCGTTCGAGAGCCGGCTGAGCTGCTCCACGAGGGCGGCCGGCTGCACGCCGTAGAGGGCGGCCCGGGCGTAGTCGACGCGGATCTCCAGCTGGGGGATCAGCACCTGCTTCTCGACCTGCAGGTCGGCGAGGCCGGGGATCTCGGCCATGCGCCCGCGCAGGTCCTCGGCGAGGGCTCGAAGGGTGTCGAGGTCCTCGCCGAAGATCTTCAGCGCGATCTCGGCGCGCACGCCGGAGAGCATGTGGTCGAGCCGGTGCGAGATCGGCTGGCCGACGTTCACGTTGACCGGCAGGACCGCGAGGCGCCCGCGGATGTCGGCGACGAGCTCGGGCTTGGGCCGGGCGCCGGGCTTCAGGTCGATCTCCAGGTCGGACGAGTGCACGCCCTCCGCGTGCTCGTCGAGCTCCGCCCGGCCTGTGCGGCGCCCGATGGACTTCACGTCCGGCATCTCCAAGAGCAGTCGTTCCGCGACGAGCCCGACCCGGGTGCTCTCGGCGAGCGAGATGCCGGGGTTGAAGGTCATGTTGACCGTGAACGAGCCCTCGTTGAACGGCGGCAGGAAGGTGCGCGGCAGGAAGGCCGCCGCGAGCCCCGCCGCCGCCACCGCCAACCCGGCGACCAGCATGACCGGTCGGGCACGCCCGAGTACGCCCCTCAGCAATGCGGCGTTGCCCCGCTTCAGCAGCTTCAGGAAGCGGCTGTCGTGCTCCTCCAGCCGCTTGAGGCCCGGCAGGAGGTAGTAGGCCAGCACCGGCGTCAGAGTGATGGAGACGAGCAGGCTCGCCAGGATCGAGACGATGTAGGCTTGCCCGAGCGGCGCGAAGAGCCGGCCCTCGATGCCCGACAGGGCGAAGAGCGGCACGAAGACCAGCACGATCACCATCGTGGCGTAGACGATGCCGGAGCGCACCTCGTTCGAGGCCGCGACCACCACGGCGAAGACGCTCCGCGGATTGCCGGCCCGCCGGTTCTCGCCGAGCCTGCGGAAGATGTTCTCCACGTCGACCACCGCGTCGTCCACGAGCTCGCCGATGGCGATGGCGAGCCCGCCCAGCGTCATGGTGTTGATGGACAGGCCGGCGAGGTGGAACACGATCGCGGTGGCCAGGATCGAGACCGGGATCGCGGTGAGCGAGATCGCGGTGGTGCGAGCGTTCAGCAGGAAGGCGAACAGGACGACGGCGACCACGACGACCGCCTCCATCAGCACGGTCTCGACGTTGCGGATCGAGGTCTCGATGAAGTTCGCCTGCCGGAAGATCAGCTGGTCCGCGCGAACGCCCTTGAAGGCGCAGGCTTCCCCGGCGGGCTCGGCCATGGACGGGCCTGCCCCGCCCTTACCCGCGCCGCAGGCGTTCAGGCTCGCGGTGATGTCCTTGAGGGCCGCCTCGACCTCGCGGGTGAGGCGCACCGTATCGACGCCGGGCTGCTTCTCCACCGAGACGACGACGGCCGGCGCGCCCATGTAGCCGGCATCGCCCCGCTTCACCCGGGCCGCGAAGGAGACCTCGGCGACTTGGCGCAGGTAGACCGGTCGGTTGTTGACCGTGGCGACGACCATGTTGCGCAGGTCGTCCAGGTTCATGGTCCGGCCGAGGTTCCGGATCAGGTACTCGCGGGCGTACTGGTCCGTGAATCCGCCGCCCGTGTTCGTGCCGAACTGGGCGAGGGCCGTCTCCAATTGCCCGTGGGTGATGCCGAGCGCCCGCAGCGCCGTGGGTTGGGGGGCCACGCGGAACTGGCGCACCTCGCCGCCCATCGGGATGACCTGCGCGACGCCCGGGATCGAGAGCAGGCGGGGCCGGATGGTGAAGTCGGCGAGCTCCCGCAGCTGCATCGGCGAGACCGTGCCGCCGCTCAGCGCCACCATGACGATCTGGCCCATGATCGAGGAGACCGGACCCATCATCGGGTTGACGGTGGGGGGAAGTTGCGGCCGTACCATCGCGAGCCGCTCGGACACCTGCTGGCGGTTGCGGTAGATGTCGGTGCCCCAATCGAACTCGACGTAGATCACCGACAGGCCGACACCCGAGACCGAGCGGACGCGGCTGACGCCGGGCAGGCCGTTCATCTGCGTCTCGACCGGGAAGGTGACGAGTTGCTCGACCTCCTGGGGCGCGAGGCCTTCGGCCTCCGTCATGATGGTGACGGTCGGCCTGTTGAGGTCGGGGAAGACGTCGACCGGCAGCTTCGTCACCGTGAAGGCGCCGTAGAGGACGAGCACGGCGGCAAGCGCCAGCACCAGCAGGCGGTTGCGCAGCGACTGCGTGACGAGGAGGGTGAACATGGGCGCGCCTCCTCAGCGGACCTGATTGAGGAGCTCGGCGCCCTGGGTCACGATCCGCTTGCCCGGCGCGAGGCCGGACACCACCAGGACCTGCCCCGCGTCGAGGGGCTCGACCCGGACCTCGCGCGGCTCGAAGCGCTCCGGCGCGGTGTGCTCGTAGACGATGCTCTGGCCGTTGCCGCCCCGCACCACGCTCATGCGCGGCAGCGCCAGCCCGGCCTGCTGGGCATCGGTCGCCGCCAGCACGGTGACGAACTGCCCGGTGCGCAGCTCCGGCGGCGCGCCCTCCACCGCGAAGTGCATCGGGACTGCCTGACTGCGGTCTGCGAGGCCCGCGCCCATGTAGGCAAGCCGCAGCATCCGGCCGTCCGCCATGCGGGCCGTGGCGTCCTGCCCCCCGGCTAGCGCGTCGAAGCTCAGGGCCTCGACCCAGAGGCGGTTCGGGTCGACGATCTGGAAGACCTGCACGCCGGGGCTCGCCATCTGTCCGGCCACCGCGTTCGCCTCGGCGATGGCGCCATCGACGGGGGCCTTCAGCGCCTCGGGCTGCTGGCGGATGTTGTCGAGGGCCGCGCGGCGGTCGAGCAGACCCTTGAGCTCGGCCTGGGCGTCCTCAAGCTGGACCTGCGAGACAGAGCCGCCCGGCGCGAGCTTGCGATAGCGCTCGACCCGGCGCTCGGTGATGGCGATCTGCTGGTCGAGCTCGCCCTGGCGCTGGCGCATGTCGGAGGCGTCCACCGCCTGCACCGGCGGCGTCACGTAGGCGAGCACCTGGCCCTTGCGCACCCGGGTACCGAGGCGCGGGAAAATCCCCGATTCCGGCGGCGAGAGCCGTCCGCCGACCGAGGACTGGACGACCCCGCTGGCGCTCGGGTCGGGTACGATGCGGCCCGGCAGCTCGACGGTGCGACGCAGGGTGCCGGAGGCGGTCACCACGGTCCGGACGGCGAGGACACGCTGGGTCGGCTTCGGAACGAAGATCGAGCCGTCCGGCTGGCGCCGCGCGAGGTCCTGCCCGGCAGGGGCCAGCGCCGCCATCTGCAAGACCTGGGGCGTGTCGGCTGCCTTGGCGCCATGGTCATGGCTGTCGGCCGCGAAGGCGCGCGGCGCGAAGGCAAGGGCGACGACGAGCACGACCAGGGCGGTGGCGGGCAGGTAGCGGCGTCCCCGCATCAGAAGCGTGACCGCGGTGCCCAGCAGGAAGCCGATGCCGCCGATGGCCAGCGGCAGCGGGTCCGCCTCCTTGAGGTGGCGCTGGAAGTCGTGGGCCGCGGCGAGGCCGGTCGCCCAGGTGGAGGCGCCCGCGGCCGGCGGTGCCGGCGGCGCTTCCGGAACGGTCAGCGTGACGGGGAACATGTCGGTCGCGCCGGACGCGGTCACGGTGAACAGCACCTCGTGCTCGCCGGGATGCAGGCTCCAGTGGGCGTCGAACGCGTAACTGCCGTCCGGCATCGGCGTGGCGGTGGCGGCCCCCTCCGGCGTCTCGGCTTGGACGGCGGCGTCCGTCACCGGTTCGTTGGTGGCCACGCGGTCGAGGAACACCATCAAGCGACCGTTGCGAGCGACCGCGACCAGTTCCAGCGCGTCCGTGCTCGACGTGCCGCGCGGCGCGGTCGCCGTCGCCGGAGCCTGTGCCTCGTTGCCGTGATCATGACCCTCGTGGGCGGCGGATATCGTCGGCGCACCAGCCCACAGGCCGAGAGCCAGGAAAGCCATCCGCAAGGCGGAGGCGGGGGAAAAACGCATGGGATAATCGAGCCTTCGCGAAGGGGAGGCTAGCGGCAGCCCTCACGGGCAGCCGTTCAGGGCGCGCGTCGATGCGCGGACCTCAGGCGAAGGATCGAGGGGGCTCGGGAAGGGTCTCGGGTGCAAGGCTGTCGAAGGCAACCTTTCGGATGCCGACCAGCGTCCGACCGGGCTTCCAGCCGACCGCCACGGCCGGGAAGTCCCAGCGCACGAAGGACACATGGCAGCAGCAGTTCAGGCCGCAGGGGCTTGCCGCCGCCTCGTCGCCGGCTCGCTCCGCGCGGTCCGACAGGTCGAGCGCCTGCTCCGGTCCGGAGGCTTCCATGTGACCGGCCGCAGTGACCTGCGCGTGGCCGACATGCGGTATCCCGGCATGGGCGTGCCCGGCACCCGCCACCGAAAAGGCGACGAGCGTCACGGTCAGGAAGACCGTGAGCAACGAGCGCCAAAGGGAGCGGGTGGCCGACATGACGAGACATGCTTAGCATGTCCGAGCGTATCGTTCATGAGCTTTTTGGCACCGGACGAGCGCGCGTCTGGCCGGAAGGCTCGCGGGCGGGTCGTTCGACCGAGGACGGAGAGGGAATGAGGTTGACTGCGGCGGCCCTGTGCATCGGCCTTGCGACCTGCGCGACGGCACAGGAGACCAAGATCGTCGGCATCGGCGCCGCGACCTGCGCCCGCTTCAACGCGCAGGTCGCGGAGGCCCCGGCGTCCGAACGCGACTATCTCGCCTGGGCTCAGGGCTTCATGAGCGGCGCGCTGATGCGGGCCCCGCCCGGCGTCGACGAGGGCCTGGACCTGTTGCCGCCGACGTTGCCCCTCCCGGACCAGGCGGCATTCCTGCGCTCCTTCTGCCGCGAGCACCCCGAGCAGGACTACATGGACGCCGTGCGCGCCCTCTACCATCGCCTGCGGGGGGCGGCCCTCTGAGGACGCCGGCACACACCTGCCGGCTCGCACGCCTCTACCAGTCAGGTAGGCGGGAGAGCCGCCGGTCGGGCAGCCCTCCCGCGCAGCCTGCATCCCCTTAGAAGTGGTGGTGATGGTGCCGCCTGTAGTGGTGGTGATGGCCCCAGCCATGGTGGTGGTGGCGCGGCCGCCAGTGATGGTGATGGCCCCAGTGGTGATGATGGTGACGAGGGCGCCAGTGGTGGTGGTGGCCGTGATGGTGGTGATGCCCCCAGTGTTGCACGGTCTGCACCAACGGGGTTTCGGCGGTACCGACATCGGCCGCGGCAACCGGCATCGGAGCCGCCCGCGCGGGAGCCAACTGAACTGAAAGCGCCAAGGTTACGGCGGCGAGATACCCAATAAATCGTGACGTCATCGGGTGTTCCTCCAAGAGGTGCGGACCGGGGTCCGTGCCCAGACCATAAGCTATCCAGATCCGTCGCAAAGGGGATCTTCGCCAATTGGATCCTGGCGCGTGCACCCGGACACGCGGGGACAACCCTGTACGCTGCCGATTTCCTCCGGATACCCGCATCGCCACCTCCCTCTCTCGCGCGTTACCAAGGCGGGACGGGAGAACCTGGACGGGCCAGGGAACCCTGATGTCAGCTTGGCCGTTCCCCGGGGGCGCCTCGTCGGGCCGGGGTTTCGGATCGCGCCGCTGCGGCCGGGGCCCGGCGCGACGGGGCCTGCCGGGCACATGGACCCGGCGGTACCGAAAAGAGAGGAACACGCCCTTGAAGAAGTCCCTGCTGGCGCTCGCCGTCATGGCCTCGTTCGGCCTGGCCGGAGCCGCCTCCGCCGCGCCGGCCCTCCCGGGCGCCGCGATCGCCTCGTCCGACGTGGTCTCGGTGCGGATGGACCGGATGCACGGCCACCATCGCCAAATGGGCCGCCGCCACCGTCACGGGCACATGATGCGCCACCACCATCACCGCCGCGGCCACATGATGCGGCACCATCACCACCGCATGTGAGGCGGACGGGGTCCTTCGGGGCCCCGTTTCATGTCTACGGCCAGCGACGAGGCCGGTGCGAGATTGGGATACCTCAGCCGAACTCGCTTCCTCATCCAGGAGGAACGGCTGTGCGCGTCCTGACCTTGACCGCTTCCCTCGCCTTCGCGGCTGCCGTCAGCCCGGCCGGAGGCGCCCCGTCCGGGGCGCTGCCGCTGTTCGCCGGAGCCGCTCCCGCGTCAATCGGCGACGCAGGTCTCGTGGACCACGCGCAATTCCACCATCACCACCGTCGACACCACCATCACCACGTCCGGCGGCACCATCATCACTTCTGAAGCCCCTCGCTGAAGCGCGACGGGGCCGCTCTCATGGACGGCCCCGCATCCGGGAAGCGCCGTCGGCTCAGTGGCGGTGCTCTTCCACGGTCACCCGCTTGTGGCCCCCATCATGGTGGTCGTCATGGCGGTCGACATGTTCGTGGCGGCGCTCGACATGCTCGTGCCGCTCGACGTGGCCATGACCATGTCCGTGCCCGTGCACGGAGACGCCACCGGGGCCGACGTCAACGTGCTGGGCCGATGCGTAGCCCGGGGCTAGGGCCAGAGACGCGGCGGCGGCAAGGATAGGCAGGGTAAGCTTCATGGATTAACTCCGTGAACGAGGATCTCGACAAGCGAAACGTCAGATCCGCCCGAACCGATCCGCGCACTCGTGACCTTTCTTTCAGGATGAATATTGGCTGAACCAACACCATGGTCGGCCGCCGCGTTGCTTTCGGCCGCTACGCTTGTGTGCCCTGGCCGGATTGCCTTGGCGGTATCGGTCGCCCTTCTGGTCCGGCCCCCGGGAGTGATCAGGAGCGCGAATGTTTTTCCGGGCAGGAATGAACCGTCCCGGAGCCTCCCGCGACCAACGAAGGTCAGGACCGGATGCCGGTCCGCAAGCAGAGGAGGTCAACATGTTCCGATCCCGCAAGCTCTTCCCGCTCCTCGTGGTGGCGGCCCTCGGCACCTTCGGGGCAACGGCCGCGTCGGCCCACGGCCATGGTCACTTCGGGCACGGGCATTTCGGTCATGGCCATTTCGGGCACGGTCACGGCCATTGGGGACTCGGCCATGGCCACGGTCACTGGGGGTATGGGACGGTCTACTATGGCGGCCACTGCCACGCGCGCCGGTGGGTCAACGACTTCGGCGACGTCGTGGTCCGCAGGGTCTGCCACTGAGCGTTCGGGGCCGACGGCGCCGCGCATGCGCGGCCCTATCCGTCGCCGCCGCGGAGGCGTGCCGCACCGCCCGACTTCGCCCACACACCGGAACGCACCCTGGCCCCAAGGGACCCGGGTGCGTTTCTCGCTCCGACCCCCCATGGCGGCGGCCGCGTGGCTGCGCCGTTCACTTTGAGGGCCGCCCATCCGGAAAGAGCGCCAGCCGTGCCGCCGACGTTCTCTGGTAGCCGTCCTGGCGAGCGCGGCCCTGCGGGTCGGCGTGTACCCGACGTATCCAGCCACGTCGCAACAGCAGGTCGAGGCAGCGCCCGTCGAGCCGCGAGCCCTCGACCCACCCGTCATCCGGAACCTTGCGCAGGACCGCGCGGTGCCTCTCGCTGAGGGCCCACGGTCGGTGGCGGCCATCGCCACCCCCGGACTCCGCCACAGGGGCGCGAGCCGCTTCCAGAGCGGCCACGATGGCGTCGAGCCCATCCGTGAGCGCGGCCGGTCCCGGCTGAAGGATCAGCGGCGACTTGATCTCCGTGATCCGGTTCGCCCGCACCGCCGGGATGGCGTCCCAGCCAGGGCGCGCCGCGATGCGGGCCGGCACCACCTTCTTCCCGCACCAGGAGGCGAGGATCACGTCGGGCGCCGCGGCGGCCACCGCCTCGGGCGCGACGATGCGGTCCTTGGCTGCCGCCTGGGCTGCCAGCTCGGGGAATACGTCCTCGCCCCCGGCGACGCGGACGAGCTCGGAAACCCAGCCGATGCCCGAGATCAGCGGCTCGTCCCACTCCTCGAAGAAGACGCGTGGGCGCGGTTGCCCCTGCGCCTCCGCCGCCACCCGCACCAGGCGCTCCTCGTATCCGCGGGCCAGGGCTTCGGCCCGCCCGTTCGCGCCGACGAGGGCGCCGACGGTGCGAATCATGGCGAGGATGCCCGCGACGTCACGGTGATTGAAGGCGTGCACGGCGACGCCGGCCCGGACGAGCTCGGCCACGATGTCCGCCTGCAGGTCCGAGAAGGCGAGCACCAGGTCGGGGTCGAGCGCGAGGATCTTCAGGATGTCCGCGCTGGTGAAGGCCGAGACGCGGGGTTTCTCGCGGCGCACCTGAGACGGTCGGACGGCGTAACCGGAGACGCCGACGATGCGGACCTGCTCGCCCAGTAGGTAGAGGGTCTCGACCGTCTCCTCCGTCAGGCAGACGATCCGTTCCGGCGGGAAGCGACGCATGCGAACCTGGCCGCGGTATACGGGCCGGCGCTCACTCGCCGGCGTACCGCGCGCGACGGATATAGGCGCCCGGCACGCAGGCATCGACCCGGGATAACGCGGCCTCCGCTCGCGCTCGCGTCGGGTAGGCGCCGAGGACCGAGACCTCGAAACCCGAGGCAAGCCCCGAGAATTTATCCGAGGCGTCGTTGAACGGGCTTTCCCCGCACGCCTGCGCCTGCCGCCATACCCGTGCGACCGCCGCGTCCGCGGCGCGGCTGCCCGACCCGCTGTTGTTGGCGAAGGACCCAAGCACCACCCACCAGCCGTCGTCCGCGAGCGGCACCCCGCGCATGGGCTGCGCCAGGACGGGTGCGGCGAGCGCCGTGAAGGCGAAGACCAGGAGGGCACGCATCTTCACCTCCTCCAGTCAGCGAGCCGGCAAAGCTTCGGGAACGGCGAGAACCACCAAGCCGGGCTTCGCGCGCAGCCGGTCGAGGGCGGCACCCAACGAGCGATCCCCATCCGCCCCGGCGTGCACCCGGATGCGGTAGATCTCCCCGGCACGCGGGCCGTCCACGACCGTCATGCCGCCCTCCGCGAGAGCGGCCGCGATCTGCGCGGCGGTGGCGGTCGGGGCGAAGGCGACGAGGATGAAGGTCCCCCCTGCCGCCGTCCCGCCGTCGCCGTGCGAGGCCGTCTGGTAGGAGGCGCCCGGGGCAGCGAGCCACGTGCCGGTAAGGAGCCCCGCCTGAAGCAGGATCAGGGCGCAGGCGGCGAGCGCCGCCCCGGCCAGGACGGGCGGCGACAGGCTCGCCAGCGCGGCGCCGAGCCTCCGCAGCCAGCGCGAAGGGCCACGGTCGCGGGCCGCGAGGTCGGCGTCGATGCGCGCGAACAGGTCGTCCCGGGCCTTCATGGACGGCGTGCCGAGAGCCTCGTTCGACGCCACGGTCGCGTCCCGCTCGTCCCGGACCAGGTCGAGGCGACGGGCGAGCTCCCGGTCGCGGTCGAGCGCCGCCTCGATCCGGGCGCGGGCCGCAGGGTCGAGGCGGCCGGTCGCGTGCCAGGGCAGCAGGAGGTCGTCCTCGTCGCGCGCGGGATCGGTCGTGGTCATCGCGGCCTCCTCACGGCCATCCCCGGTCGATTCCGGCCTTCAGCAACAGGTCGGACAGGCGCTTGCGGGCGTGGAACAGCCGCGTTTTCACCGTGCCGGCCGGGATGTCGAGGACCTGCGCCACCTCCTCGACGCCGAGCTCGTGGTAGTAGACGAGATCGATCACGGTGCGATGCTCCAGGGACAAGCCTTCGAGGCAGCGGCGCATGGCCTCCGCCTTGCTCGCCTTCTGCAGGGTGACCTCGGGCGTGTCGGCCTCGTCCTCGACCGCCTCGGCCATCTCCGGCTCCAGCGCCTCGTGCGGTCGCCGCCGCAAGGTCGAGAGCGCCTTGAAGCGGGCGATGGTCAGCATCCAGGTCATGACGCTGGACCGGCCCTCGAAGCGGCCGGCCTGCTGCCAGACATCGAAGAAGGCGTCGCTCATCAGGTCCTCCGCCCGGCTCGGGTCGCGCACCATGCGGACGAGGAAGCGGAACACGGCGGTCGAATGCCGGGCGTAGAGGCCCTGCATCGCCGCGCGGTCGCCACCGGCGATGCGCCGGATGAGGTCCTCGTCGGAGGGCGCGCTCATCCGCACCCCATCATGGGTCGCGCGGACAAGGCGGACGGTTCAACGGCCGGAGCGGATTTCCACGGGGCGCCCCATTCGACGCAATTGGCGCCGGGCATCACGGTTGCGCCGGCGCGGCCGCGCTGACCGGCGTCGCGCTCATGCCCGGGGCGGGCAGGGTCTGCTGCGTCTCCGCCACCGGCGCCGTCAGGGCCCGGACCGCGCCCTCCGCGTCGGCGAAGCCCGCGCCAAACTCCCGGTCCGGCCCCGGCGGTCCCAGATCGCGGGCGCTACGCGTCAGCGCCGCCCGCACCTCGGCGGGCTTCAAGCCGGGCTTCGCCTGCAGCATCAGGGCGACGACGCCGCTGACCTGGGCGGCCGCCATCGAGGTGCCCGACAGGAGCCCGTAGCCCCCGTTCGGGGCGGTTACGAGGATGTCGACGCCCGGCGCGGCGACGCAGAGGTGCGAGCCGCGGTTGGCGGCCGGGAACAGCCGGTCCTCGGCGTCCGTCGCGGTCACCGCGATGACGTTCGGGTCGGCGGCCGGGAACAGCGGCGGTGACGCCGGACCGGCGTTGCCGCCGGCGGCCACGTAGACGATGCCGCGCCCGGTCCCGGCGGCGAGGAACTCGGAAAGGGCCGCGTCCCAGGGGCCGGCGAAGCTCATGTTGACCACGCGCGCACCCTTCTGTGATTAGGCGTGGAATAAGGACCCCGTTTTTGGGGTAATCGGCGTCCAAACGGGACCCCAGGACAAGTCATCCACACTGCCTTCCGGCTCGAACGGGAGGCTTGCGCGGGATGTTGGTCGT
>NZ_JBNHES010000028.1:0-28089 GCF_050591105.1 Methylobacterium endophyticum
CCGGACGAGGACGACCTGCTGCCGGGCGAGGCGTGGGTGTGGTCCGGCAGTAACCTAGCAACCCTGGAAGCCGATTTGGACGCTGGCTCGTTCTAGTCCCGATCAACCCCGTATGACGAAGAACCAAAAATAGCTGGGGGGTCTCACTCGTGCCAAACCTTGGTTTGTCCGTCCGTCGTTCTTTGCTGCTCAGTGTTCCCGTCTGGTGCGTGACGGTCGCCGACGTGCTGGCCGATTGCCAGCCCGCCGCCCCCGCCACCGGCCAGACCGTGGCCTGCACCGGCACGCAGCCGACCGGCTTCATCGCTCCGACCGGCGTCAATAGCCTGACGGTGAACATCGCCTCGGGCGCCACCATCGGCTCCCAGCAGACGAGCGCGGGCGCCAATCCCAGCTTCACCAACGTTCGCGTCAACGCGACGAGCACCGTCAACAACGCCGGCAGCATCGCCAACACAGCGCCGCTCAATCGCGACAATTTCGGCGTCAACCTCGCCGGCACCGGCTCGACGCTGACCAATTCCGGCTCGATCACGCTGACGGCGCCGGCCGGCAACACCACGACCCGCGTCTACGGCGCCTATTCGAGCGCGCCGGACGGCCAGCAATGGACCGGGACCACGGTCAACAACTCCGGCTCCATCGCGGTCACGCAGAACGGCAACGGCATCGCCCGCGGCATCTATGCCGGCGAGAACACGACGCTCTTCACGGTCAACAACTCGGGCACGATCTCGGCGACGCGCGGCACCACCGCCACCGCGACGACCAGCGCCGTCGCGGCGATCGATTCCGACGACGACACCGACCGGCTCGTCGTCAACAACGCCGCCGGCGCGCAGATCACCGCCAGCGGCACCAACACGCGGGCGGTCAACGGCCGCGCCGGTCAGTACGAGATCAACAACAGCGGCACCATCACGGCGACACCCGGCTCGACGCCGACGGGTTTCGAGGCGGCGATCGCCACCTATACCGGCTCGACGGTGAAGCCCTACAACACCGTCATCGTCAACACGGCGACGGGGGTCATCAACGGCGACGTCCGCAACACCGACGTCGATCAGCAGACCGCGACGAGCACGGTCATCAACCGTCGCACCGGCACGCTCACCAACGCGGGCACCATCAACGGCAACGCCGTGTTCGGCGGCGGCGGCCAGACGGTGAACAACACCGGCCGCATCACCGGCAACATCACCTTCCTCGACGTCGCCGGCAGCGTGAACACCGTCAATCTCGGCACCGGCTCGGTGATCGGCGGCAACATCACCGGCCGGGGCCTCGGCGCGAACGCCCTGAACCTCTCGGGCACGGGCACGCTCACCGGCGCGCTCACGGGCTTTACCACCCTCACCCAGACCGCCGGCGCCTGGACGCTCGGCGCCGGCTCCAGCCAGGCGATCTCCGGCGACCTCACCGTCGCGGGCGGCACCCTGACCCTCGCCGCCGGCTCGACCCAGACCATCGGCGGCCAGATCCAGGTGACGGGCTCGGGCGCGCAGCTCACCGTCAACAACACCCTCACCGACCGGCGCGTGAACCTCTCCGGCTCGAACACGACGGTGGTCAACAACGGCACGCTCACCGGCACCGGCGTCGCCGGCCGCGCCAACACCTCGGCGACCCGCGTCTACGGCGTGCTCGCCAACTCGACGGGGGCCGACTTCGCCAATGTGCGCGTCGTCAATAACGGCACCATCTCGGTGACGGAGAACGGCATCGGCATCTCGCGCGGCGTCTATGCCGGCGAGAACATCGCCTCGATGTTCGTGACCAACAACGGCACCATCTCGGCCACGCGCTCGGCCTCGAGCACCGGCACGGCCGCCGTCGCGGCGATCGATTCCGACGACGACGTCGCCGCGCTCACCGTCACCAACGGCGCCAACGGGCGCCTCACCGGCACCGGAACGGGCGTCCGCGCCATCCAGGGCCGCGCCCAGACCTTCACCATCGTCAACGACGGCCAGATCACCGGGCCGACCGGCGGCCAGGCCATCGTGATCTACGGCAAGGGCGACTCGACGCTGACCAACGGCGCCACCGGCGTCATCACCGGCGACGTGCGCTTCATCGACGCCGACCCGCAGAACGGCACCACCGCGAACCGCCGCAACAGCGCCACCACCAATGCCGGCACCATCAACGGCGCCATCGCCTACGGCATGGGTAACCACAGCCTGACCAACACCGGCCGGATCAGCGGCAACATCACCTACGCCGATGTGGCGACGAGCCGGAACACGGTGACGCTCGGCACCGGATCGAGCATCGGCGGCAACATCACCGCCACGGGCCTCGGCACCAACGCGCTGGTGCTCACCGGCACCGGGACGCTCACGAGCAACGTCGCGGGCTTCACGACCCTGTCGCAGGCCGACGGCGCCTGGACGCTCGCGGGCGGCTCGACGCAGGCCTTCAAGAGCGGCGCCTCGGTGACGGGCGGCAGGCTCACCGTGAACAGCGTGCTGAACGCCAACACCCTGGTCGGCGCGGCCGGCGCGCTCGCCGGCACCGGCACCATCGGCGGCACCCTGACGAATGCCGGCCTCGTCGCGCCCGGCAGCGCGGCAGCCCCGCTCGGGACCCTCGCCGTCACGGGCAATTACGTTCAGCAGGCGGGCGGCACCCTCGGGGCCACCATCGCCGCGACCGGACAGTCCTCGCGCCTCGCCGTCGGCGGCACCGCAGCGCTCGCCGGAACGCTCGGCGTGACGGCGCAGACGGGCACCTACACCCCCGGCACCCGCTACACGGTGCTCTCGGCCACCGGCGGCGTCTCGGGCGCCTTCGCCTCGGTCACGTCGAACGGCCTGCCCTTCCTGCTGCGCCCCATCGCCAGCACGGACGCCACCAACGCCTATGTGACCCTCGCCCAGCAGAGCTTCGGTCTCGTGGCGCAGACCCCGAACCAGGCCGCCGCCGCGCGCGGCCTCGATGCGGCGCTGGCCGGCAGCCCGGCGACGCTCGCCGCCCTCGACAGCCAGAGCAACACCGCCCTCGCCGGCATCCTCGACCGGCTCGCGGGCCAGGGCTACGCCTCGATGGCCGACCCGCAGCTCCGCTCCGGCCGCGCCTTCGGCGACCAGATGCTCAACCGGGCCTATTCCGCGACCTTCGAGGCCGGCCCGCAGAGCTTCACCCTGCCGCCGGCGGTCTACGCCGCCGACCTGCCCCGCCGCGGTCCGGTGCCGGAGCCGAAGGTGATCGAGACGAGCCGCGGCTACGCCCTCTGGGCCACTGGCTACGGCCAGTTCGGCAGCGTGAACGGCACCCCGAACGCGGCCGGCCGCAGCGAGACCATCGCGGGCATCGCCACGGGCGTCGACTTCCACCCGCAGGCCGGCACCGTCCTCGGCATCGCGGCGGGCTACGGCTCGGTGGATGTCAGCCTCAACCGGACGGGCGAGCGCGCCCATACCGACAACGGCCAGGTCGGCGTCTATGGCGGGATCAGCAGCGGGGCGTTCTATGCCACGGCGGCGCTCGGCTACGCCCATGCCGACGGCCGGCTGACCCGTCCGCTCGGCCTCGGCGCCCTCCAGCCCGGCGGCGCGCGCGGCAGCATCGGCGGGGACCAGTTCCTGTCGGCCGGCGAGGCGGGCTACCTCATCGCCTACACCCCCGGCACCACGCTCTCCCCCTTCGTCGGCTTCCAGGTGAACACCTTCGATCAGGACCGGGTGCGCGAGATCGGCGTCGGACCGTTCAACCTCAACGTCGCCTCGAAGGACTTCCTGTCGGCCCGCACCCTCGTCGGCGGCCGGCTCGAATCCACGGTGACGCTGGGCGCCACGGCCGTGACCTTCGGGATCAAGGCGGCTTACGTCCACGACTTCGCCGATGTCAGCCGGACGATCGTCTCGTCCTTCGCGCTGGCCCCGGCGGTGCCCTTCCTCGTCAACGGCCGGCGCCTCGACCGCGACCGGGCCCTCGTCGGGGTCGGTATCGGCGCGGCCCTGGCGCCGGGCTGGACGGGCTTCGTGAACTACGATGCCGAGCTCGCCTCCAGCGACACGATCCAGGCGGTGCGGGGCGGCGTGCGCTACGCCTTCTGACGCCCCCCCAGCCCGCAGGGGGTGCGGGCCGCCTATCCGAAGAACGAACCGCGAGGCCGCCCGATACCGGGCGGCCTCGCGCCGTTTCGGAGATGCGCCGCAGCATAAGGCGGAACGGCCAAGGCGAGCCGAGCATCACGGAACCGTGATTGCCGTAAATCCCGCCATGTATACACCTCGACAACCATCGGTTTTCAGCCGCATCGCCAGAAGTTCTTGTCGATGGTCTATCGGCTCGAATTTTCGGCCAAATACAGTCTATCCGTCGTCGATCTCGCTATACGTAGGTAGCGAGCTCCGGCCGCTCCGTGTCCTTATCAACACACGCAACCCGTTAGACGACGAGACAGCGGGCGCGCGGCCCGAGGCCCTGCGGATGTTCACCATTACTCTTGGTTAAAGGATCACATTTGATCGAAACCCGCTTGACGCACCGCACCACATGGCGGAAGAGAGAGGCGAGTTAAGAGCCGGTTAAAGCCGGCCGCGATCGAGGGGTGCCAGCTTCGGACAGTATTGGACAGGCGCGCGGAGGCTTCTCCGCGCGAACGGTTCCTCTTGTCCGAAAGCCAGCGCCGCTCGACCGAGCGCACCCATCGCTGGGCGCAGCCCGCAAATAGGGACGACGTGGTCCCGGTCTGAGGATGAGTAGAGATGGCCAGCCCGTATGAAGCTCCGAGCGTTCAGGTAACGCTCGATCTCGCGAACCTCTCTCCGTTCGATCCCACTCTCTACACCACCCTTCAGGACGCGATCGCGAAGTTCTCGAGCGGCTCGGGCAGCACGCCGACCGTCCAGGTCCAGAACGTCGTCCTCGGCGATGTTCCGACCGCGCCCGTCGTCAATGTCGACACCACCAGCGGCGGCGACGTTTCGAGCGTCACCCCCTCCACCATCATCAATCTCCAGGGCTCCGGAACGGTCTCCGGCACCATCGGCGGCGGCGACCACGTCGTCGTCACCGGCAGCACCCAGTCCTCGCTGGCCTTCACCAATGCCGGCACGAACTACGTCTCGACCGGCACCGGCACCACGACGCTGGGCATGTTCGGCAGCGGCCCCTCGACGGTGGTCGCCGGCTCGGGCGACCTCACCGTCACCCTCGGCAACACCGCGAACACGGTCGACCTGACCAATGGCGGCAAGGCGACGGTCCAGTCGGGCTACGGCAGCGACACCGTCACGCTCGGCAAGAGCTCCGCCACCGTCGACACCGGCGGCGGCTTCGACGTGGTGAAGCTGTCCACGACGCCGCAGAGCGTCACGCTCAACAGCAGCGGCGACATCGTCGTCACCGACTCCGACGGAACTGTCAGCACCATCAGGAACGCCGAGATCGTCCAGAACGCCGACGGCAGCACGATCGTACGCGCGACCACCGCCGATCAGGCCGCCGTCTCGCGCATGTACGAAGCCCTCTTCGACCGCACCGCCGATGCCGACGGCATGGCGAACTGGTTCGCCGCCCTGTCGCGCGGCGTGTCGGTCGACTCGATCGCCAGCCAGTTCCTGAACTCGGATGAGGCCGCCGCCCACGGCTTCGGCTCGGCCCAGAGCGACGCCGCCTTCGTCCAGAACCTCTACGCCACCTTCTTCAACCGCGCGCCCGACGCCGGGGGGCTGGCCTATTGGGAAGGCTCGCTCGCGAACGGCACGAGCCGCGCCGAGGTGCTGCTGGGCTTCGTGCATTCCTTCGAAGGTGCCGGCACCACCGCGACGACGACGCTGGTCTCGACGGTCGCCGGCTCGACCGACACCACGCCCCACACCTTCAGCATCGTCCCGGACGGCTCGCAGACGGTCATGGGCGGCGCCGGCTTCGACGTGGTCAACTTCACCGGCAGCAAGGGCGACTTCCAGGCCTCCTTCGACGGCGAGACCACGGTGCTGTTCGACGCCAACCCGTCCTCGACGACGGTGCTCAAGGATGCCGAGTACATCCGGTTCAGCGATGGCGGCCTGATCATCAACGCCAACACCGCGGACCAGGCGACCATCGCCCGCCTCTACGACGGCATCCTCGGCCGCGACGCGGATTCGGCCGGCCTGCACTTCTGGTGGAACATGAACGACAGCGGCACCAGCCTGTCGAGCATCGCCACCAGCCTGCTCTCGAGCCCCGAGTTCACGGCCTCGCATTCCAGCCTGTCGAGCACCGACTTCGTCGGCCTGCTCTACCAGAACCTGCTCGGCCGCACCGGCTCGAACAGCGAGCTGGCGGTCTATGCCTCGCAGATCGACTCGGGCACGGCCTCCCGCGCCGACATCGCGGTGTCCATCGCCCAGGCCGGCGAGGCCCAGGTCCACAACGCCGACACCATCCACGTCGTCTACACGCCGTAAGGCAGGCGGCATCCGCCGAACGGAAAGAGGCCGGGCGAGAACGCCCGGCCTCTTCTCGTTTCGGAAGCGGAAACTTCATGCGCCGGACGATCCCGTCTCGCCGGCCACAGACTCGCGACGGGATGGAAAGCGCGGCGCCCCTCAGGCGCCGAATTGCCGCGCCGTCAGCGCGGCGAGCGCGCAGGAGGCGATGCGGGCCTGCCGGGAATCGGCCCGGCTCGTCAGGATGATCGGGATGCGCGCGCCAAGCACGAGGCCGGCGCAGGCCGCGCCGCCGAGATAGACCAGCGACTTGTAGAGGCTGTTGCCGGCATCGAGATTCGGCACGACGAGGATGTCCGGCTCGCCCGCGACGAGCGAGACGATGCCCTTGGTGCTCGCCGAATCGAGGGAGACCGCGTTGTCGAAGCCGAGGGGCCCGTCGAGGGTCGCGCCGGTGATCTGGCCGCGGTCGGCCATCTTGCAGAGCGCGGCGGCATCGATGGTCGAGGGCAGCGCGGGGTTCACCGTCTCGACGGCGGCGAGGATCGCCACCTTGGGATTGCCGATATCGAGCCCGTGGGCGAGGTCGATGGCGTTGCGCACGATATCGGCCTTCTCCATCAGGCCGGGAGCGATGTTCACCACCGCGTCGGTGAGCATCAGCGGCTTGTGGTAGTTCGGGCAGTCGAACCAGAAGACGTGGCTGGCGCGCCGCCCGGTGCGCAGCGGGCTCTCGCGGCCGACCACGGCGCCGAGCATCTCGTCGGTGTGGAGCGACCCCTTCATCAGGGCGCCGACCTCCCCCGCCGCCGCCAGCGCCACGGCGCTGCGGGCGGCCGAGCGGGCATCGGCCGCCTCCACGATCACGATGCCGGCGAGATCCCTGCCCGACGCGGCCGCGATCGCCCGGATCTGCGCCGAGGGGCCGATCAGCACGGGATCGATGAAGCCCTGCTCGCTCGCCTCCAGCGCGGCGCCGAGGGCGCCCTCCTCGCACGGATAGACCACGCCGACGCGCAGCTTCCCGCAGGCGCGCGCCCGCTCGGAGAGCGCGTCGAGCCTCGGATGGGCGAAGACGGGCCGGGCGAAGCCCATGGAAGAAACGGTCGCGGGCATCAACGACATCGGTCGGCTCCTGCCGGTATCATGACAAGGTGGCCGACAGGGCGTCGGCGGCGGTACGGAGGGCGGGCAGCCGCTCGGCGGCGTTGTCGCGCGACAGGCGCACCACCGGCGCCTGGAGGGCGATCGCGGCGATGCAATCCTTGCCGGCCTTGTCGAAGATCGGCACCGCGACGCAAAAGAGGCCCGAGAGGAACTCCTCGTCGTCGAGGGCGTAGCCGAGGCGCTTGATCCGGGAGAGCTCGGCCTCGAACGCGGCCGGGTCGGTGAGGGTGTTCTCGGTGTAGCGCTCGAAGACCAGGGTCCCGATCAGCCGCTGGCGCTTGGCCGGCGGCATATGCGCGAGGAACATCTTGCCGCTGGCCGAGCAATGGGCCGGCACCCGCGAGCCCTTCTGGAAGGCCACGCGGAGCGGCAGCGCCGCCTCGACGCGGTCGAGATACATCACCTCCGTGCCCTGGAGCACCGTGAGGTTGCACGATTCGCCGAGATCGTGCGCGACCCGCTGGAGGATCTGGTGGCGCAGGGTCGAGCCCGGATTGTTGGACAGGATCGCGAAGGCGAGCGCGGTGGCGCGCGAGGCGAGCTCGTAGCGCCGCCCGTCCGGGAGCCGGCGCACCAGATCCGCCCCCTCCAGCATCGCCAGCCAGCGGTGCAGGGTGGGTTTCGGCAGGTTCGCCGTCTCCGTCAGCTCGGCGAGCGTCGGCGCATGGTCCATCGCGGCGATGGTCTCCAGGAGGCCGAACGCTTTCAGAGCGGGAGAGGAGTCGGTGGCGTCTTCCATGACAGATAGCCTCATATTCCGATTTTCAGAACGAATAAAGGTGTAAAACGAGATTTTTCTTGCATTCCGGCGCGCGGGCCGCCAAGGTCCGATCATGCGGTGCCACCGAACGGCACGGCGTCAGGGAGGGACGGCGAGGGTCCGCATGCGGACCGGGGGCGGCTACGGCCACCATCCATCGCCGTCACGCATCGCAATCGTGCCGACAAGAGAGATCGCGCCATGAGGATGACCACCGAAGAGGCCTTCATCAAAGTCCTTCAGATGCATGGGATCGAACACGCGTTCGGCATCATCGGCTCGGCCATGATGCCGGTGTCCGACCTGTTTCCGCGCGCCGGCATCACCTTCTGGGATTGCGCGCACGAGACCAATGCCGGGCTGATCTGCGACGGCTACACCCGCGCCACCGGCAAGATGGCCATGGCCATCGCCCAGAACGGCCCCGGCGTCACCGGGTTCGTCACCGCGATGAAGACCGCCTACTGGAACCACACCCCCATGGTGCTGGTGACGCCGCAGGCCGCCAACAAGACCATCGGCCAGGGCGGCTTCCAGGAAGTCGAGCAGATGGCGCTGTTCGAGGACATGGTCTGCTATCAGGAGGAGGTCCGCGACCCCTCGCGCGTCGCCGAGGTGCTGAACCGCGTGATCGAGAAGGCGTGGCGCGGCTGCGCCCCGGCCCAGATCAACGTCCCGCGCGATTTCTGGACCCACGTCATCGACATCGAGCTGCCGCAGATCGTGCGGCTGGAGCGTCCGGCCGGCGGCCGGATGGCCATCGCCGACGCGGCCGAGCTGCTCGCGAGCGCCAAGTTCCCGGTGATTCTCAACGGCGCGGGCGTGGTCGTCGGCGATGCCGTGGCCGAGTCCGTCGCCCTGGCCGAACGCCTCGATGCGCCGGTCTGCTGCGGCTACCAGCACAACGACTCCTTCCCCGGCGGCCACCGGCTCGCGGTCGGCCCTCTCGGCTATAACGGCTCGAAGGCGGCCATGCAGCTGATCGCCCAGGCCGACGTGGTGCTGGCGCTCGGCACCCGCCTCAACCCGTTCTCGACGCTTCCGGGATACGGGATCGACTACTGGCCGAAGAACGCGAAGATCATCCAGGTCGACATCAATCCCGACCGCATCGGGCTCACCAAGAAGATCACCGTCGGCATCTGCGGCGATGCCAAGCAGGTCGCCCGCCAGCTCCTCGAGCAGCTTCCGAGCCACGCGGGCGACGCCGGGCGCGAGCAGCGCACGGCGCTGATCCACCAGACCAAGTCGGCCTGGCTCCAGGCGCTCTCCTCCATCGACCACGAGGACGACGATCCGGGCACCACCTGGAACGAGGAGGCCCGCGTGCGCGATCGTGAGCGGATGTCCCCGCGCCAGGCGTGGCGCGCCATCCAGGCCGGCCTGCCGCGCGACGCCATCGTCTCGACGGATATCGGCAACAACTGCGCCATCGGCAACGCCTACCCGACCTTCGAGCAGAGCCGGAAGTACCTGGCGCCGGGCATGTTCGGCCCCTGCGGCTACGCCTTCCCCTCGATCATCGGGGCGAAGATCGGCTGCCCGGACGTTCCGGTCTTCGGCTTCGCGGGCGACGGCGCCTTCGGCATCTCCATGAACGAGATGACCTCCATCGGCCGGGAGGAATGGCCGGCGATCACGATGGTGATCTTCCGCAACTACCAGTGGGGCGCCGAGAAGCGGAACACCGTGCTCTGGTACGACAACAACTTCGTCGGCACCGAGCTCGACCCGAAGCTGAGCTACGCCAAGATCGCGGACGGCTGCGGCTTCAAGGGCGTGCGCGTCGATACGCAGGAGGAGCTCACCGCCGCGCTGCGCACGGCGACCGAGGACCAGTCGCGCGGCATCACGACCTTCGTCGAGGTGATCCTGAACCAGGAGCTCGGAGAGCCCTTCCGGCGCGACGCCATGAAGAAGCCGGTCGGCGTCGCCGGCATCGAGAAGTCCGACATGCGGCCCCAGCAGCACGCCTGAGCGGCTGACGGACTCACAAAAACGGCCGGGACCGCGTCACCGCGCGGTTCCGGCCTTGCGTCGTGAGAAGCGGGATCAGTTGCCGGGGTAGAAGACGAGGCCCTCGTTGCGCTCGTTTCCGGCGATCTGGAGCATGTGCCACTTCAGGCCCGAGGCAACCGTGGCGACGCTCAGGCCGGTCCGGTGCAGATCGCCCGGCTGGACGGCGTGGAGCTGGGCGATGCTGGTGGCGAGATAGAGAGCCGCGGCGAAGGGCAGGATCTCGCGAAGGCGGGTCAGGTCGTTCATCGGGCACGCTGCATCCAGGTGATGATCCTGAATACCGCGATGCATGGTGCGACGCAAAATCAAAATGCCAAACTTGCTGCATGGCAGCATTGTCACTGCGGCGAGGTTCCGAGCTCGGCCACGATATACTGCGCCAGGTGTTCGGCCGCAGCTCCGACGCCGCTCGGCTTGCGCTGAAGCACGATGTCGAGGGCCGGCAGGTCGGGCATCCCGTCGCCGCGCCCGAGCCGCCGCACATGCGGGCTCAGCGCGCAGAGCGGGAAGACCGAGACGGCGAGCCCCGCATAGACCGCCGCCTGCAATCCCGCGATGCTGTCGCTCACGGCGGTGATCGCCCAGGAGCGCCCGACATGGCCGAGGGCGTCGAGGGCATGCTGGCGGTAGAGGCTGCCCACCGGCAGCAGGGCGAGGGGCACGGGCCCGTCCGGTTCCACCGGCCGGTCGCGGGCGGCGACCCAGACCAGCGGCTCGGCCCGCACCATGGTGCCGCCGAAATCAGGCTGGCGCGTGATGAGGGCGATGTCGATCTCCTCCCGCTCCAGGGCCGCCTGCAACGGCAGGCTGCGCGAGCAGCGCAGCTCGATCTCGATCTGCGGATAGGCCCGCGCGAAGCCGCTGAGCACGGCGGGCAGCAGGAAGGCCGCGTAGAGATCCGGCACCCCGAGCCTCACATGGCCGGCGATGTCGGGGGCCTGGAATCGGTCGCGAATCTCGTCGTTGAGGCTGAGCAGGGTGCGCGCGTAGCCGAGCAGCATCTCGCCCTCGCGGGTGAGATGCAGATGCCGCCGGTCCTCCTGGAAGAGCGGCTTGCCGAGCGCCTTCTCGAGCCGCTGGATCTGGTGGGTGACGGCCGGCTGCGTCCGCCCCACCAGCCGGCCGGCAGACGTTATACTGCCGGTCTCGTTCACGGCCACGAAGGTCCGGAGCAGGGAAATCTCGAGATCCGGAATCATATCGATCAATATCGTGAATGACCCGGATGAAAACAATAAATTTTTCTCTCGCTGCCGCAAGGGCTAGCTTTCCCCTCGGACGCTCTCGGTGAGCCGATTCAGGCGGGCGAAAAGACCCGCCGACACCGAGCGCGCGACCCACGAGGAACGCTCAACGGGCGTCGGGACCGAACCCGAGGCGGCGCATTCGCACGCCCTCGGATCGTCCAACGGCGCCTCCCGCAGGAGGGCAGCATGTTCGGGCTCACCCGTTTCAAGGCGACTGATCGCGTCCTGCTGATCATCTGCCTGATGTATCTCGTCACCTACATAGACCGGGTGAATATCGGCACCGCCGCTCCGGCGATGCAGAAGGAACTCGGCCTCACCAATACAGAGCTCGGCCTCGCTTTCTCGGCCTTCGCCTACCCTTACGCCTTCTTCCAGATCGCCGGCGGCTGGCTCGGCGACCGCCTCGGACCGCGCCTGACGCTGCTGATCTGCGGAGCGATCTGGTCGGCGGCCACCGTCGCCATCGGCTTCGTCGAGGGCGCCATGTCCCTGGTGCTGGCCCGCTTCCTCCTCGGCATCGGCGAGGGCTCGGCCTTCCCCACCGCCACCCGCGCGCTGGCGAACTGGATGGCGGCGGACCGGCGCGGCTTCGCTCAAGGCATCACCCACGCCTTCGCCCGGCTCGGCAACGCGCTGACGCCGCCGCTGATCGCCTTCCTCGTGGTGGCCCTGTCCTGGCGCGACTCCTTCATCATCGTCGGCCTGATCAGCTTCGCCTGGGTCGGCCTGTGGTGGTTCTACTTCCGCGACGATCCGCGCTCCCACAAGCACATCACCGAGGCCGAGCTCGCCGTCCTGCCGCCCATGAAGATCGCCACCGAGCGCAAGGCCGTGCCGTGGCGCCGCCTGCTCAAGCGAATGATGCCCGTGACCATGACCGACTTCTGCTACGGCTGGACCCTGTGGCTGTTCCTCAACTGGATTCCCTCCTACTTCCTCCACGAGCACAACCTCGACATCAAGAAATCGGCGATCTTCGCCTCGGGCGTCTTCTTCGCCGGCGTCGTCGGAGACACGGTGGGCGGCATCGTCAGCGACCGCATCCTGAGGAAGACCGGCAGCGTCTCGAAGGCCCGCGTCAGCGTCATCGTGGTGGGCTTCCTCGGCGCCTTCGCCTTCATGCTGCCGGTGATCTTCGTGAAGGACCTCGTCACCGTGGCGCTCTGCCTGTCCGGCGCGTTCTTCTTCGCCGAACTGATCGTCGCGCCGATCTGGGCGGTGCCCATGGACATCGCGCCCCAGCATTCGGGCACGGCGTCGGGCTTCATGAACTTCGGCTTCGGGCTGGCCGGCATGATCTCGCCGGTGGTGTTCGGCGCCATCATCGACGCCACCGGGCGCTGGGACCTTCCCTTCATCGCCTCCCTCGGCCTGCTGCTGCTGGGCGCGGTGCTGGCCCTCAGGATGCGCCCCGACGAGCCGTTCCTCGACGATGTCGAGCCGGCGGCCCCCGCCCCCCAGCCGATGGCGGTCAGGCCGAGCGCCTGACCCCTCCTCCCGCGCCCCGGCGCGGCTTCCGAACCCTCCTCCTCCGCTCACCCAAGGAGCAAGCGATGTCCGTCGCCCTCGTCCAGCCGCTCGGCCGGCCCGGTCCGGCCACGACCTACGATCCCTCCCCCGTCGAGGCCGTGATGGCCCGCGCCCGCGCCGCCCAGAAGATCTTCGCCGAGGCCGATCAGGAGGGCGCCGACGCCGCTGTCCGGGCGCTGGCCTGGTCGCTCTACAAGCCGGAGCATGCTCGCGAACTGGCGGAACTCGCGGTGGCCGATACCGGTCTCGGCAACGTCGCCGACAAGATCCGCAAGAAGCAGCGCAAGACCTTCGGGACGCTCCGCGACCTGCTGCGCGGCCGCTCGGTCGGCGTGATCGAGCACGACCGCGAGAAGGGGCTGGTGAAATACGCCAAGCCCATGGGCGTGGTCGGCGCCGTGACGCCCTCCACCAACCCCGGCGCGACGCCGGTCAACAAGGCGATGATGGCGCTCAAGGGCCGTAACGCCATCGTGGTCGCGCCCTCCCCGCTCGGCTACCGCACCACCGCCCGCGTGGTGGAGCTGATGCGCAACGAACTCACGAGCATCGGGCTTCCCGCCGACCTCGTGCAGATCCTGCCGGACCCGGTGACGAAGGACTCCACCGAGACCCTGATGAAGCTTTGCGACCTCGTGGTCGTGACGGGCTCGCAGGACAACGTGCGCCGCGCCTATTCGAGCGGCACGCCCGCCATCGGCGTCGGCGCGGGCAACGTGCCGGTGATGATCGACGAGACCGCCGACCTCGACGCGGCGGCGGAAAAGATCCGCGACTCGAAGATCTTCGACAACGCGACCTCCTGCTCCTCGGAGAACTCCGTGGTCATCGTGGACGCGGTCTACGACGAGGCCATCACGGCGCTGGAGCGGGCCGGCGCCTATCTCTGCACGCCGCAGGAGAAGGCGCGCGTTCAGGACAAGCTTTGGGTCAAGGGCAAGCTCAACCGCGACCTCATCGCCCGCGACGCCGACGTGCTCGCCAAGGCGTTCGAGCTGTCCCCGAAAGCCGAGGGCAAGGCGTATTTCCTCGTGGAGGAGGACGGCGTGGGCAAGGAGCATCCCTTCTCCGGCGAGAAGCTGGCGCTGGTGCTCACCGTCTACCGCGCCAAGGACTTCGCCGCCGCCAAGGAGCGTGTGCGCGAGATCCTCGACCACCAGGGCCGAGGGCATTCCTGCGGCATCCACACCACCGACATGGACCGCGCCCGCGAGCTCGCCGAGGACCTCGACGTGGTGCGCGTGCTGGTGAACTTCGCCCACACCTTCGGCAATGGCGGCGGCTTCAACTCGGGGCTCGGCTTCACGCTCAGCATGGGCTGCGGCTCCTGGCAGAAGAACTCGATCTCCGAGAACCTGAGCTACCGGCACATGCTCAACATCACCCACCTCGTCACCCCCATCCCGGAGGACAAGCCGAGCGAGGAGGAGCTGTTCGGGCCCCATTGGAAAAAGATCGGCCACGAGGAGGCGGGACGATGAACTTCCTGGAGCACGCCGCGAAGGCGAAGGTCCTCGCGCCGGCCGGCATCCCGGTGCCGCGCGGCATCCTCTGCGACAGCCCCGAGGCGGCAGCGACCGCCTTCGCCGAACTCGGCCCCTGCATGGTGAAAGCCCAGGTGCCGACCGGCAAGCGCGGCAAGGCAGGCGGCATCAAGCCGGCGAACACCGCAGACGAGGCGAGGACCGTCGCCGAGCGCATCCTCGGCATGAGCATCGACGGGCACCGGGTCCATACGGTGCTGCTGGAGGAGCAGGCCAGGATCGAGCGCGAGTTCTACGCGGCGATCCTCACCGATTTCGGCAGCCGCAAGCCGCTGGTGCTGTTCTCCACCGAGGGCGGCATGGATATCGAGGAGGTGGCGGCCACGCGTCCCGACGCGCTGCGGCGGCACCTCGTCGACGCGGATGCCGGATTCGATACGCAAGCCGCCCGCGCCCTCGTGGCGGGGCTCGATCTCGGCGCCGCGGAAGCACAGGTGCCGGAGATTCTGGCGGCGCTCTACCGGCTGAGCGGCGAGGTCGATGCGGAACTGATCGAGATCAACCCGCTGGCGCTCCTCGCCGACGGCCGCGTGGTCGCCCTCGACTGCAAGCTGACCCTCGACGATTCGGCTGCCTTCCGGCAGCCGGAGCTCGCCATGGCCGCCGCCGCCGAGCCGATGACGAAGCTGGAGCAGGAGGGGCTCGACCACGGGCTCAAGTTCATCCAGCTCGACGGCAATGTCGGCGTGCTCGCCAACGGCGCCGGGCTCACCATGACCACCATGGACGTCATCAGCCATTGCGGCGGGCGGCCGGCGAACTTCCTCGAGATCGGCGGCGAGGCCTACACCAAGTCCGAGACGGCGCTGCGGCTCGTGCTCTCGAATCCCGGCGTGAAGAGCCTCGTCGTCAACTTCTGCGGCGCCTTCGCCCGCACCGACGTGATGGCGGAAGGCGTCGTCACCGCCTGGAAGCGGCTGAACCCACAGGTGCCGGTGTTCTTCTCGATCCACGGCACCGGCGAGGACGAGGCCGTGCGCCTCGTGCGCGACGGGCTCGGCATCGAGCCCTTCGACCTGATGGAAGACGCGGTGCAAGCCGCCGTTCACGCCGCCGAGGGAGGCGCAGCCCGATGATCATCTATCGCCAGACCGCCCGCGTCCTCGTCCAGGGCATCACCGGCAAGCAGGGGACCTTCTGGGCCGAGAAGATGATCGGCGCCGGCACCAGAATCGTCGCCGGCGTCAATCCGAAGCGCGCCGGGGAGACGCATCTCGGCGTGCCGGTCTACGCCACCGCCAAGGCGGCCATGGCCGAGACGCCCTTCGATGTCGCCGTGATGTTCATCCCGCCCTCCACCGCCAAGGACGCGGCGGTGGACGCCATCGAGGCCGGCACGAAGACCGTCGTCATCCTCACCGAGCACATCCCGGCCCGCGACGTGATGGCGATCCACCACGCCGCAGCGCGGCACGGCACCCGAATCATCGGGCCGAACACCGCCGGCATCGTCACGCCGGGCGAAGGTTTCGTCGGCATCATGCCGGGGCATAACGGCAACATCTTCCAGCCGGGCGAGGTCGGCGTGATCTCACGCTCGGGCAGCCTCGGCACGCTGATCTGCCTGAACCTGACCCGCGCCGGGATCGGCCAGTCGGCCTTCCTCGGGATCGGCGGCGATCCGATGATCGGCACCACGACGCGCGACGCGCTGATGGCGCTCGACCGGGACGAGCGCACGCGAGCGGTGGTGCTCGTCGGAGAAATCGGCGGAGCGATGGAGGAGGAGGCGGCCGAATACGCCGCCGGCATGAGCAAGCCGGTGGTGTCCTTCATCGCCGGGCGCGCTTCGCCCCCCGGCAAGAAGATGGGCCATGCCGGCGCGATCGTGTCTGGAAACGTGGGAAGCTATGCCGGCAAACGAAAGGCGCTGGAAGCGGCCGGAGTCGCGGTCGCCGACACGCCTTCCGAGATCCCGCACCTGCTGGGGCAGGCCCTCGGCGGGACCGGATCCGTCATCGGCGACGGCGCGGAGATGCTGCGCGCGTGACGCAGCCGAACGCCGGCTCCCGGACGATCCGGGGGCCGGCGGGAATCAGGCGGCGATAAGCTGCTGGAGGTAATGGCCGAGCGCGGCGACGCTGCCGAAATGCTCGGCGAAGTCGGGATCGAAATAGGCGGCCCGCGCCGCGACGATCACCACGACGAGCGCCCAGAACGCGCCGACGCCGGCCTTCAGCGCGATGCGCGAGGCCGTACGGCTCGCAGGCGCAGCAGCGCCGCGCAGATCCTGCGTGACGGGCTCGCCGAAGGGATCGAACTGAAGCTGGCGCATGACCTGAATTCGCTTGCTCAACACAGGCATTACATGTCGTGGACGCCGCCTGCGAAGCAATAGTCGCGTATTGCTATTTCGAGCGCGGAACGAGAGGTTTCTTCTCTCTCCGATGCTCGCGGGAGAAGACCGATCTTTTCACCCCCGGCGGGGGCTCCGATCACCCCACGGCCGCCTCGAAAGCGGCCAGGAAGGCGACAAGATTGCGCGGCAGCGCCTCGCACAGATAGCCTCCCTCCTGGACGATGGCGGTGGGCAGTCCGGCCCGCGCGATCGCCTCGGCCGCCGCCGAGAAGCCCGCCGTCGTCACCTTGAGGGCGCCGATGGGATCGTCCTGAGAGGCGTCGAGACCGAGCGCCACCACGAGGGCGGCCGGCCGATGCGCGGCGACGGCATCCAGCCCCTCCCGGATCGCGGCGAGCCAGGGCCCGTCGCCGGCCCCGTGCGCCACGAGGAGATTGCGGTTGAAACCCGCCCCTTCGCCGCTGCCCGTCTCATCGGAATAGCCGGCAAAGAACGGGAAGTAGTTCGCCGGATCGGCATGGACCGAGACGGTGAGCACGTCCGGGCGGGCATAGAAGATGCCCTGCGTCCCGTTGCCGTGATGAACGTCGATATCGAGGATCGCGACGGGTCCGCCGGTCGCGCGCCGCAGATGCCCGGCGGCGATGGCGGAGTTGTTCAGGTAGCAGAAGCCGCCGGCTGAATCCGCATAGGCGTGGTGGCCGGGCGGCCGGCAGAGGGCGTAGGCGCGCCCCTCCGCCAGGGCCGCCTCGGCCGCGCCGATGGCCGCCTGCGCCGTCCCGTAGGCCGCGGCCCAGGTGCCGGCCCGGATCGGGGTCGAGGTATCGGCCGTGTAGAGCCCGAGCAGGCCGAGCATCCCCGTCGGCCGCCGCCGCATCTGGGGCCGGGCGAAATGGCCGGTTAGGATCTCCTCGCCGACCTCGCCGAGCTCGCCCCGGCGCTCCCAGGCCTCCCGCAGGAAGGCGACGTAGCCGGCATCGTGGACCGAGAGGACCGGCGCGAGGCCGGCATCCCCCGCCTCGGCGAGATCATGTCCGGCCTCCCGGACGGCGTCGCGCAGCAGCAGGTAGCGGGCCGCCTGCTCGGGATGCGGGATCAGGCTGCCCCGCCGGAAGAACGAAACCGGATCGTGCAGAATGCTGCCGGGGTGATGGACGATCCGCATGCCGACGTCTCCCATTTCGCAAGCGACGCATTGACAGAAGCACCATATATCACTTTAATCGAATGAAACGTACCGTTTTTCGAGACAAATGAGCTTGAGCGGGCGGACGAGCCGGGAAAACCCGGTAGCTTCTAGGGAGACGGCGATGCAGCGCGCCGAAGTCGATTACGTCGTGGTAGGCGGGGGCACCGCCGGCTGCGTGCTGGCCAACCGGCTGTCCGCCGATGGCCGCCATTCCGTTCTGCTGCTCGAGGCGGGCCCGCGCGACAGCTCGCCCTGGATCCATCTTCCCATCGGCTACGGGAAGACGATGTTCCACAAGACCCTGAACTGGGGTTTCTACACCGAGGCCGAGCCGGCCATGGCCGGGCGCAAGATCTACTGGCCGCGCGGGCGCACCCTCGGCGGGTCGAGCTCCATCAACGGCCTGATCTTCGTGCGCGGGCAGGCCGAGGACTACGACCATTGGGCCGAGCTCGGAAACGCCGGCTGGTCCTGGGACGACGTGCTGCCCTACTTCATCCGCTCAGAGCACAACTCGCGGGGCGCCGGGCCGGCCCATGGCGGCGACGGCCCGCTCTGGTGCTCGGACATCGAGCATAAGCACGAGCTGATCGAAGGCATCATCGACGGGGCCCGCGAACTCGGCGTGCCGCGCACGGCCGACTTCAACGGCGGCGACCAGGAGGGCGTCGGCTACTACCAGCTCTTCACCCGCAAGGGCTGGCGATGCAGCACGGCGGTGGCCTATCTCGATCCGGCGCGTGGCCGTCCGAACCTGCGCATCGAGGTCGAGGCCCAGGCCACCGGGCTGATCCTCGACGGGCGCCGCGCGGTAGGCGTGCGCTACCGGCAGGGCGGCGAGATCCGCGAGGTCCGCGCGCGCCGCGAGGTCGTCCTGGCGGCCGGGGCCCTCCAGAGCCCGCAGCTCCTGCTGCTGTCGGGCATCGGGCCGGCCGGGGCGCTCGCGGCGCAAGGCATCGAGGTCAGGCACGACCTGCCCGGCGTCGGCGAGAACCTCCAGGACCATCTCCAGATCCGGCTGATGTACAAGGTCGCCAAGCCGATCACCACCAACGACGAGCTCGCCACCCTGCACGGCAAGGCGAAGATCGGCCTGCAATGGCTGCTGACGCGCAGCGGCCCGCTCGCGGTCGGCATCAACCAGGGCGGCTTGTTCACGCGGGTGATGCCGGGGCCCGGAACCCCGGACGTGCAGTTCCACTTCGCCACGCTCTCCGCCGACATGGCCGGCGCCAAGCCGCATGCGTGGTCCGGCTGCACCTTCTCCGTCTGCCAGCTCCGGCCGGAGTCGCGCGGCACCGTCACCTTGCGCAACGCCGATCCGTTCGAGGCGCCGGTGATGCGCGCGAACTACCTCGCCACGGAGACCGACCGGCAATGCACGGTCGAGGGCATCAAGTTCGCCCGCAGGCTCGCCGCCACCAAGGCGCTGAGCGGCCTGATCTCCGAGGAGCACAGGCCCGGCCGCGACATCCAGGGCGACGACGCGCTGCTGTCCTTCGCCCGCGAGACCGGGGCGACGATCTTCCACCCGTCCGGCACCTGCAAGATGGGCAACGACGACATGGCGGTGACGGACGCGCGGCTGCGGGTCCACGGCATCGCGAACCTGCGCGTCGTCGACTGCTCGATCATGCCGACGCTGATCTCGGGCAACACCAGCGCGCCGGTGGTCATGATCGCCGAGAAGGCGTCGGACATGATCCTGGCCGACGCCCGCGCGCGGACGGACGGCCAGCCCGTCCAGGTCTCGAGCCAGGCGCCGGGTCGGCCGGCACTGGCGGAAGCGCATCACTGAAACACACACAATCACGACCTCCGCATCCGCCGCCGGCGGACAGGGAGGCGGGACGACCACTGAGGGAGGCGGTCATCATGGCGGGAACGGGACTGAACGGGAGCGGGGCGGCAAAGCCCGGCGGCCTGGGACGAGTGGTATCGGCGGCGCTGATCGGCGCGACGATCGAGTGGTACGACTTCTTCCTCTACGGGGTTGTCGCGGGCATCGTCCTGAACAAGCTCTATTTTCCGGTCAGCGATCCGCTGGTCTCGACGCTGCTCGCCTACGCCACCTTCGCGGTGGGCTTCGTGGCGCGGCCGCTCGGCGGCGTGGTGTTCGGGCATTTCGGCGACAAGGTCGGCCGCAAGAGCATGCTCGTCATCACGCTGATGCTCATGGGCGTGGCGACCTTCCTGATCGGGATGGTGCCGACCTACGCGCAGATCGGCGTGGCGGCCCCGATCCTGCTGCTGTTCCTGCGCGTCATCCAGGGCATCGGCCTCGGCGGCGAATGGGGCGGCGCGGTGCTCATGGCCTTCGAATACGCGCCGCCGGAGAAGCGGGGCCTCTATGCGAGCATCCCGCAGATCGGGCTGGCGCTCGGCCTCTGCCTCGCGTCCGGCGTCGTCGCGGCGCTGTCCTACGGGCTCACCGACGAGCAGTTCCTGTCCTGGGGCTGGCGGCTCGCCTTCCTGCTCAGCGTCGTCCTGGTGGCGGTGGGCGCCTATATCCGCCTCAACGTGATGGAGACGCCCGAGTTCTCGAAGGTGAAGGAGCAGAACCGCGAGGCTGCGATCCCCTTCGTCTCGATGATCAAGGGCTACCCGAAGAACGTGCTCGCCGGCATGGGCGCGCGCATGATCGACGGCGTGTTCTTCAACATCTTCGCCGTATTCTCGATCGGCTATCTGACGCAGACGCTCAAGATCCCGCGCACCGAGGCGCTGCTCGGCGTCTGCGCCGCCGCGCTGGTGATGTGCGCGACGATCCCCTTCTTTGGCGCGCTCTCCGACCGCTTGGGACGGACGCGGGTCTATGCCTGGGGCTCGGTCATCACGGGACTGTCGGCCTTCCCGGCCTTCTGGATCTTCCTGACCCATCCCGAGAGCACCACCGCCATCTACATGGCGATCATCCTGCCCTTCGGCATCCTCTATGCATCCGTCTACGGGCCGGAAGCGGCTCTGTTCTCTGAGCTTTTCCCGGCGCGGGTGCGCTACACGGGCATCTCGTTCGTGTATCAGTTCTCGGGAATCTTCGCGAGCGGCCTGACCCCGATCATCGCCACCGCCCTGCTCCAGTACTCCGGCGCCGACAAGCCCTGGCTGGTGTGCGGCTACTGCACGCTGGCCGGTCTGATCAGCGCGGCGTCGGCGATCTGGATCGGGCGCGCGAGCGGCCGGGAATTGGCGGAGACGACCGGGTCCGGTACGGCGCGGGTCGAACGGACACAGCCCGCGTGACGGGCACAAGCGGGAGCATCGTCGATGACGGCAAAGCGGTGACGGGTCCGGCACGGACCCACGCCCTCGGAGCCCGGCTCGCCGGGCTCCTGCCCGGCATCGGGCTCTGCATCGCGGTGACGCTCGTCTCCCTCGGCATCCAGCATGCCGAGGAGGGTGCCTTCGGGCACCCTTACGTCGAGGCGCTCGTCATCGCGATCCTGCTCGGCATGGCGCTGCGCACCGCCTGGGCGCCGAGCCAGCGCTGGCGGGCGGGGATCGCCTTCAGCGCCAAGCAGCTCCTCGAGGTGGCGGTGATGCTGCTCGGCGCCTCGATCAGCTTCGCGGCGATCCTCGCCTCGGGGCCGCTCCTGATGGGGGCCATCGTCGCGACGGTGGTGATGACGATCTTCGCGAGCTTCGCCATCAGCCGCGGGCTCGGGCTGCCGACCAGGATCTCGATCCTGATCGCCTGCGGCAACTCCATCTGCGGCAACTCGGCCATCGCCGCCGTCGCCCCCGTGATCGGCGCCGACGGCGACGACATCGCCTCCTCGATCTCCTTCACGGCGATCCTCGGCGTGGTCATGGTGCTCGGCCTGCCGCTGCTGATCCCGCTCTTCGGCCTCTCGGCCAACCAATACGGCATCCTCGCCGGGCTCACCGTCTACGCCGTGCCGCAGGTCCTGGCCGCCACCGTGCCGGCCGGGCTCGCCGCCACGCAGATCGGCACCCTGGTGAAGCTGGTGCGCGTGCTGATGCTCGGCCCGGTGGTGGTCGCCTTCTCGCTGCTGGCGCCGCGCCTGCGCGGGGACGACCCGAACCCGGCGCCTGCCAAGCGCCTCGGCCTGTCGAAGCTGGTGCCGTGGTTCATCCTCGGATTCCTGGTGCTCGCGGCGCTGCGCTCCCTCGGCCTCGTGCCGGATCTCGCCATCGGCCCGATCACCAAGGTCGCGGGCCTGCTCACCGTGGTCTCGATGGCGGCGCTGGGGCTCGGCGTCGACGTGCGGATCCTCGGGCGGGTCGGCGGGCGGGTGACCGCGGCGGTGACGCTCTCGCTGCTGCTGCTGCTCGCGATCAGCCTCGGGCTGATCCACCTGCTCCGGCTCGGCTGAACGATCGACGACGACGGCCGGCCCGCAGAGGCCGGACCGATAACGGGAGGGACGCAATGATGCATCGACGCGAGATCCTGCGCGGCGCGGGCGCCGCCCTGCTCGCCGCCGGGCCACTGGCCAGCCGGCGCGCGTGGGCGGCACCGGACAGCGTGACCCTGCCCTTCGGCGCGGGCGAGCGCCGGCTGGCGGCCTATCCGGGCAAGCGCCCGCTGCTCCTGACGACGAGCCGGCCGCCGCAGCTCGAGACGCCGTTCGCCGTCTTCGACGAGGGCGTCATCACGGCCAACGACGCCTTCTTCGTGCGCTACCACCTCGCCGACCTGCCCCTCTCCATCGATCCGGACACGTTCCGGCTGGCGGTGAAGGGCACCGTCGAGACCCTGCTCTCCCTGTCGCTCGCCGAGCTGAAGGGGATGCCCTCCGTGGAGCTGGTGGCGGTCAACCAGTGCTCGGGCAACTCGCGCGGCTTCGTCGAGCCCCGCGTCGCCGGCGGACAGCTCGGCAACGGCGCCATGGGCAACGCCCGCTGGACCGGCGTGCCGCTCAAGGCCGTGCTCGACAAGGCCGGCGTGAAGAAGGGCGCGGTGCAGGTCTCGTTCGAGGGGCTCGACGGGCCGGTGCTGCCCGAGACACCGGACTTCGCCAAGGCCCTCGACATCGACCACGCACGCGACGGCGAGGTGATGCTGGCCTGGGCCATGAACGGCGAGGACCTGCCCTGGCTGAACGGCTTCCCCCTGCGCCTCGTGGTGCCGGGCCATTACGGCACCTACTGGGTGAAGCACCTCAACACGATCACGGTGCTCGACAAGCCCTTCGACAGCTTCTGGATGCAGAAGGCCTACCGCATCCCGGCCAATGCCTGCGCCTGCACCGAGCCGGGCAAGGCGCCGGGCTCGACGGTGCCGATCGCCCGCTTCAACGTCCGCTCCTTCGTCACCAGCCTGGCCGACAAGGCGACGGTGAAGGCCGGCGAGACCACCTTGCGCGGCATTGCCTTCGACGGCGGCTACGGCATCACCGAGGTCGCCGTCTCCACGGACGACGGGCGGACCTGGGCCTCCGCCGCGCTCGGCCAGGACCTTGGGCGCTACTCCTTCCGGCAGTGGACGCTGCCGGTGAAGCTCGCCCCCGGCGCCCATGCCATCAAGGTCAAGGCGACCAACCGGATCGGCCAGTCGCAGCCCCTCGACCCGCTGTGGAACCCGCCCGGCTACATGCGCAACGTGGTCGAGACCGTCCGCGTGACGGCGGCCTGAGGGAGGCACGCAATGACGAACCGCATTCCGCTCCGGGCGCTCGCCGCCGGCCTCACCCTCCTCGCGGCGGGCGGGGCGACGGCCGCCCCGCGCAGCTACGTCCTCCCCGAGGAGACCGCCCAGCTCAAGCCCGCCAACAATCACGAGGGGCAGGCCGGGTTGGCGGCGGCGCAGGGCGCCTGCCTCGCCTGCCACTCCGCCGACTACATCGCCATGCAGCCGCCGAAGAAGGGCAAGGCGTTCTGGGAGGCCGAGGTCACAAAGATGATCAAGGTCTACGGCGCGCCCATCGACGAGGCGGACGGCAAGGCCATCGCCGCCTATCTCGCCGAGACCTACTGACACCCTCTTCGGTTGACCTGTTCGGCTGCGGTTGCTCCTCCTCTCCCCGCGCGTGCGGAGAGAGGAGGCCCCGAACGAACCCGCTCCGATCGACAGGAGGCGGTCTGAAACAAGCGCAAACAGCGTGGGACGACACGTCCACCGGCGGGGTTTGATCCCGCCTTGTCACGAAAGCGTCGCCGCCGCCGGCCCAGGGTCCGCCCCGCGAGGATCAACGAATCCTTAAAACTGCGCGGGGCTGATCGATATGGCTGGGTCAACGGTGGGTCATCTGGAGCCGGGAGCGCTCCAACAGGCGCCGGGCGAGCGTCACGGCCGGCCCAATCTCGACGGTAACGGCTCGATCGCGATGGCGATCGTCTTCATGGGCGCCGTCACCGCCGCGCTCCTCTACGTGGGGTACAGCATCTACGCCGACGTGGACGCCACCGGCGCCAAGATGACGAGCTACCTGCCCTACATCCTGCTCTTCGTCGCCCTGGTGATCGCGCTCGGCTTCGAGTTCGTGAACGGCTTCCACGACACCGCCAACGCGGTGGCCACCGTGATCTACACCCACTCGCTGCCGGCCAACGTGGCCGTGGTGTGGTCGGGCTTCTTCAACTTCCTCGGGGTGCTGCTGTCCTCCGGCGCCGTGGCGTTCGGCATCGTCAGCCTGCTGCCGGTGGAGTTGATCCTCCAGGTGGGCTCCGGCGCCGGCTTCGCGATGGTGTTCGCGCTGCTGATCGCGGCGATCATCTGGAACCTCGGCACCTGGGCCTTCGGCCTGCCGGCGTCCAGCTCCCACACCCTGATCGGCTCGATCATCGGCGTCGGCGTCGCCAACGCGCTGCTCCACGGCCGCTCCGGCACCTCCGGCGTCGACTGGACCAAGGCCACCGAGATCGGCTGGTCGCTGCTGCTCTCGCCGATGGTCGGCTTCTTCGCCGCCGCCGCGCTGCTGCTCGCCCTCAAGGTCGCCGTGCGCAACAAGGCGCTCTACGAGGAGCCCAAGGGCAAGGAGCCGCCGCTCTGGATCCGGGGCCTGCTCATCGCGACCTGCACCGGCGTGTCCTTCGCCCACGGCTCCAACGACGGCCAGAAGGGCATGGGCCTCATCATGCTGATCCTGATCGGCACCGTGCCCACGGCCTACGCCCTCAACCGCGCCCTGCCCGACAGCTCCATCGTGCAGTTCCAGAAGACCTCGACCGCCGCCGCCGAGGTCGTCTCCGGCAAGGCCGCCGGCTACTCCATCATCGGCGATCCCCGCCCGGCGGTGACGGCTTACGTCGCGGCCCACAAGCTCGAGGGCGGCACCTACCCGTCGCTGTCCGTGCTCATCGGCCAGATCCGCGATCAGGTCGACCGCTACGGCAGCCTGGCCAAGGTGCCGGCCGACGTCGTCGGCAACACCCGTAACGACATGTACCTCGCCTCGGAGGCCATCCGCTTCCTGATGAAGGACAAGGAGAGCGAGCTCTCCGCGGCGGAAGTCTCGACGCTCAAGTCCTACAAGGGCAGCCTCGACGAGGCGACGCGCTTCATCCCGACCTGGGTCAAGGTCGCCGTCGCCATCGCGCTCGGCCTCGGCACCATGGTGGGCTGGAAGCGCATCGTCATCACGGTCGGCGAGAAGATCGGCAAGACGCACCTCACCTACGCCCAGGGCGCCTCGGCCGAGCTCGTCGCGGCCTGCACCATCGCGGCGGCGGACGTCTACGGCCTGCCGGTCTCGACCACGCACGTCTTGTCGTCGGGCGTCGCCGGGACCATGGCGGCCAACCGCTCGGGTCTCCAGCTCTCGACCCTGCGCAACCTCGCCATGGCCTGGGTGCTCACCCTCCCCGTCGCGATGCTGCTCTCGGGCACGCTCTACGTGATCTTTTCGCGGATCTTCTGAGACCGGGTCTCTCCACGGCTCTCCCCGCCTTCGGAACGATGAAATCGCTCCGAAGGCACCAACATCAGACGAGCCGGCCCTTCGCGGGGCCGGCTTTTCTCGTTCACAGCGTCGCGACGAGCGCCGCGAGCTGGTCGGTGCACAGGCCCCAGCCCTGGTGGAAGCCCATCTTCTCGTGGGTGTCCTTGTCCTCGGCGCTCCAGTGGCGGACGCGGGCGGTGTAGCGGGTGGCCGCCCCCTCCGCCTCGAAGGTGAGGATGCCGGTCATGAAGGGCTTGGCCGAGGGCACCCAGGCGGACGTATAGGCGTCGGTGAAGACGAGCCGGGCGTTCTCCACCACCTCCAGATAGACGCCGCGATTGGGGAATTCCTGTCCGTCCGGCGAGCGCATCACCACGAGGCTCGATCCGCCGGGCCGCACGTCCATCTCCGCATGCGCCGTCGTCCAGGGCGAGGGCGCGAACCAGCGCACCAGCAGCTCCGGCTCCGTCCAGGCCCGAAAGAGCTTCGCCGGAGGCGCCTCGATCAGGCGGGTGAGGACGAGGTCGCGGTCGGCGTCCGGGGCGGCGGCGGTCATGCGGCGTCTCCGTTGCTGTCGCGGACAACCCTAGAGGAGGAGGACGAGCCCGCCAAACCGGGCGTGTAACCCGCGCCGCGCGCCCGCGAATAACCGGACGGGACGAGACCGGAGGAGCCCGCCGATGAACCGCCGCGACAGCCTGCTTGCGGGAGCCTCGCTGCTCGCCGCCCTGCCCTTCCTCCCGCGCCGCGCCGCCGCCGAGGCGTTCGCGGTCAGCTTGAGCGACGCGGAATGGCGCCGCCGCCTGAGCGCGCCGGAATACGCCGTGCTGCGTGGACACGGCACGGAGCGGGCCGGCAGCAGTCCTCTCGACCGCGAGAAGCGGGCCGGCACCTTCGCCTGCGCCGGCTGCGACCTGCCGCTGTTCTCTTCCAAGACGAAATTCGACAGCGGCACCGGCTGGCCGAGCTTCTACGCGCCGCTGGACAACGCCGTCGCCCAGGCGTCCGATACGTCCTTCGGGATGGCGCGCACCGAGGTGCATTGCCGGCGATGCGGCGGCCATCTCGGGCATGTCTTCGACGACGGCCCGGCGCCCACGGGCCTGCGCTACTGCATGAACGGCGTCGCCCTGCGCTTCACCGCCGCCTGACCCCGGAGACCACGATGACACCGCAACGCTCCCTCCGCCTCCTCACCTTCGTCACGGCGCTCGGCCTCGCCGTCTGCCGGCCGGCGGGCGCCGACGAGGCCGCCCGGCGCCTGCCGGAAGCGGCCCAGCCCTCCGCCGAATCCGGCGGGCTCAAGACCGCGACGATTGCCGGCGGCTGCTTCTGGGGCGTGCAGGGCGTCTTCCAGCATGTCCGGGGCGTCACCCGCGCCGTCTCGGGCTATGCCGGAGGCACCAGGGAGACGGCGAACTACCGCAGCGTCGGCGGCGGCGACACCGGCCACGCGGAGGCGGTGCGCATCACCTACGATCCGGCGGTGATCCGCTACGACGAGATCCTGCGGATCTTCTTCTCCGTCGCCACCGACCCGACCCAGGTGAACCGCCAGGGCCCGGACGACGGCACGCAGTACCGCTCGGCGATCTTCCCGGCGGACGGGGCCCAGGCGAAGGTGGCGAAGGCCTATATCGCCCAGCTCGACGCGGCGAAGCTCTACGCGCGCCCCATCGCCACGACGGTGGAGCCCGGCGCCGCCTTCTACCCGGCGGAAGCCTACCACCAGGACTACATGGCCCTGCACCCGAACGCGTCCTACATCGTCGCCAACGACGCCCCGAAGCTCGAAGACCTGAAACGCCTCTTCCCCGAGCGCGCCGCGCCGAAGCCCGTGCTCGTCGGCGACGCGAAGGGCTGAGGGCCGGCTCAACAGTTTCCGGTCGCAGCGTTCGCATCGCCCCCTCTCTCCTCCGCGGGAGAGGGGGCCCGCGAAGCGGGTCGGGTGAGGGGAGCGACGGTGCCGGAAAGGGCGCTCCCCTCTCCCGACCCTCGCTGACGCGAGGCCCACCCTCCCCCGCAAAGGCAGGGCTATCGCACATGAGTAAAGAGATTGAAGAGATAGTCTTTGCTCCACGCGGCGTGCTTCATCTTCTTG
>NZ_JBNHES010000029.1:0-26537 GCF_050591105.1 Methylobacterium endophyticum
CGCCTGAGGCCAGAACCTACGACGCCAAAGCTGGGCTTCGGATCAGCTCAGCCGCACCGTGCCGAGCTTGCGAAGGGGTCCCCATTGCACGCCGATCCGGGGTCCCGTTCCAACGCTTTTTGACACCCCCGCACCGTCGGGCGCTGGGGGACCGGCGCGAAGGAGGCGCCCGACTGGGTCCTGCCCATGCTGGCCCGGCTGCTCCGGGAGCGGGCTGCCGATGCATCGGAGCTCGCCCGCCAGATCGAGGCCAGCAGGTAGACGAAAGGCTCCCGGAGCGATCCGGGGGCCCTTCTCGTTAGGGGTCCACGAGAACGGGGTTGATAGTCGCCCCCGACGGGCAGTCCCCGGTACGCGCCGACCGGTACGGCCCCCACCCGCCGCAGCCGAGACACCGGTATCGTTCGAGCGACGTCGGGTTCGGCCAGAATCGGAGGTTGTCGGGGTGCTCCAGCCTCATGGCGTTGTGCCGGGCGATGCGCTGCTCGGCCTCCGCACGGCTGACGGCGTAGCTGACCCAGCCGCACCGCGTGCAGGTGACGCTGTCCGGAGGGATCTCGGTCTCACGCATCGTCGCCCTCCTCGTCGCGCTCCTGCGCCCGGCGTCGCTCCTCGGGCTGCTCGGGTGTCGCCTCCATCCGGGCGAAGACGTCCTCCGCCCGGGCCGGGGCGTACCCCCAGACATCGACGCCGACGTCGGTCGACTGCGACGTCCCAGGCAGGCTGCCGTGCGTATGCCCGTGGACGTGGAGGACGCCCCGGAAACTCCCTGGCCAGGCCCGCAGGGGGTAATGATCGGCCACGATGCGGCGGCCCGCGACGTGCACGGTGAGGCGCTCCTGCACGCTCTCCCAGGGAAGCGACGTCACCCGCGCTCGGTCGTGGTTTCCCACGATGAGATGCTTGCGGCCCCGGAGGGCTCCGAAGATCTCCGCGGCCCCCGCCGGGGTGTGCCCCCACTCGAAGTCGCCGACATGGATGACCGTGTCCCCGGGGCGGACGACGGCGTTCCATGCCTCGATCAGCAGGGCATCCATCTCCGCGACGTCGGCGAAGGGACGCTTCGACTGCGAGATGGAGCCCGCATGTCCGAAGTGCGTGTCACCCGTCAGCCAGACGGTGCCCTTGGGGGGCGTTAGGTTGTGGTGGTGGTTCATGAAGGCAGCCTCCTGTCGAAGGGGGCTGCACGCGCGGCGTCACGCCCCCGGGGGGATGGGTCTCTCGGCGGTGGGGCGTATGCGCGGTTTCATGGGAGCCTCGTGGCGTCGATGGAGGGAGGATCGCAGCTCACGATTCGTGCGGTCAACGGGGACGGCGGCGCCATCCACCGCCACGGTGGAGGAAGGGTGAAGCGAACCTCAGGCAGCCTCGCCGACCGCGGCCGGCTCACCCGCCGCGGCCTCGGCCTGGGCGGACGCCTCCTTCGCGGCAGCCGTCTTGGCCTTCCCGGCCGCCTCGCGCTCCCGACGCCGGGTTGCGATCTCGGCCCGCAGCGCCGAGAGGTCCGGCAGGGCGACTGCGGCGGCCTGCTCATCGACCCAGGCGCACCACCGCTCCATCAGGGGGGCCTTCAGGTCGAGGCGGTCGTCCTCGGTGTAGTGCCCCTCCAGGACATCGTCCGAACGAATGCCCTCGGCGTGGTCGACGACCATCTTCACATCGGACCGAGCGATACGGAACTTGCGCTGGCACGTGTTCGTCAGGCAGCGCCGCAGGTCGTGCGGGCTCGCGCGGAGCCCGAGGTCCAGCATGCGATGGTTGATGGCTGCCGGGGAGAGGTGGCCGTCCGCCGCGGCGCCGGCCTTCTTGGCGCGGATCTGGGGGAACAGGTAAGGGCTGCCGGCGGCGAGGGCCCGCTCCATCTGGCCCTGGACAAGCTCCCACAGCGCCGGCGGTAGAGGCACGCAGTGCCGGTGCTTGTCCTGGCGCCGACTGGCGGTCTTGCGGTGGATCGGCCCCATCGACCAGACGCCCCAGCCTGGCTTCTCCGCCCAGGGCACGAAGTCCTCGACGAGGGCCGTCGCAATCGGGCGTCGGCGCTGCCCGGTCGAGACTAGCAGTTCCGCCGCGACGCCCATAGACCGCTCGATGGCGCCCGCCCGGGACACGGCCACCAGGTAGCCCGCCTCTCGCGGGGTGGCGATGTAGGTCCCCGGGACCTTGCCGTTGGCGCGTGGCTTCACGCCGGCCGAGCGCTCGGGCGCCTTCAGGCCCGCCATGTTCTGTGCCACGCCGCTCCTGTGCTGAACGGAGTCCCGCGACAGGTACGCCCACATGGGGCGTAGGACGGAGGCGAGGTGCTCGGCTTGGCGCTCCCGGCCGCTCGCGTGGACCTCGGCGACGATGACGGAGAGCTGCTGCCGGGTGATCCGGCAGACCCTCCAGGCTTCCGCCAGCGGGGCGAGCTCCTTCATGTTGAGCACGGTCCGGTAGTCGACCCAGGTGTCGTGGCGCCGGGTCCTCTTAACCTCGGCGAGGTAGGCCTCGCGGGCCTGCTCCCACGTCCAGAACGGCGCGTCCTTGAAGTCGGCGCCGATCTCGGCGACCAGCGCGGCCGGCTTCGACGGCTTGCCCGGCGGCGGCGGCGGGGCGACGAGGCCGAGCTCGGCGAACTGCCGGTGCAGCCATTCGTCCCCGTCGAACACCGCGACCTTGTTCGCGAGGTCCCGGCGTGCGGCGGCCGCGATGGCCTGGGCCTGGATGAGGGTGAGGGCCGCCGGCGTCCCGAGCTTGATCCGCCGGCTCTCGCCGCCCCTCTCCATCCGGAAGGTCCACGAGGCGCCCCGCGGCTTGAGGCGGAGGATGAGGCCGAGGCAGCCGTCGTCGGCGACGTCGCGCGGGGTCATCCCCTTCACGCACTCGGCGACGAGGACATCGACCTTCTTCTGGGTGAGTTTGACGGCCACTCGGGAACGCTCCATGAACCGGGGCGGAACTGGGGCGGCGACCCTGGGCGGGGCGGCTCCGAGTGTGCAAGGCCGAATGGCGTCCATCGTTAACAGGTCTCAGAGGGGAAACGGCTATTCCCGGCGCATCCGACGGACTGAAACTGGGGCGGCAGGGCCTTGATCACAGGAATCATAATCCTTGTGTCGGGGGTTCAAATCCCTCCCTCGCTACCAACGAATTCGATGACATAGCATCAGGCCTTGGCGGAAACGCCGGGGCCTTTTCGGTTCTTGGACATGTCTCGAACCTGGGCTTCCCGGAGCCCGCCCATGCCGCAGGCCAGGGAAGGACGGACGCCTTCGCCCCGGGGAGGCGACTCCGCCGCACGCCGGCGGCCCTGCGCGGAAGCGGCATGGCCCGCGGTTGCCCCCGGTGCCCCGGACGCGGTAGCTCAGCGGACGCGCGATCGAGGAAGGAAATTCCATGTTCAGCCATATGGTGGTCGGCAGCAACGACCTCGCCAGGTCGAAGACGTTCTACGACGCGCTGTTCGGCGCGATGGGCGGTGAACCCGGCCGGACGGACGCCCTGGGACGCCTGGTCTACGCCCACCGCGGCAGCCGCTTCGTCGTCACCAAGCCGATCGACGGAGACCCCGCGACCGCCGCCAACGGGGGCACGATCGGGTTCGCGATGGAGGGCCCGGACGAAGCCGAGGCCTGGCACGCGGCGGGCGTCGCCCACGGGGGGACATCCGTCGAGAACCCGCCGGGCGAGCGTCAGACGCCGATGGGCCGGATCTATCTCGCCTACCTGCGCGACCCGGACGGCAACAAGCTCTGCGCCCGCTACAAGATCGCGGACTGAGGCCGGGCCCCGGGCCGGCCGACAGCAGGCGGAGGCGGACGGGCCCTTCGGCGTCACGCCGCAGGCCGCCGGAGAGCGGCGGCGGCGGGACGATCCGGGTCTCTCCCGACCCGAAGCGGTGGCCCTTCTCCGCTTCGGCGTTCCGCCACGGCGTCGGACTACGTCCCCCGCTGCAGGAAGAATGCGACGGCGTCGTTCACCGCGTCCGGCAGAACGGTCATGTGCGTCCGCCGGGGAATCAGCCGGAACTCGCTCGTCACGCCGGGGATCCGGCCGAGCCGCTCCGCCATCGCGCGTGCCAGCGCGATCATCTGTGCGGAGGTGAGGCGCTCCAGGCGGGCCGCGCGGTCGGGAGCGCGGTCCTGGAAAGGTGCCAAGGCCTCCTCGTAGACCCCGGCGGAGAGGTGCACGCGCGCGCGGACGGGCGGTCCCTGTTCGAGACGCGCGAGGCTCTTCAGGACGACCCGATCCTCCCAGTGGATGGACGGACTCGCGGCGATCCAGTGGGAGAAGGCGTCCGGCCGATGCGCGAGGGCGTAGAGGACGAACAGGCCGCCGAAGGAATGTCCGAACAGCGCCTGCCGCGCTGGATCGACCCGGCATCGCTGCGCGACCGCGGACCGGAGCGTCGTCGTGACGAAGTGAAGGAAGGCGTCGGCGCCCCCCGTCCGCATCGTCGCCCCCCCGGGCCTGTGGCCCGGGTAGGACCGGCCGGGAGGCGGCGTGTAGTCCCATGAGCGGCGCGCGGCGTCATGGGCCTCGTCGCCCGGGTAGCCGATACCCACGACGGCGAAGCGGGACGCGATTCCCGTGGCGTCCGGGTACGGGGCCTGCACCCGCTCGATGTCGATGGCGGTGCCCGTCACCGCGTTGCCGTCGAGGAGGTAGAGGACGGGCCACCCGTCCACCGGCGCCGCCCCGGGCGGGATGTAGAGGGTGATCCGCCAGGGCGCACGGTCCGCGTCGCCCCCCAGGTCGAAGCTGACCGCGCCGGCGAGCCGTGCCGGCTCGTCCGGACCGGCGGCGCGGACGGCATATCCACCCAGCGTCATCCAGGCGGTCGCCAGGAGGCCCGCGGCGGCGCGCCGTGAAACGGGGGCGCTCACCGGGCCCGGTCCACCCGGGCCGCGCCCGTCATCCGCCGGCGGCCGGTCCCCGGCCATGACGCCCGTCACGATCACCACCGGTAGATCAGGCTGCCGATGACCGTGGCGGGGGCGCCCCGATAGCAGAAGCCGGCCTGACAGGTGAAGTAGTCGCGGTCGAAGATGTTGTTCGCGTTCACCTGAGCGCGGAAGCCCTTGTAGGCCGGGTCGATGGCGGCGAAATCGTAGGCGATCAACGCGTCGAACAGCGTCACCGTCGGGTTCCGGACCGTGTTCTCGTCGTTGGCGAAGCTGTTGGCGTTGAAGCGGATGCCGCCACCGAGCGTCAGTCCGCGCAGGGCCGAGCTCGACGGGAACAGGTAGCTCAGGAAGCCGGTGAACGTGTCCCCCGGGATGCCCGAGAGGGCGTTGCCGTCGAGGGACTGGCCCGCGAACGAGGTCTGACTGAGATAGCGCAGGTTGAGATGCGTGTAGGCCAGGGTGAGGTTGGTGCCCGGCGCGAGATTGGCGATGGCCTCCATCTCGAAGCCGCGGGACTCGACGGCGCCGGTCGCCACCTGGAAGGCGACGTTGTTCGGATCCGTGCGCAGGACGCTGCTCTGGACGATGTCGAAGCCGGCGAACCCCGCCTGGATGTTCGTGCCGGGGATCAGGTATTTGACGCCGGCCTCGATCTGGTCCCCCGTCGCCGGCCGGAAGGCGCGTCCGGCGGCATCCACGCCCGGCTGCGGCGCGAAGGTGGTGGCGTAGCTGGCATAGGGGACGAGCCCGGGGGCCAGGAGATAGTTGAGGCCGACGCGGCCCGTGAAGGCCTGGTCGTTCTGCTGGGTCGCGGCAGCGGGGGCCGCGGTCGTGGTCTGGGACACCCAGTCGTAGCGCCCGGTCAGGGTCAGCACGAAGCGGTCGAACCGGGCCTGCTCCTGCAGGTACAGGCCGACCTGATCCTGGCTCTGCGCGGTGCGCGGACCCAGCAGCGGCGCGAGGATCGGCTGCTGGCCGTAATTGCGCGTGACGAGGTTGAGATCGGGGGCCGCACCGAAGCCGAAGCGATAGTTGAAGTCGGAATGCGCGTAGTCGAGCCCCGCCACCAGCGTGTGCGCGACCGGCCCGGTGGTGACGTGCGCCTCGATCTGGTTGTCGAGGGTGATCTGGCTGAGGAACTGCCGCGAGTATCCGGTCGACCGGCTGGCGCTCGTGCCGTCGGGGCTGAGGGCGCCGATCGACGCGTAGCGATAGTCGTTGCTGATGTCGTAGAAGCGGAAGTTCTGCCGGAAGACCAGATCCGCGTCGAAGCGGTGCTCGAACGCGTAGCCGACGCGCCCCTGCTGCTGCCGGAAGTCGTTGAAGGCCGGATCGCCCGAGTAGATCCGCGTCGGGCGCAGGTTCTGGTTGAAGAACGTCGTGCTGCCCGGAAGCTTGGTCTCCTGATACTCGCTCAGGAAGGTGAAGGTGGTGTCGGCGGACGGCTTCCAGGTGAAGGACGGCGCGATGTAGCTCCGGTCGTCCGAGCCCCCGGGAATGAAGGTGTCCGATTGGCGCTGGATTCCGGTGAGGCGGTACGCGAGGGTGCCGCCCGTGCCCTCGACCGGGCCGCCGATGTCGAAATTGCCCTGGTAGCGGTCGAAGTTGCCGACCTGCAGCTGCACCTCGCCGAAGGGGGTGAAGACCGGCCGCTTCGTGGTGACGTCGAGGATGCCGCCGGGCGAGCCGAGGCCGTAGAGGCCGGAGGCCGGCCCGCGCAGGATCGTGGCCGCCTCGATGCCGTAGGGCTCGATGCGCGGCACCGTCAGGCCGGCCGCGACCTGGCGCAGGCCGTCCCGGAAGATGCCGTCATAGGTCAGGCTGAAGCCGCGCACGTAGAACGAGTCGAAGCGCGGGTCGAAGCCGAAGACGTTCGACGATACGCCGGCCACGTAACCGATGGCCTCGTTGAGCGTCTGCACGTTGCGATCGTTGAGCGCCTCGCGGGTGAGCACCGTGACCGATTGCGGGGTCTCGAGCAGCGGCGTGTTGGTCTTGGTCGCGGTGGGGCTGATCCGGGCGGTGTAGCCGGCGACTCCGGACGGGCCGCCGCCGCCGCCGCTGGTCGCCGCCGTCCCGCCGTCACCCCCGCTGAGATTGGCCCCGCTCCCGATCCGGGGGCCAGGAACCGCGCCCTCGACGGAGAGTTGGTCGAGCTGCACGCTCGCCTGCTGTGCCGCCGCAGGCCCGGTGAGGGCTGTCGTGGCGAGGAGCAGAGCGAGGAACGAGGTGCGATGAGGCATAGGGCACGCTGATAGGCGCCCCGAGCGGCGCAGCAGCGATTTCATTGCCGCTCACGAGCTATAAGGCAAGTCGAAATCGTGATGTGAAAGACACACTTAGAGCACCTAAAAACTGAAGCCGTTCTAAACTACTCGAATAATCGATCGAAATGCTTGGTGTTACGTAGCGTCACGAGCCAGAAACCAGATGATCGTGCTCATGATCTTGGCAGGGATGCTTTCAAGCAGTGCAGCGACTGGCTGCCACGCCGCAATGCAGCAGGGCTCGCGCCGCCCGGACCGCCTGGGTCGGGCGGCGGTCAGACGGTCGCCTCGGAGCGCCACGCGCAGCGAAGCAGGCTCGGGCGCCGCGGCACCGAGGCTCAAGCTGCGGGCTTCGACGGGGTAACGCCCTCCACGTCGCCAACCTGGACGCTCGAGGGCGGCGTTTTCCGGGATCGGCTGGGCCGCCCCGTCGCATAGCGGGTGGCGTGGTGTTGCTGCGGGCGCCGCCGGACGGCGAATCCCCGCCCGAGCCATGACGGCTCCGGGCTGCGGCGGCCTTCCGGCGACGCGGTCAATCGCCCGGATCGGCCCAGGCGGCGAGGCCGCCGGACGCCAGGGCGTCGCGGGCGCAGTCGGCCCCGAGGACGGCGATCTCTTCGAAACTGGACCAGGCGCGGAGATCGATGCCGGCGAGGGCCGGCTTCAGCACCACGCTCGCCTGGCTGACCGCCATCATACTCTGGGCGTCGCTGGAGACGGTGGCGGCCCGGAGGAGCAGGGGGGCGATCGCCGGCATCGCATCGGGTGCGCCGAGCCAGCGCCGCAGGGTGCGGCCGCGCCAGGACCGCGTCGGCATGGCCTGGAAGGCGAGGTCGCTCCCGACATCCACCGCCAGGACCCGGCCGCGCTTCAGCCGGGCCATCACGTCGGCGGGGAGGTTGTTCATCATTCCGCCGTCGACGAGGACGCCCTCGGGCGTGCAGACCGGCGGCAGAAGCCCCGGGATCGCGATGCTGGCGCGCAGGGCCTCCGCGACGCGGCCCGCGCGGTGGATCATGGCGCTGCCCGTCGTCAGGTTCGACGAGACGCAGAAGAACGGCAGCCACAGGTTCTCGATCGTCGCGGTCCCGAAGCGTTCGGCGAGCCCGGCATCGACCTTCGCGCCCCGGGTCAGGGCGAGGTAGGGCAGGGTGTAGTCGTTCAGCGGATTCCGACCGACGAAGGACTCGATCGTGCGCGCCCGGATTTCCGCCACGTCCCATCCCATGGCGACGCTCGCGGCGATGATCGCCCCCATGCTGGTGCCGCCGACTAGGTCGATCGCCAGGCCCGCCTCCGCGAGCACCTCGAGAACGCCCAGATGCGCCAGGCCACGGGCTCCGCCCCCGCCCAGGACCAGCCCGCGCGCGCAACCGCTGACGAGCCGGGCCAAGCGGGCCATATCGGGGGCGCGCCCCGGGCGGACATGGATCGCCAGGGCGGCGGGACGCACGGCCGGAAGGGCGGCGGTGTCCGGATGGAGCGGCCTCGGCAGGTGCGCATCCGCGCCCTGGCAGATGACGAGATCCGTTTCCACCCAGTCCGAGCGGAGGCGCCCCCCATAGGCGCGCGCCGCCGGGCGCGGCGGCGCACCGGGATCGGCCAGCAGCAGAACGTGATCGGCGTGACGCAGGCAGAGCTGGCACCAGGGGCAGTCGATCTCGTGGGCGACGAAGATCGTGCGGGCATGCGCGGCCTCGAAGGCATGGAACCAGGCCTCGTCCGCCCCGGCCGGCCAGTCCGCGAGGCATCCGGTCCGGCCGGGCAGGACGGCATCGAGCGCTTCGGCGAGGCGAAGGCCGAAGCCGGTGGTGTCAGGGCCGTCCGTCACCGCCAGCACCGCGAAGCTGCGGGGCCGGTCGTCCAGGGGCTTGCCCTCGTAGACGGCGCGGAGGCGCTCGGCGACGAGGCGGCTGAAATAGAGGAGCGTCGCCGGGTGCTGCGCGATGATCCGCTCGAAGGCAGGGCGCGCCAGGTACAGAACGTGACTGTCGCGCAGGGCCGTCGCCGTGGCGGAGCGTGGCGCCGCGGAGAGGAGGGCCATCTCGCCGAGGGTCTCGGGCGGAGCGAGGCGGGCGATCCGCTTCGGGCGGCCGGTCTGGGGATCGCGCTTCGAGATCCCGATGCACCCCGAGACCAGCGTGTACAGCCCGTCGCCGGCGTCGCCCTCCGCGAAGAGCGTCGCGCCGCCGGGAACGGCGAGGGACACCATGTGGGCCGCGACGGCGTCCGCGAGTGCGGGCTCCAACCCGGCGAGAAACGGGATGTCGCCGAAACCTACGCCGTGCCCGCTCATGCCGGATCGGCCTTCAACTGCTGGGCGGCCCTGGCGTAGCCTCCATCGGCGCCGTCGACGAAATGGACGTGGCCGGCACGCATCACCGAGGGGCTGATGCAGGTCACCACGGCCGAATCCTGACGGGTCAGGCCGAAGCGCAGGAGCCCCGCGGTCCGGGCCGCGGCGAGCTGTGCTTCGATCGCGTCGGCGGTCGCGTGGGGGCAGGCGACGGTCAGGCGCAGACCGTCGTCGAACTTCCGGAAATCGGCATTCGCCGCGAGGTGGCGCCGATAGGTGCGCGGGGAAAACCCGCCGACGGGCAGGCCGAGCCGGAACACCGCATAGGCGAGGCAGGCCCGTCCGAACACGGCGATGCGGCGGAGCATCCGCGAGCCGGCCAGGGGCCCCGCGGCCGCGACCTCCGCCGCGAGGCCGGACCAGGGCGCGCGCATGTTCGGTCCCTGGGGCGGCAGCGGCCGTCCCGCGGCGGGGCTCGCCTCCACCACCGACAAGACCGCCTCGAGGGCGTTCCGCAGGTCGCGGCGGTCCGCCCCCGGTCTCGGAACGACGATGAGCGAGAGGACGACGCCATCCTTCGCCGCCAGGGGTTCGAAGCGGCAGGCCAGCCCGGTGAGGTCCGGCCGCGGTCCGTCCACCGTCGGCGTCAGGGCATAGGCGCCGCGCTTCATCAGCGTGTCGGCGAGGGTCAGGCCGCCGCCCATGAACATCGCGTAATCGGCATGCGCGGACGCCGCGTAGCGGGCGACCCGCAGATCGGCCCCGGCGGCGCGCAGGGCACCGACGGGGATCAGGGCCGTGCGCAGGTCGAGCGCGAGTTCGGCGCGGACCCAGCCGGCGGTCGCGGCGAGCACGCCGGCCACCGCCGCACGGTCGGCCGGGGCCACGAGCACGCTCGCGCCGTCGCCTCCGAAGGCGTAGCCGAACGAGACGCCCTTGAGTGCGTTGCGGACCGCTGCGATCACGGCCGCACCGGCGAAATTCACCGCCCGATAGCGCCCCTGCGCGATGGCGCCCGTCGAATCGATTACGTCGCAGAGACCGACCGCCCAGTCGTCCGGCACGCGTGCGTAGCGGCTCTCGTCGAGAACGTCGGCGAAATGTCCGAGGCAGGGCAGGGAGGCGTAGGAAAACGCCGGCTCGCCCGCTCCTGTGTCGTGACCACGCTCGTCCTGACCACCCTCGTCCTGGCGCATCGCCCGCCACCCCCGGGCGGCTCCGGTCGCCGCCTCCCTCTGCCGAACGACGGCACGGGTCCGGAGCCGTTCCGACTAGCGGGTCGACCCCTTGGTGCCGCCGAACATCATCTCCGAGTCATCGGCATAAGGCGAGACATCCTTCACCCTGTCCACCGGGAGCAGGACCATCATCCGTCCGTTCGGTGCCCTGACGACGTTGAACTTGCGGCCGTTTCTGTCGGATGCGACGGCGACGGAGGCCTCCATCGTCTCGAACGGCGACAGCGCGAAGCGCGTGCCGTAGGCCTCGATGGACCCGTCGGTTTGCGCCAAAGCCGGGGACGCCCACGCTGCGACACAGGAGAAACCCGTCGCGATCGCCAAGCGGATCATGTCTCACATCCTTCGGAAACGTCGTGACCTCGAAGGGGCAAGCCGATCACGCACCGGACCGTCGCCGGACCCCTTCGCTCCGTTCGACGGTAACGCCTCGATGGCAGGACCGTACAATACCGAGATGGCATGGTGACGATCAGCGTTCGGCGGGCTGTCACGGCGACGAAGACTGTCGAATCGGCACCGTCCCTCCGTTGCACGAGGGCGCGACAGGACGATTGCTTGCCATTCTGAGGCCATGGCGGCGATCCGGTCGCCCGGGCTCGCCGGCGACGGCCGAGGCCGAGGTCTGGGCATCGGCCTCGGCCGCGGGGCGGCCGAACCATGCGCCGGAAGGTGTTTTGCGAGTTGCCGGCATCAGGCTCACCCCGGCGCGAGGCCCGAAATCCGGATGCCGAGCCTCTCGGGACCGCGCAGGGACGCCCCCGGCCGGTAGGGCGGGGGATCCGCCATCAGACGGGGCGCGACCAGACGGCGGCTGAGGGCCACCAGGGCGATCTCGGCCTCGATCCGTGCGAGCGGGGCGCCCATGCAGTAGTGCAGCCCGCCGCCGAAGCCGAAATGCTGGTTGTCCTCGCGGTCCGGATCGAAGCGGTCCGGCTCCCGGAAGCGGGCCGGGTCACGGTTGGCGGCGGCGAAGAGCAGGATGACCGGCGCCCCCTTGGGGATGGTGCGCCCCGCGATCTCGATGGCCCCGAGGGCCTTCCGGGTCCGGAAATGCACGGGCGGCTCGTAGCGGAGCAGCTCCTCGATCACGCGCGGCGCCCGCTCGGGATCGGCGCGCAGGCGCTCCAGCTCCCGGGGATGGCGCAGCAGGGTCAACATGCCGTTGGTGATCAGGTTCACCGTGGTCTCGTGCCCCGCCACCAGCAACAGGATCGCCGTCGAGATCAGGTCGAAATCACCCATCGCCGGCTTGCCGGAGGGGCTCGGCGCCGCGAGGGCGCTGAGCAGGTCGGCCGTGGGGCGCCGCCGCTTCTCGCGGATCAGGGCCCGCATGTAGCCGGAGATCGCGTCGAAGGCCGCGACCGTCCGGTGCCGGCTGGCCTCGTCGTGCCGGGCATCGGGCTCCAGAGCGGTGGCGAGCTGCGTCGCCCACGCTTGGAACTGCGGCTCGTCCGCCTCCGGCACGCCGAGCATGTCGCAGATCACCGAGACCGGGAGCGGGTAGGACAGGTCCTCCACGAGGCAGACCTCGTCCCGCCCCCGGCAGGCGTCGATGAGGGCATCCACGTCCCGTACGACGCGCTGCCGCAGCGCCCGCACCCGCGCCACCGAGAATTCGCGCATCACGGCATGGCGGAGGGTGTCGTGATCGGGCGGATCGCGGAAGATCAGCGGGCGGTGCGCGGTGGCGATCCGGTCCTTGAGGGGGTTGAGGAGCCAATCCTTGAGAGGGTTGCCGGTGCGGGGGCGGTGGGACGGCGGCAGGTCCTCCGAGCTGAGGCGGGGATCGAAGATCAGGCTCCGGATCGCCTCATGCGTGCTCACCACGGCGCTGCCGTCGCGCTGGATCGACACCGGGCTTTCGCGAAGGCGCGCGTAGAGCGGATAGGGATCGGCCCGGTTGGCCGGGTCGAGCACCGCCTGGAACAAGGTATCCTCAGCCATGGCGAACCCCGATCGGGTGGAAGGTGGCACGCGCGGGCGGAAAGCCCGGCGCATGGGCGAGGAACGTCCCCTGGTCGGTCGCCTCCTCGATCGGCGGAAACGCCCGGCCCTCCGCGACCGCCTCGGCGTAGGCGGGGAGCCAGCGTGCCTGGTCGAACGACACGGCACCGACGCTGCGCCCGGCGCGTCCGTAGACGGCCAGGAAGCGCCGCGAGGCGCGCGTGCCCTGCACGATCGCGACCGCGTCGGCGCCGGCGTTCGCGCCCACCGCCTTGATGTTGATCCCGAACTGGCTCGACCAGAAGGCCGGCAGATGCCGATAGGTCTGCTGGTCCTCCGCCGCCGCCAGCATGTTGCGCGCGGCCTGTGCGGATTGGGCGACGGCGTTGCCCCAATGCTCCACCGACATCAGGCGGTCGCCGCAGAGCGCGTTCGGCCAGCGCGCGACATCCCCGGCGGCGTAGATGTCGGGGCAGGGCGTGCCGTCGGCGCGCAGGACGCGACAGGCGCCGTCGCAGGTCACGCCGCGCGAATCCGCCATCAGGCCCGCATCCGCCAGCCAGTCCGTGGCACGCGTCGCACCGAGGGCCACGATCACGAGGTCGGCCTCGACGGCGCGCCCGTCCGCGAGCTGCGCGCGGACGACCCGGCCCGACGCGTCGCCCTCGAAGCGAAGCACCTGTGCGCCGGCCTGGAAGGTGACGCCGGCATCCCTCAGGCAATCCACGAGCACGCCGCCGACCCAGGTGCCGAGGGAACGGGCGAGCGGCGTCGGGTTGGGATCGACCAGGGTGACCGGCAGTCCGAGATCGCGGCAGCAGGACGCCGCCTCGCAGCCGATCAGGCCGGCGCCGACGATGAGGACGCGCCGCGGGGCACCGGCCAGTGCGGTGCGCAGGCGGGCGGCATCGTCCCGGCTGCGCAGGGTGAAGACGTTCTGCAGGCGCCCCCCGGAAGCCGCCGGCCAGGGCCGCGCCTGCGCCCCGGTGGCGATGAGCAGGCGCTCGTAGGCGAGCCGCGTCCCGTCCGCGAGGGTGATCGCGCGCGCCTCCCGGTCGAGGGCGGTCGCCGCGTGGCCCAGGCGCCAGTGCGCGTCGAGGGCGACGAGTTCCGGCAGCCCGGTCGCGTCCGGTGCCAGTTCGCCGGACAGGACGTGCTTCGACAGGGGCGGCCGGTCATAGGGCCGATGCGGTTCGTCGCCTACGATCGTGAGACGCCCGGCATAGCCGTTGCGGCGCAAGGCCTCCGCGCCCCGGAGGCCGGCCAGCGAAGCGCCGACGACGACGATGCCGGCCGTGTCCCCGGCCGTCACGATGCGTCTCCGGGCTCGACCTGCAGGCTGATGGCACGGACCGGACAGGCCTGGACGGCCCGCTCGATCTCGCCCCGACGCGCACGCGGCGGCGCGGGATCGTAGAACAGGATCTCGTGGCCCCGCACCGCGAAGGCACCGGGTGCCGCGTAGCAGCACTGGGCGTAACCCTGGCAGCGGTTGAGGTCGACCACGACCCGCAAGGGGACGGGCGGGTCCGGGATCGGATCGGCGACATGCGTCATGGGTCGTGCCTCGCGGGTCGTCAGATGCCGATGAAGGGATCGACGTGATCGTCCGCCTGCGGAATCAGGCGGGCGACGGACGTCCAGGGCAGGCCGGTGGTGCCGACCAGCACCAGGGTGGCCATGAAGCCGACCAATCGCAGCGCGTCGCGCGGCGCCGGGCGACGATCCAGTGCGGACCGACATCCACGCCGGACTCCGCCGGGGAGCGTGAGCGCGCTCATGCGACGGCCTCCTCGACGACGGCGTGCGCCCCGGCGGCCTGGTCGATGGCACCGAGGATCGCCCGGCCCGAATCCAGCGCCTGGAAGTCGCGCGCCAGGGCCGCGGCACGGCTCCGGAAGCGGGGGCTCCCGAGAACCGTGTCGATCGCCGCGCGAAGGGCGTCGGACGTCGGGGCGTTCGTCGCCAGGTTAAGACCGGCTCCGGCCCAGGCGATGCGCGCACCGACCTCGGCCTTGTCCTCGGTGAGCCCCGCGGCGACGATGGGGACGCCCACCGCCAGGGCCTGCGAGACGCTGCCATAGCCGCCGTTGGTGACGAGGAGGCTGACCTGCGGAAGGAGAGCGTCGAACGGCAGGAACGAGGCCACGCGCGCGTTGCCGGGCAGCGGCGCCGTCAAGGCTTCGACCGGGCGGCCACCGGTCGTGACGACGACGAGAAGGTCGTCGCGGTCGGCCAGGGCGGCGAGGGTCGGCTCGATCAGTTCACCGAAATCCGCATTGGCCAGCGTTCCCTGCGTGACCAGCACGACGGGCTTGGCCGGATCGCGCGCCTGCCACCACGCGGGCAGCGCCGCGTCGGACTTCTGCGCCGGCAGGAGACCGACGAAGCGAAGATTGCGCGGCAGGCGTCCGAAATCATACTCGAAGGCCGGAACGGTCGGCTGGAGGAACAGGTCCGGCAGGACGGCGATGGCGTGCGGGAGCGAGGCCGGCAGGGCTGGGACGCCCAGCCGGGCCAGCTGCGTGTCCGTCGCGGCGCGGACGGGATCGACGAAGGCCGTGTCCATGCCGGCCTTCAGGAGAGCATAGTGGGCGCGCTCGACCTCCGTCCGCGCCGGCGGGAGGCCGAGCCCGACGGGGGCCAGGTCCGGCCGGTCCAGGAACAGGAAGCTGACGTTCAGGGTGACGATCGGGGGACGCGGGCCGGACCCGAGCAGCAGGGGCAGCACCCCGAGCATCATGCTCCCGGCGACGATCACGTCGGGTTCCTCCGCGGCGATCAGCGTCCGCAGGACCCCGGTCTGGAGGGGGATGGGATCGATGAAGCGCCGGGCGAACTCGATCCGATAGCGCTCCGGACCGGCCGGCAGGTCCGTCGCCCGGTACTCGGCCGCGTCGCCGTCGTCGTACGGCGCGAACCGGAGGCCGGACGCCTCGATCTTCGTCCGGAACCGCTCGGCGGTCATCATGACGACGTCGTCGCCCCGCGCCGCGAGCCGCCGGCCGACGGCGAGGAGGGGGTTGATATGCCCGGTCAGGGCCGTGGCTGCGATCAGCACCTTCATGGTGGAAACTCCTCGCTGCGCGGGTTGCGATGCTGGGATCTCGCGACCGGACCGCGATGGGTTACGCGGGTCCCGCGGCCTGCGTGCGCCTGCGCACCGGCCCCGGCCCGGAGGTGGCCACGCGGCCGCTTCACAAAGTCGGGCCCGGCGGATGCACGCATGCGACCGGCACCGGCCGTCGAAGGGCACGCCGACGACCGGAGCCATCGCCTTCGTCCCTCCGGGTCGACCGTCCGATGACCGGCCTCGGGCAGGCCTGGCGCTGCCGGCAGGGTGCAACGACAGCTCGCCGCGTTCAAAATTTCTGCAAGATTTTCACAAGACCTCCGAAATTGTCCCGATCCCCGTCCACGGCATCATACGGTCGCCAGCCTAGGCGTCGCGCAGTTCCGGTGCTCATGCCGTTTCGGCATTGTCGTCATAGGGGTTCTTTATATTGGATCGGCGACATCGCGGATCCTTGATATCCTCGACCGCGGATGTCCGGATCGTCGACCGCCGGAGGGGCCGACGGTGCGACGCCGCACGGCCATTGCACGCGTGACGTAACGCGGGCGCCGCGGTCGCGAACTCCCGGCATCCACCCAGGAGATATGCCATGCCCCCCCTGCGTCGCACCGCGCTTCTCACCGCCGCCCTGACCCATGCGACGGCCTTCGTCCTGGTCGTCGGTACGGCCTCCGCGAAACAGCCCGTGCCTTCGCCGCTTCCCGCGGCCTCGGTCCTGCTCCGTCCCATGACCGCCGGGAACGCGACGAAGGTCCCCGGCATCGGTCCGGCCAACCCTGGGGTGCCCGGCCCGGTCCGGGCGGCAGCCGACGGGCACCTCGGCCGGCTCTTGCGAGGGGCCGTCTGCACGGGTTGCTGAGATCGGTTCCGGACGACGGAGCCATCCATCCCGCCTTTGCCTCACGACCGCTCGGGCCGCAGGATTTGCGGTCTCGGCCCACGTCCTCCAGCGCTCCCGCGCGAAGCTCCGCCGGAGCCGGCCTGCACCGGCGCGATCCAGGCGCGATCAAGCCGCGATCACAGCGCGATCAAGGAAGGTCAGGACCATGGAACTTCACGAAATCCGCTACTTCCTCGCGGTCGGCGAGACGCGCAACTTCACGAAGGCCGCGGACGCCTGCCACGTCACGCAACCCGCCTTGACGCGGGCGATCCGCAAGCTCGAGGACGAACTCGGCGGGATGCTGGTGTCCCGCGAGCGCGGCAACATCCACCTCACGGATCTCGGCCGTCTGCTCGAGCCGAGCCTGCGCGCGATGATGGTCCAGGCGGGCGAGGCCAAGCGCACGGCGGAGAGCTTCCTGCGCCTGAAGGGGGCGCCGATCCGGCTCGGGGTGATGTGCACCGTCGGACCGGTCCGGTTCACCGGCTTCCTCAACGAATTCCGCGTCTCGCATCCCGGCATCGAACTGACGCTGATCGAGGGCATGTCCTCGGAGCTCAAGGAACTCCTGCGTAGCGGCGACCTCGACGTTGCCGTGATCTCGGACCCGGAGGGGTTCGAGCCGCCGCTCCACGCGAGCGTGCTCTACCAGGAGCCCTTCATCCTCGCGTGTGGACCGACCCACGCCTTCGCCGCCCGTACGGCGATCACGCTGGAGGACCTCGAGGGCGAGATCTACCTCCAGCGCATCCATTGCGAGTACCGGGATCGCCTCGCGCAGATGCTGGCAGAGCGCGGCGTCACCATCCGGCGCGCGCACCGCAGCGAGCGCGAGGACTGGATCCAGAGCATGGTGGCGGCCGGCATGGGCGTCTGCTTCCTGCCGTCGTTCTCGGCGACGGTCCCGGGCCTCGTGCAGGTCCGTGTCGTCGACCCCGAGGTCGCGCGCGAGGTCTGCATCGTGACGATCGCCCAGCGGCATCCCTCGCCGCCGATGGCGGCCCTGCTCGCGGCGCTGGATGCCTATGCCTGGACGAACGACGGCGAGTCCCACGACCGGACGGAACCGGCCCGGCCGGGCGCGGGCGAATGGGCGCGCGTCTGACAAGGGCCGGCGAGGCGGCGCCGGCGCGCTACGGCACCGGGACACGGAGGTGCCGGTCCAGCGCATCGAGGGCCGGAACAGCCCCCGCACGCCCGAGCCCGATCCGCAGGCGATCCGTCGGGACCCGCCCCAGGCGCGAGCGCCACAGGCTCGCCGGCAGGACGAGGATCCCGGCCCGGCGGGCGAGGTCCCGGGCGAAGCCGTCGGCGCCCTCGGGCCCGAGATAGCGCGGGAAGGCGAAGGCCAGGTTGTGCGAGGCGTCCGCCCCGAAGGTCTCCGGATGCCGGGCGATCAGGGCGTCGAGGCGCGCGCGGCTTCGGGTACCCACCGCCCGGCTGCGGGCGAGGATGCGCGCCTCGGCGCCGAGGGCCACATGGGCCAGCACCTCGCTCGCCGCGCACAGGCAGCTCGACATCCTGTTCTTGGCATTGAGGGCGGCCTCCAGGAGCCGCCGGTCGCGACAGGCGATCCAACCGACGCGGAGGCCCGCGAGGCCGAACCCCTTCGACAGGCCGTCGATGGAGATGCCGCGCTCGTAGAGGTCGGCGACCGCGGCCGTTCCCTGCGCGCGGTCCGGGGCGAGATTAGGAGCCCGATTCAGGGTATGCCGGTAGACCTCGTCGCAGACGAGCCAGAGACCGCGCCGGCGGCAGAGCGCGACGAGGTCGCCCATCGTCGTCGCGTCCAGGGTCGCGCCGGTGGGGCTGTTCGGCATGTTCATCAGGACGAGCCGGGTCCGGGGCGTGAGCGCGGCCTCGACCTCGCCGACGTCCAGGCGCCAGCCCTCGGTCTCCCGGAGGGCCACCCCGGTGGCGCCGCAGAGGGCGGTGACGGCCTCCTCGGAGGGCTGGTAGATCGGAAGCACGACCACCGCATGGTCCCGCGGCGTCAACAGTGCCGCGACCACCGCGGCCAGGGCCTCCTGCGCCCCGGCGCAGCAGAGCACGTCGTCGGCCGTCAGCCGCCGGTGGCGGGCCGCCACGGCACCCCGCAGCCAATCCGCTCCGCGCGGGTCGAGGTAGCCGAAGCCGAGGCCCCGCCAGCGCGCGCGATCGTCCTGCCCCGCGAGGTCGAGGAGGTCGGAGAGGGTCGTCGTCTCGGAATCTGAGGCGGCGAGGTCGTGCCGGACCGCCGGGATCCAGCGGCTCAGATAGGCTGCGAGGGCGAAGGGCTCCGTCACGGGCGCGGTGCCGGATGGGCCGGCGCGGCGGTCGCCGCCACCCGCAGGAAGGTCGTGACGATCTTCGTTCCGGCCCGAAGCGTTCCCCTGAACGAGCCCGCGACTTTGGACGCGCCGGCCGTCCGGCAGCGATAGGGCAGGGGCACCTCGTCGATGCGCAGGCCGGCCCGAGCCGCCTGCATCTGCATCTCGATGTTCCAGCCGTAGGTCATCTCCCGCAGCGCCAGACCCTGCAAGGCGGCCCGGTCGATGGCCCGGAACGCGCACATGTCGCTGTAGCGGGCCCCGTAGAGCGCGCCGATGCCGAAGCCCGCCAGCCGGCCGGCCAGGACCTGGTGCCAGAGCATGGCGCCGGGCTCGCGGTCTCCGCGGGTGCGGGAGGCGAGGACGAAATCCTGCTCGCCGCGCAGCACCGGATCGGCGATCCGCGCGATCAGGTCGCCGCGATCCGCCCCGTCGCCGTCCATGAAGACGATGACGCGGTGCGCCGGATCGGCCGCCTCCGCGCCGCGGGCGCAGGCCCGGCCGTAGCCGTGCCCGCCGTCGATGACCCGCGCCCCCGCTTCGCGGGCGATGCGGGCGGTGCCGTCCCGGCTGCCGCTGTCGGCGACGATCACGTCGCCGGCATAGGCGGCGGGGATCTCGCGGATGACCCTGCCGATCGAGCCGGCTTCGTTCAGCGTGGGAATGACGACGCTCACAGGCTCCATCGCATCCCGCAATTCTGGCAGGGCGCCGGCGGCGCGTTCGAGAGGAGCGCGGTGCGGAAGTCGCGGTAGGCCGGGCTGTTCCAGATCTCGCGCAGGCTCTGCTGGGTGGCATCGCCCAGGGTGTAGTTGCTGTAGCCGCGCACGGAGAAGGGAGCGATGCAGCAGGGCAGGGCCCGGCCGTGCGCGGTGAAGTACATCAGCGACCAGGGTCTCCGGCAGGTCGCCCAGGGCTGGTCCTCGCTCGTGCACTTCAGGCTCAGGCCGGGCTCGGTGGCGCCGGAGGCGTCGAGATTGACGCCGAGGTCCCGCCCGATGTCCTGGGCCGCCGCGATCGCCGCGAGCTCCTCGCCCTGGGTCGATTCGAAGAGCGAGAGGTCGGCGCGGGCCATGCCGTACCCGACCTCATCGAACACGAGGCGCTGGAGATGGACGTCGGTGACGCCCATCGCGGCGGCCAGGCGGACGAAGGCGGGGAGCTGCGCCACCGTCTCCCGCATGCCGGTCAGCCAGAGCGAGACGGCGGGCGTCGCGGCGCCGACCTGTTTCTGGAAGGCGACGAACTTGCCGACGTCGCGCACGATGCGGTCGAAGAAGTCCTTGCCGCGCACCTTCGCGTAGGACGTCCGGTCCGCGGCGTCGAGGGAGACGCGCAACTCGTCGAGGCCCGTATCGATGAGCGCCTGGAAGCGTTTCGGCTGCAGCAGGGTGCCGTTCGTATTGAACAGCACGTAGGTCCCCCGGTCCTTGAGGTAGCGGATCATCCGCGGCAGGTCCGCGACCAGCATCGGCTCGCCGACCCCGTGCAGGACCACGCGGGCGACGTTCGGCACCTGGTCGACGATGCGGGTGAACAGCTCCCAGCTCATGTCGGCCGGGGGCTCGAGCGCCTCGAAGGTCCGCGGGCAGGTCTCGCAGAGGAGATTGCAGCGGTTCGTCACCTCCAGGTAGAGGCAGACCGGCGGGGTCTCCGCGTCACCGGAGCGTTCCCGCCCGACCTCCTCGAAGTAGCGGCGCGGGTCCTTGATCGCGGCGGAGGCTGACATCAACGCTGTCCTTCCGGGCTTGGGATCGGGGTGACGGTGCGGGCCCTGAGCAGGTCGCGGAGCGCGAGGGCGATCGCGGGCCCGAAGACGAGGCCGGGCCAGAAGAACCGCTCGTCGAAGGGGTCGACGTAGAACAGGACCGGCGCGGCCGAGAGCCAGACCACCGCCGGGATCGGCGCGACGACCGCCGGGAGGGCAAGCCAGGCGTAGTACCAGGCGTAATGCGGGTTCGCCGCGGCGGTGGTGCACGCGATGAGGATCGCGGTGTCCCGGCACAGGGCGATGGTCGCGGCCGGTCCCCGCAACGCCGGCCCGCGGGCGATGCGGAAGGCCAGCGCCCCGAGCAGGATGGCGGCGCCAATCAGGTAGATCCGTCCCGCTCCGTCCGGCAGGGGCACGAGATGGGACAGGCCGGCCAGCAGCCAGACCCCCCGGCCGGAGCGATAGCCCTCCTCGTCGCCGTAGGCGGACAGGAAGCCGAGGACCCCCGAACCCACCGAGAGATAGGGGGCGTAGAGAAGGGCGATGACGGCGAGGCCGGCCAGCACCGGCCTCCAGAACCGGCCGCCGCGCAGGAAGGCGGGCGCGGCCGCCACCGGCAGGAACTTGACCAGAACGGCCGCCGCCAGCATCGCCCCGGCAAGGCCTTCCCGCGCCCGCGCCCGGCACAGGAGCGCGACGGCGAGCAGGCCGATGGCGATGGCGTCGACATGGCCGTCGCAGGCGAAGGACCAGAGCGCGAGGGGGTTCCAGGCGTAGAGCAGGACCCGTTCGCGCGGGAGCCGCGCCAGCGACAGCAGGCCCAGGAGACAGAGCAGGGCCAGGGCCTCGAAGCCGACCATGGCGAGCTTCATGCCGAACACCGTCGGCGTGAGCATGCCCACGAGGGCGAACACGGCCTGGGCCGCCGGGGGGTAGATCGTCAGCGCGTAGGTCGCGCGGTTGATCCAGGGGAACACCGCCGGGTCGCGCAGGTGCGCGAGGGCCGGATCGACGGGCAGGTAGCGGTAGGGATTGATGCCGGCGGCCTGGACCTGCCCATCCCAGACATAGCGGTAGATGTCGCTCGACAGGAACGGCAGCGCGGGCAGCAGCGCCGCGCGCATCACGAGCGCGATGCCGACGATGATCCAGAAGGCGCAGGGCGGCAGGACGGTCCGCAGCACGAGCCGGACGGCGAGGAGGTAGACTCCGACGCCGAGGGCCAGGATCCCGACGAAGACGTTGGCCCGTTCCGGCGAGCCGACGGTGTCGGCGCCGGGCACGTGCAGCATCAGCGCACCGAGCATGAGCAGGGCGAGCAGGAGGCCGAGCCCGGTCAGGCGTGCCAGCGGCGCGTTCATGCGGGGGCCAGACGGTCGGCGAGGCGCCCGGTCCGTTCGAGCCTGCCGAGCAGCGCCCGCGTGACCGGTGCGGCATAGCCGCCGGTCTCGGCGATCAGCACGGACAGGGACGGGGCGTCGTCGACATCGTACCAGGGATCGAGCTCGACCAACGGGAGTCCGATCGCGCGCGCCCGCGCCCGGGTCGCCGCCGCGACCGAGTCGGTGCTCCAGGCGATGTCCGCGAACATCTCGGCATGCGCGGCCTTCAGGCCGAGGAGGTAGTATCCGCCGTCGTCCGACGCGCCGAGCACGGCCCGGTCGCCCGGGGCGAGAAGCTGCTCGGCCGCCTCGATCAGCCGGCGGGTCGGCAGGGTCGGGCTGTCGGAACTGAGCACGCAGGCCGCCGCATGGCCGCGCGCCAGCATGCCCCGGATCGCGTGGAGCAGGCAGCGGCCGAAGCCCTGGACCCCCGCCGGCATCGGCGGCGTGCCGTCGGCCAGGACGAGCCCGGTCCGCGCCCCCACATGGGCGGCGACCCGGGCCTCCGATCCGTGCGGCGCATAGGCCGCGTAGGCGGTGATCGGCGCGGATCGGGCCGCGTCCGCGATGTTGGCGGCGGTGTCCCGGAGGAAGGCGGCGCTGAGCGCGGCGGCCTCGTCCGGTGTCAGCGGCGGGCACAGGCGGGTCTTGGAGCGGCCGGCCTGCGGGGCCTTCGCCATGATGCCGATGGCGCAGGTCGGAGGGCGCGGGCCGCCCGCCGCGCGGGGCTCGGCGGCGCTCACAGGCCGCTGAACCAGTTGAAGCCACGGCTCTCCCAGTAGCCGGCCTGATAGACGTTGCCGACTTCGATCGCGGTGATCCATTTCGGATTCTTGAAGCCGAGCTTCGTCGCGGTGCGCAGCCGCAGGGGGTAGCCGAACGGATCGGGCAGGGTCTCGCGGGCGTACCGGGTCGCCAGCAGCGTCTGCGGGTGCAGCGCGGTCGCCATGTCGATGCTGCTCGGATAGTCGTCGGCGGTCTTGAAGGACACGTACCGGGCCTTCAGGTCGGCGCCGATCCGCTCGAGGAAGGTCCGCAAGGGCACGCCCGACCATTGGCCGATATAGTCCCAGCCCTCGACGCAGATGTGCCGGATGATGATCTCCTTCTCCGGCAGGGCCGCGAGATCCTGCCGCGTCCAGGACCGCTTGTTCTCCACGAGGCCCGCGACCTCGAGGCGCCAGGCCTCACCGTCCACCGGACGGATCTCCTCGATCGGATAGTAGGCGTTGAAGCGCGGCGGCTTGAGCACCCGGCTCTCGGGGTATTCGGGCGCGAGCCTGTTCGGATCGAACAGGGCGGCCTGGACGCCGTCGTTGAGGGACGAGACCGCCCGCAGGGCCTTGCCGACGGCGCTGGATTCGCCGACGTCGCAGCCCGTCAGCATGGTCAGCGCCCCGAGCGAGAGGCCGCCCCGCAGGAGACCGCGCCGCTCCAGGGAGCGGATTTCCGGGCGATGGTCGTCGAGGATGTGGGGGTCCGGGCGCGATCCGGGACGGAATAGGGACCTCATCGCGGCTCTCCAGCGTGGGGGTTTCGGAGGCGAGGCGGGGCGAGGCGCGGACCGCCGCTGAGCATCGCCCAGAGGGTCCGGGGCACGAGGAGGGCCAGCGTGACGTGCACGAGCAGGAAGCAGACGATGACGGCCATGCCGAGGAAATGCGCCAGGCGGGCGCCCTGGAAGGTGCCGAACAGGTCGACGAGCCAGGAGAACTGGACCGGTTTCCACACCGCCAGACCGGTGATGACCTGCATCACCCCGGCGACCATCACGACGAGGTAGAGGATCTTCTGGACCGCGTTGTAGACGGTGAGATCGTCGTGCGAGATCTGGAAGCGCAGCGTCTCGCGCACGGTCCGGATCACGTCGGCGATGCGGATCGGGAGGAGCCGCTCGCGAAACCGTCCCGTGACGAAGCCGTAGACCAGGTAGGCGAGGCCGTTCAGCGCCAGCACCCACATCCCGGCGAAATGCCAGAGCAGGCTCTCGGCCGCCCAGCTGCCCAGGCGGACCGGCTGCGGAAAGTACAGCGACCCGAAGATCACCGAGTCGTTGTAGATGCCCCAGCCCGAACCGATCATCACGATCATCGCGACCGCGTTGATCCAGTGCATGATCCGCACCGGCCAGGGGTGCAGCCGCGGTCCGTCGGACGCGAAAGATTGGGAGATAGTCACGGTCATAACCCCCTTTTCGTCGCGAAAACGAGGTTCGTTACCATGTGACCTGAAAGAAGATTGATGACATTTTGTAATCGCGAGGATGCACAAATAGTATCGTCGACAGGTCACGGTCATGTCTTGCCAAGACGAGCCGACCTCGCCGATCATGAAGCCCTTTCCGCGCCGAGACCGGCCCCGGGGCCTGCCCTCGCGGGCCGCGCGCCGACGGAGCATCCCCATGGCCCTTCGCCTGTCCGTGATCGCCCTGGCTGCGCTGGTCTCGACCGCCGCCGTCTCCGAAACGGCCGTCGCCACGTCGACGCTCGCGGAGAAGGCCGCCCGCCGCTACCCGCAGCCGGTCCGGGTCGGCGACCTCGTCGGCCGTCAGGTGCTGGAGCCGGTTCCGGCCCAGCACGTGCTCGGCCGCGTGGCGGCCATCGACCGGAATCCGCGCGGCGGGATCGACATCCTCATCCGGTCCGGAGGCTTTCTCGGTTTCGGCACGCGGCTGATCGCGGTGCCCGTCGAAGCCGTCGCGCTTCTCGGCGAGCATGTCGCCGTGCTGGACTTCACGCCGGAGCAGCTGCGCGGATTCCCGACCGTGAATGACGCCGACCTGCGCGCCCTCGCCCCCGACGCGAGCATCCGCGTCGGGCTGACGAAGCCGTTTCATTAGTCAGGCCGTCCGGACGGCTCACGGGCCGTCCGCGTGCAGGACGGGGCGAGGGACATCGTGAGCCCGGATGGGCCGGCGCCCGGGCGTCGGCCTGCGAATCCTGGCGCGGCTGCGCCCGCCCCGGCGCGGCGCGTCCAGGCGCCGGGAGCCGTGGCCCAGGCTCAGGCCCGGGGCCCCTCGACCGCCTCGCCCTGGGTGAAGTCGCGCCAGAGCAGGATCAGCGCCGCCATGACCGCCGGGCCGAGGAACAGCCCGAGGAGGCCGAAGGTCTCGACACCGCCGAGGATGCCGAGCAGCACCCAGAGGAAGGGCAGGCGGGTGGTGCCGCCGATCAGGGCCGGGCGCACGAAGTGGTCGGCCACGAAGGTGACCACGAAGCCCGCCGCCACCACGACCACCGCCGGCACCACCGCACCGTTGGCGAGCAGGATCGCCGCCGCGATGCCGAAGACCAGGGGCGCCCCGAACGGGATCATCGCCGCCACCGCCGTGAGGGCGCCCAGGAGCACCGGGTGCGGCACGCCCGCGAAGTAGTAGACGATGCCCAGGAGTACGCCCTCGCCGAGGCCGACCAGCACGAGGCCGTCCACGGTGCCGTGGACCGAGGCCACCATCTGTCGCGCCACCCGCTCGCCGCGGGGACCGAACAGCTTGGCGCTGGCGGCCAGCACCTGCGCGGCGACCGCGCGGCCATCGCGGAACAGGAAGAACAGCGCCACCAGGGTGAAGCCGAACAGCACCACGCGGCGGACGATCTGCGCCCCGAGGCTGCGGGTCACCCCGATCACCGAAGAATTGTCGAAGCGGTGCAGGAGCTCCGAGCCGGCGGCCGGGTGGCTGAGGTTCTCCGCCCACCAGGCCTGCGCCTGCGCCGCCCCGAAGGGCAGGTGGCCGAGGAAGTCCGGCACGGGGATGCCGGATTTCTCGAAGGAGCGGGCCCAGGCGACCACGTCGTGGGCCTCCCGCGCCGCCTGCACGCCGAGCACCACCAGGGGGATCAGGAAGACCAGGGCCACCGCCGCGGTGAACAGGAGCGGCAGCAGCAGGTTGTGCCGGCCCGGCGGCCAGCGCCGCTCGGCGCGGGCGTAGAGGGGGCCGAGGGCGATCGCCAGGATCACCGCCCAGACCAGGGCCGGGATGAAGTGGTGCAGGACCCAGATCCCGAGGCCCGCCAGGGCGAGGACCAGGGCGAGGCGCGCGAGGCTCTGCGCCGAGCCGGAGAGCGGGTGCGCCCCCGCACGCGGCGGATGATCGGGAAGCAGGCGCGGGTCGGGCGCGCCCGCCGGCGGCGTGCCGGCCGGCGTCACGGAGGGAAGCTGGACCATCGTGTTGTTCGACCTCGTGCGGAGCGGCCGCGGCGGCCACGTCCTGCCAGCCCATCTAGTCCATCGCCGCGGGATCGGAATGGAGGTCCCGGCCGGATCGCGACGCCGTGATGGCCACGGTTGCCCCTCTGGACCCCCTCGTGTAAGGGACCGCCTTCACTTCCAGGGCGGCGGCAGCGCCGGCCCACGGGGCATGCTGCGCGACCGGGGGCACCGGGCATCATGCGCCGGATCGCTCCGGCCCCCGATCGGCACGTGGCCTGCCCCCATTCGGTGGCCCAGGTTCGAAGTTAGTGCATCGTCGGTCGCGTGACGATGGCGGGTTGTGCGAGCGGCGCTGAGCTGCTCGGTTCCGTTGGCCAAATGACGGCCTCCGGTGCA
>NZ_JBNHES010000030.1:0-26103 GCF_050591105.1 Methylobacterium endophyticum
TGCGCGATCCAGGTCGATAATGGGCCTGAGTTCGTCTCGAAAGCACTCGACCGCTGGGCCTACGAGAACGGCGTCACGTTGGACTTCTCGCGCCCTGGCAAGCCGACCGACAACGCGCTGGTCGATTCGTTCAACGGCCGCCTGCGCGACGAGTGCCTGAACGCGAACTGGTTCTTGTCGTTGGCCGACGCCAGGAGCAAGATCGAGACGTGGCGGCGGCAGTACAACGAGAGCCGTCCTCACACCGCCCTGGGGTGGCTGACACCCCAGGAATTCGCCCTGGCGGCGGCCCTGCAGGCCGCCGAATGAGATCCGGAGGCTCACCTTTCGGCCGGACCAAAATCCGGGGGACCCTCACAAAACCGGAAAACTCGCACTCACGCCGGACCAAAGCGATGGGGGGACGTCAGCTCGCGCGACTGATCCGCCAGTTGGCTGGCTGCGCCCACTCGGGCTTTGCCCCACACGTAGCCTCATACCAGCTGAGCGCGGAGGCGAGCCGTTGCACCAGCTCCCGAGCGAGCCCGCACAAGTGCCGACGCGGAGTGACAAACATCCACGAAGGAATGATGTTATGCTCCAAGCGAGGCACCTTCGCAGGTGGCTGCGATGCACCTGCGATCGAAGGAACCTGCGTGGTCGGGCGTTCCAAGAGTCATCTGACGAATATGACCGGCGCGGAATTCCGTTCGCGCCTCCGTGAGCTAGGGCGAACGGATGCAGCATTCGCGGAGGAGGTCGGCAGTTCAACTCGCAGCGTGAGCCGATGGGTCAGCGAAGGGCCACCGCCCGAAATCGCCTATCTCGTCGACCTCTTGCTGACTCTCGAGTTGCATATCGGCGCACCCATTTCGCCGGAAGGAGGTGCGGGAAAGGACGCTTTTGATATCGTGTTCGACGACATGCTTGCGCGCGCAGCTATAAGTGGCCGAAAATCCGAATTGATTGCGAGTATGCGCCGCTGGTTAGAGCACCAATATGTCAAGATGAGCAGAAGTACTACTGGTGAAAGTTAGCATCTCGCAGTCGTCGATCGCACGCGAACGCCCGCGACGTCTCGAGGTCAACGGGAAGACGGACGCACCGTCCAAGCTGGTAGCCGTCTTCCCCCAGCGGCTGGCCGCCGCACGTCGGTCCTTCAGTTGAGCTGAGAGTTGCTCAACCCGGTTGCAGCCGTTGAGGCGTCATTTCGGGCAAGCGGCGGGAGACTCATTCCTCGGCGGCGGGATCGCGGGCCGAGCGTCCTTGCTCCAGACGTGCTCGCGGAAGAAGTAGCTGTCATGGTCGCGATTGCCGACAGCCTACCTAAGCATGCCCGGAAGCTGATCGAGCAGCGGGAACGCAAGCGGCCACTCATACCCTGCGCCGGCACAATCAAGGCTGTCGCGAGGCCTTGCCATCAGCGATCACGCGCACCGTGGTGGCACACCCACCAAGTGATCGGCCATGAGCCTAACGATCGTCTCGGTTTCAGCTGCAAACTCCGTCATTTCGCAACCACTGGCCCCATTCTCCGGAGCGAGCCCGCTGGTTCCGTCGAGAGAAACCGCGCCGCCTTGCGAGCCGTACTCCTGAGAGGCTGAGGAGCCGCTTCCAAACGCAAGCGCGGGCTCAATAGATGGAGAGCTGGGCGGTCCATCGCCAAGGTCCAGGCTCGACTCCCACAGCGCGCCGCTTGCTTCGGTCTGGATCCGCCAGAAGATGGCCGAGAAGGCGCAGCGAAAAATTCTGCGGGCTCCCACTCCGATTTGCCCGTTGCGCCTCCGATAGCACCGATCCCGAGCAGCGTGGACAAGTCGCTCATTACATCAGACGGCTCAAGCGGTTACAGTAACAACCGGTGACGGGCATCCCCATGATTCACAGATCCGCCAGAAGCGTTCATTTGGTGGTGCGCCATTTTGTCTATACTGTATCCATGCTGGTATTTCGGGGCCGATCGGAGGCAATGCCGCCGGATGTCGGATGTTAATGATGGCAGCTGGCTCGCGATGATTGCCGCCGCGATGAGTTAATGTCTCGCCGATCCGTGCGTTGCCGGTGCGAGCTGAGCAGGCATGGAGGCAATCAAGATGGACCCAATCTCCCCAGCTGAACTAAGGAACGAATTTGGACGGAAAGCGAGTCGTCACAGTTTTGTATCGATAAAAAACATGCGGCCGATCAGATATAATCAGCGCTGGCACCGTGATGCCCTTGTCCAACTATCCCTTGATCCGTCTGTGATAGCATTCGAAGCCGAGTCCGAGCCGCTCCCCCACGAAGTGCTGAACTTGATCGTTACCATTTTGGGCGGGCAGATGCGTGTTTCCCTCGTTCGGGACCACACCAACAGCACTGACTCAAACCAAGCGAAAGACCAGATAAGAATCAGCAGATCGACGATTCTGCGGGAGCCAAGAGCGAGTAATGCAAGAGCAATATGGGCCACTCGAAAGAGCATCGTATCTATCGGAGACAGAGTGAGAATTTTAGGAAAGCTAGATGCTGCGCCGAATGGCCTCAAGTTGGCGGAGTTGCTCGCATGCATCTCGACGTCACGAGTCGACCCAGTCGATGCAATCCTTGCTCTTGTATGCCAGGGCTTGGTCACTCTCGATATCGAGAAGCCAATCGCACCAAGCACAACCGTCCGACGTTCCTTGAATCCAAGATCGGACTGTGGACCCAAGACAGCTTTGAAGTCCTAGCTCGCGTCCTTGAGTACGGATAATAAGCTGATTGTTCCGGAGCGGGGCCGATCCGAATGTGTCCGGAGCTTTTGGAGGGCAGCGGAGATCAATCGTCCATGTCCATCCAAGCCACTTGCCACCGCTGTCCAATGCTCTACAAAATGCCGAGGATTGCTCTTCGTCTCCGCCTGAGGGAGCGAACCCAGATGTCGAAACGACGTCGAGAGATTGAGCAGCTTGAGGCTGAAATCGCTGCCATGGAGCAGCAGGTTCAGCAGATCGCTTCTAAGCGAGCAGTCGCAGTACTGCGTATGAGAACGCTCGAAGCCATGGAATTTTTCGAGACCGCGGCCGTTCCACATCAGGAGCGACAAGGGCATTTACCTCTCATACCCATCAATGGCGACATGCGAGGTGGTCCTTCTGAGCAGCGAAGTCGGCCGATAAAGGGAAAAAATACTACGACTGCACCCACTGACAAGAAGCGGTTGGTTGATAGAGACAAGCTGGCTGAATTGACGCGCCAACTGTGTCCAGCGCGTCAAAAAGCCGTGCTTCTGGTCGTCGAGATGATCGAAGCAGCGTATCCTTCAAGCGTCACATCTGCGGAGATCAATTCTCGATTCGCTGAAGATGGGACCGTCTCGATATCCGTGCTTGCGAAGTGCAAGACGGCTCTCCATCGGTCTCAGCTCGTGTCATTTAGTCGGGTAGATCAGAGGTGGTCCATCAAAGGAGCGCCAACTGACTCCGAGTCGCCAGGTTTGGCAATCGTGCCAGCATGACTGTGCAGCGGAGGAAGCATGAATTCACCGGCTTACAGCTGGGAGGCCGCCGGAAAGGTGGTGCGCAATAGCGCAAAGCGAAGGCGCGGCCTTTTGGGCCGCGCCTTCCAGGTGCGAATCTCAGGCTAGCAACCAGCTTCGCACCTCCAGACACTTTCGATTCGTCTGTTTCGAAGCCCCTGTGGCAAGCAGGGACTTCGACCGACACTCTGCAGGTACCATGCCGCTGTAGCAAGCAGAGGCACGGGCCGAGCGCTGAGACTTTGGCATTTTTGACGTCAAAGGCAAGCCTCTCCCCTGTGGGATCGGTCGGTACTGGGCGGTCGACGGCTTTCAGCACGCGCCCCTGTGTTCCGCGGGCAAACAGCTCAGCAGGTTGGAAGGCCCGTCCATCCGGCTCCCAACCTTGGATATCGAGCGCGGCGAAGTGGGTGCCGGACCGGCCCCCGCCAAGAGGTGTCATCGACTCCCTCATGCATCGAGCTCGCGTCGTGTTGGTCCGTAGCCGTTCCTCAAGCCGTTCCGGGGCGCGGGCAATAACGGCAGCAGGCACAGCACGGCGAGCAGATGGCGCGCGGCTGAGTGTGGATTGGCAGCAGTAGACGAAAAATTTTCCCTGTAGAAATAAGCATATTTATCGGGCCAAGCGACTGAACTGCCGATCGCAGAAGGAGAGGTTTAGTTTATCGGAGGAGATGTCATGTTTCAACCTCGTGTATTTAGGAGCGCTGACAAAAGAATACTGCATAAATCTGGACCCGAAAAAGTCTGGGAAAGCCTTGGTCCGGGCGTAGAGGTATTCAGATATCCAACTGGCGAACCCGTACGGCGGATCATCACTCAAGGTGGCTCAAGGAAAGTTGGCGGGTTCTACTCGTGGAAGATGATGAACCACACCGTCTTCGAGTCTGTGACCGAAGAGCGTTGCAGCATGCTGATGGACGTTCACTCCGCCGTTGACGCATTCTACGCCCAGCCTGAAACCATCCGCGTTACGGGTACCGAAGGCAATTCCTTCGAGTACACTCCGGACTTTCTAAGCATTTTAGGTGGAACAAGGTTCCGACTTGAGAATAAGCGTGCTTGTGATCTGTGGCCACCGAAACCGGCCGACCGCTACGACGAGTCGGGCATCCGGAAATGGGAGAAAGCCGCACTTGTGCGCGCTCGCCTCCGTGCCGTGCGGCAAGCCTACACACGCTGCGGCCTACAATGGAAATTGGTCTTAGACCTTCATATCGCCAACATGGCTGCACCGGAGGTAGTGGACGAACTGGTCTCACATGGCGGACGTCCGATTAGTGAGGGGGATTGGCGCCGCCTCCGGGAACATATTATCGCAGCCGAAAACGCCACGACGCTGGATGCCGCGTCCGCTGTTCTGCGTGAAGCAGAGGACCCGCGGGGGACGGTTCTGGCGCGTGTAAGTGAGGGCCTCCTCGGGATCGATCTCCACGAAATCCCTAGAGACGAGAGCCTTGTCTTCCTCACCGGCAGACGGAGGGACGAGGTATGACGGACGTCATGGAAGCGGACCTGAGCAGCGAAGACTCAATCGAGCCGGTCACCATAGATCATATTGTACCTGACGATCTTGAGGTCGGGGCTTTCATTATCTACGAAGGAAGGCCGTTTAGTTTCCTTCATAAAGATGAAGGGTGTGCGCCACTTATTTTCAAATCCGAAACCGGCCCTCCTCGGCTGATTGAGCTGCTGCCGACCGAATATATTCACAAAATTGCGCTCGGCGAAATAAAAAGGCCTGGTAGAAAAAACATCGCCGGACTAAATGCAGAGCCTGAGTCGTATAGGCATGACGAGAAATTTGAGGCGCTTCCTAAAAAAGCGCGAGAAGTTGCAGGATTGAAGGATTTATATGTCGAAGAGTTTGCGCGCAGGATCCGAGACGCCGAAGAACGAGGTGAGAGGTTCGCGCGAAACGAAACGAATGCATTGATTGTTCGCGAAATCGTAGATGCTGCTCTACCAAAGGACGTTCATCCACCGGCCATGCGATCGGCCCGCAGCATTTTGCGTTGGTTGCAGAGATCGGAGCTTAAGAAGGGCTCTCCGATGGCGAACGTCCACGGCAACTACCAACGTCCATACAACCGTAAAATATCCCAACGTGTGCTGGACCTTATTGCCACGATCATTCGTGAACAAGCCGACACTCTACCTCATGCCTTGCGGCCAGGTATTATCCGCGGTCAAGTAAACACCAAAATTAAAGAAATAAATTTGGAGGAGAGTCTCCAAATACCGCCAGTAAGAACAACAACTGTGACTTCAGAGTTCAATCGTTACGACGGATGGATACGGCTTGCAGCTACAAAGGGTAAACATGCGGCGGACTTGGAATTCGGTGCCGTCGGAAAACTCGTCCGGCCAACACGTATCAATCAGCATTGGGAGCTTGACCATCACTCGATCGACCTCATCCCCATTTTAGGAAGCACAGAACTCGGGCAAATGTTGTCAAAATCGGCGTTAGGCAGATTGGACATAACTTTAGCGATAGACGTTTACTCGGGCTATCCCGTTGGATTCTACCCGTCTTTCGAAGGTACTGGTCTGCTGCCTTCTTTGATGTGCATTGCTCATGGCGTTCAGGAAAAGACCTACGTGGCTCAACGCTTCCCGCATATCAGCGGCTCACTGCTCGCACATGGCAAGCCTACCAAGGTCCGGTTCGATCGCGCACGGGAGTACGTCGGCAGACAGATGGCGAGATCTCTCCGCAGAGTTGGAATTGGCTTCGAGCTGGCGCGACCCAGATTTCCAGACGATAAACCATACATTGAACGATTTTTTGGAACGCTCGAGAATGATTTCGTCTCTTGGCTTAAAGGAAGAACCGGATCAAGCCCTCGTGACAGGGGTGCTGCAAACCCCGCGAAGGAGGCGGCTATTGAACTAGATGATTTCGTTGCGCTTCTGCACGAATATTTTATCACTGTTTACGCTCGCAGACCCCAAAGAGGTCTTGATTGGGAAACCCCGGAGCAACGCTGGCTGCGAGGTCTGCGAAACTATAAGCCTAGGCTTCTGACTCCTGATGAACAAGCTCGCGTAGACGTTCTTGCCTCCATTGAGGTAAAGGTGAACGCTGGCCGGGAGGGGATACAGTGGCGCAACAAGCATTATCAATCCCCGGAGCTTCAGAGCATCCGCCGTACGTCGGGTAATTTCGGAGTTCGCAAAAACTCTATGACTCCGCTGATTGGCAGAATTTCACTACGAGACGTCGGCGTTATATTCGTGTCCGTTCCTAATACTGATACTCCCTCAGAGATTGCTGTTCCCTGTACCGCAGCGGCAGCACACGGCAGGACTGTTTGGCAGGACGAAGTTGTACAGGCGCTTCTTCGCCAGAAGAAAAAGAATCCGCAATCGAAGATCGACTATGAGGATGGATTTTCGGCGCTGTTCCGCCGGTCGATTGGATGCATGGGCATCAAAACCGACAAAGCCTCGAAGCTTGGTTCATCTCGCGGTGCAGTTACCGCTGCACGATTTACCGGCGTGATGGTCGACGGCGTATGTAAACATGCTTTGACGCGTCTGGTTCGTGACGGCACTGCGCTTGATCTGTTCGGCCAATTGGCGGCGCAAGATAAAAGCCAGGCGGTCTGCGAAGAAAATATAAATGCAATAAATACGGATGATGAGGACATCGTCGATATCTACGATGACATGCCTGCCGATGAAATAGATATGAGCGATCTCCTCGGTGAGGAGGATTGAGGTGGCAATATTCCCTCACGAGCTTCCGCACAAGAAGCGGCTGGATTACATAGACAGGATCTTTATACGGCATGATGCGATCAAGATCGCCGCACAGGCTCTCCAGCACCTCACGTTCGCTCCGAATCGGCGCAGGGAAGGATCCGTAGGATATATACGCGGATATTCACGTTGCGGCAAAAGCGAAATTCTAAAACGTCACATCGAAGAACTTACTGGCACACAGGTCGGAAAGGGGCTTCAGCGGCTCATCGAAGGCAACGGCCATTTGATCGTTTACCTCGAGCTTTCTGCCGGGGAAACACCGCTAGGTGTTGCGACCCGATGGTTGCGCCTCTTCGAGGATTTGCGTGTGAGCGCACGGGGCCGCAGGTATGAGCCGCCCCTACGTGAGCGTGACGCGATTCAGCGCGCTATAGATATTTCCAATGACAACAACGTCACGCTTGTCGCGCTCGACGAGTACCAGAATTTGTTCAGAAGTGGATCTTCTGCGGCAGTCGATGCAGCCAGAAGTATGCTCATAACCATGCAGAATGCAGCAACGTTTCCGATCGCAATCACCGGTTCTCCGCTCCTAGAGGAATTGTTCTCGCGACATGAGGCAGTTAAGGAACGTGCGGGTCCAAGAGTACTCTTAAAGCCGCTGCCGTTCCGTGCGCGGAAAGAACAAATTGCGTTCGCTAGTGTAATTAAAAAATTTGAAGACAAGCTACCGTTCTTGCAGAAGCCGGGATTGTCGACGAAGGATTGGTTACAGTCGACATTTTTTGCAACGCGCGGCCGTCTTGGGCGGCTCACCCTGCTCACTCGCGCTGCGACTGATTTGGCATTCGCCGATTGCGCTGAGGGAACGATGCCTTCGACGTTGTCTATCAAGCATTTAAATCAAGCTTTCGATCTACTTCATGGCGACGATCCTACAATGAATGGCGTAAATCCTTGGGTCAAAGATTTCCAACTTCCCAATATTCCGCTGTCGGTCGAGGACGCAATGCGCATCAATTTGGACGATAGGAAGCGACGCAAAGGAAGGACGCTTTACGATGAGTGACGTGCCTCCTTCAGCGGCGCGGCTGCGTCGAACCGTACAAGCACAACCTGGGGAGGACCTAAGAAGTGTAGTCGTGCGCTACGCTCGGATAAAACGTATATCGGTCGAGATGCTTCTGCGTTTTGGCCTGCAGGTAGACGCGAATAGCTTAGCTTCTGTCCCGCTTCGCAGATACCAACTCGAGACGTTTGCGGACCTTGCGGGTCTCGAGCTGCAAAAGCTTGCAAATGATGCATTTGCCGAAGGTAAGAACGGCTTTGAGCTTTTCGGTCAGGACGCTGGCTTGGACGTCATCGAGCCACATCGGCGGCGAGTGGCACCCGGCATGCTCAAATCGGATGGTATTCCCTGGATCAGGGCGCACTGGCAAGTCGCCTGCCTTCCATGCGATCCGGACACTGGGGAATGTTTTGTTCAAATCTGTCCTACATGTCAGAAGTCGCTTTCTTGGGTAGGAATCGAGAGTGTCTATCTGTGTCAAAACTGCGCTATCGATTTGCGTATGGTCGCGCCCCGGTACGCCTCAGAGAGGAAACAGGAGTTGGCCAAGCTAATGGTCGGCGTGCTGCGTCGCGACGCGAACGCCCTCACGCAGTTGCCGGCCATAATTGCGCATTCAACTGCCCGCGAGCAACTCGCCTTCTTCTCGGTTCTCGCCAGTCTATCCTTCATTGTCGCAGGCCGTATCTTGCCACATGGGGCATTTGCAACTTTCCGCGGCCTTGAGCTTGCGCTCGAATATCCCTCTTGTCTCGATGGCATAATCGCAGATATAGTCCGGTCTCATGAAGAATGTAGCATTAAATTGGGCTGGTTTGCGGCGTTCATGGAAGTACGTTGTCGAGTAAAATTGCTCCCTTCCGGAAAGCTTAAGCGATCGATGGAGAGGCGTATCTTTAGAATTATGGGAATTGACGAGAAAAACTACATGGTTGTTCGCAGGGTCAGGCCTGATTTTTCTTCGGAATCTTGGCGATCAATTTCCTTTAAATACCAGAGTTTCCTGAGAGGCGTCCCAGCCAATCGTGAACCGGAATCATTGCCCGTGGGCGTAATCGATATGCCGGGCCCATTTCAGTCTTGATTTTTTCAACAATTTCGAGTTCTGCGACTCTCCTGAGGCAGGACTCGGCTTCGTCTTTTCCTAATATCTCTCGTTCGATGTCGCGCATCGTCTTGTAATCATCCGAGATGAATTCCAGCAGGAGTCTCACTCCTGGGTGGTACAATGCCTTGAAAAACAGATCTTCCCGCGCAAGTTGAGAGATCATGTTGCATTGTGGACGGCCGGATGCGTCGTCGAAAATATTAAGCTTGCTCGTATTTTGATTTGAGGGTTCCGCGCGAGTGCTACGGCGGGGCGGCTGCGCGGGTGATGCCCTTTCCATGTCCCACTCCCTCGAAATCAGTCTCTCAACTGCTGCAACATCAGGTGCGGAGTCGTGATGTGAACAGGCTCGCCGCGCCGAATCCATATGTCCGAAATCTGGCTAGAGCGTGCGTAGCTACAGCTGTTTAACCGTTCTGCGCTCGGTGTCTATCGGTCGGTTCAATAAAGCTGGCTTTCACCCTGTCAATGAGGAGCTATCGTGCGGTCGATCCAGTGTCAGAATATTTGTTCGAACTGCTTTTTGGTGTCAATTCGCCGGCATTCGGTGACAGAATAAGAGTGTCGTCGGCGGTGAGATCGCTTGAGAGCTCAGATTATTTCGGTGCCAATTTATTCCGAGCCCGACACGGGCTTCGCACAGGCCGCCATCGTCGGCCGGTTCGAGGCCGGACCCGCCGCGATCCGGGTCGAGGCTTGAAGGGGGGGCGATGCCACCTCGTGACGCGCTCGCCGCTCCGATGCTGCGCGACAAGGTGCACGGAGCGTCCTCGGCGTTCACGTCCTAGAGCCTGCTGCGCAAGGCGGGCAACGCGGCCTCGACACCGTGCCGAACCGGTGGTCGTCGCGGGCTTGATCGATCGGCCCGAGCGGGTGATAGAGGCCCTATGCGCGGGGGCCGTCGCGTTCACGGTCGGCACGGCAGTGTTGGATGGCGTCTTCCAGGCCCAATCGTCCGCGCTCGCCGACCAGTTCGAGGCCATCCGGGCTGCGCTCGCGGCCGCGTGGGGCTGCAACAAGAGCCCTCCACAGCAAGGAGCGACATCATGGACAAGGTCAACCTCGCGAAGGCGTTCAGCACGTTCTCGGACCACTGGAGCCCCAAGATCGCCGGCGACCTGGGCGACTTTCAGGTCAAGCTCGCCAAGTTTAGGGGTTCCTTTCACTGGCACCAGCACGACCAGGAGGACGAACTCTTCCTCGTCGTCGAGGGTCGGTTGCGAATGAGCTTCCGCGACCGGCCGGCGCTTGATCTCGATCCGGGCGAGTTCATCATCGTCCCTCACGGGACCGAGCACTTGCCGGAGGCGCTCACCGACGAGTGCCATGTCGTGCTGTTGGAGCCGAACACCACGCTGAACACCGGCAACGTCGAGAATGAGCACACCATTCGCGAGCTCGGCCGGGTCGCCTGATGGGGCACGACCCGCATTCGGTCGAGGATCTCTGGGCGCTGCTGCCGCAACTGCGTGCGGCGCGCTGGGGGACCTGGCGCATGCCTTCGACGTGGACATTCTCCACCGCTCGAGCTTCGCCCCGGCGCAGCGGACGGTGATCTACCACCAAGATCCCGGCGTGGGCAGCAAGAAACACGGCTTCCTTGCCGAGGAGTGGCGATTGCAGGGCCAGTGGGGCGCGCATGTCGACCCGCCAGCTCAGTTCGTGCGGGTCCCCCGCTTCCTGCATCGGATAGCGGTGCAGAGCTGGTCTTTCCGCTCGTCGTGTCGATCATCGGCGAGCACACGGTAACCGATCCGGATTACCGTGCGAGGCTTGAGGATGTCCGAGCCTGGGAAGGACACAACGGACCCATGCCGGCGGGCGCCTTCGTCGCGCCGCGGACCGACTGGTCGCGTCGCTGGCCCAGCCAGGAGGGCATGCTGAACCGGCATGTGGCCGGCATGTGCCACTTCCCGGCTGGAGCCGCGACGTTCCTGCCTACGTGCATGAGGAACGAGACATCACCGCTTCCGGGTATGACACCACCGATACCGACCCGGACGTGATCGTCAGCGGAGGCGCCGTGTTCTTGGAAGCCTACGCTCTCGGATTGCCCCGCCGGCAGGTCGAGCTGACGGTCAATCTCGATCAGGTGCACATGTGCGGCTGTCTGCCGGTCGCGAGTTGGCCAAAGATGAAGCAGAGCGCGGGCTTTCCCGCACGGATTTTCGCCCTAATGCCGGCCGCCGGCGATAGCGACCTGCCAAATCGAGCCGGCCGGTCCGCGGAGGACGTGGGGCTGAGCCCCGCTCGGATCGGATGACGCTTTGGCTCGTCGGGCTGGAAGCACCGTGCGATCGGGAGGCCGGCTTGAAGCCACCCCGATTGATCTCGTATCGTTGCATATCGCGCTTCAGGTCAACGAGCTTGGAAGCATTCGGTGCGCCGCCGAGGTACTCGGATCGCCGGCGTCCGTAGTGAGCCGTCGAATTCGTGCGCTCGAGGACACGCTGCCGGTTTCGCTGTTCGATGGGTCGGCTCGTGGCGTAGAGCCGACGATCGCCGGGCATCGGCTGCGGAGTGCTGCACGGTCCATCATCGTCGATTCCGAACACACGGTTCGTTCCGCACTCGCCCTCGACATAGATCGAATGGGATCGCTTCGGGGAGCTGGTCGCAGCCATCGCCGCGGGACAAGCGTGTCAGCTTCTCGACGCGTACAGCCCGACTCATGCAAGTATCGACAACGACCATACGGACGGCCTACTTGGGTTCAGACTTGATCACGGTCCGCCAACTTCGCCAATGCTCGGCGAAGCGAGCCCGCATTTGCCTCGCCGAGACGAGCCAAACACTCCGCCTGCATGTGCTCCCACAGTGGAACGGTTTCGTCGAGACGGGCACGGCCCACCTCTGTTAGGTGAACGCGCCGGGCACGCCGATCGTCCGGATCGGGTTCGATCGTGATCAACCCACGCCGCTCGAGCAGCTTGATGTTGGCCGTGAGCGTGCTTTTATCGAGGGCAAGCTCATCGGCCAATTCACGCATCGTCGGTCCGTCAGCACAGGCGAGCACGGTGAGAAGTGTGAACTGCCAGTTCGAAAGACCGACGGCTCGGAACGCCGCGTCGAACTCGCGCCCGATCACGCGGGCGGCGCGCTGGACGGCGACGCAGATGCATGCCTGCTCGATGGCTGCAGCCGCGACGGGGGTCAGCTTGAAGGACGAGGGCACGTCGTGGTTCCAAACGGAAGCTGGTTCTAGGATATAGATCGAGCGAGCGCTCATGCGAGCCGCCGAGCCGGACCTCCAAGAAGTTTGATATCACATCATGTGCGCCGGCGCACGTGCCGCGGACGAAAATGGTTTTATATAAAACTTGTTCAACGAGCGGCGCCATTCGCCGCCTCGAATCAATCGCGGCAGAGACCCGCTCAGGCTCGACGGAGATCCAAGATGTTCATGCGCACGATGTCAGCGTTCACGGTCGCGTTTGCCTTGACCGCCACCACGCTGCCGGCCGCGGCCCAGCAGAGCCGCACCTTCACCGCCTGGGGCCACGAATTCGTCGCGCCGGAGATCGACCCCCGGGAGATCACGCCCGCCGCCCCGAACGGCGCGGGCCCTGCCCCGTTGCGCAGCAACGGTCGGACCACCGCCTACACCGCCTCTTCCGGACAGCCTGCGACCACGGCATCGACGGCTCGGAACCCGACGCGAGCCATCGACGTCCGGGGCGCCCGCTTTGAAGTTCCGGCGCGGTGATGCGTCGTACCCTCTCCTGGACGGCGAAGGTGCATCTCGTCTCCGCCGGCACAACTTCGCAATAGAAAGCTCGATTCCCATGTCCAATCACTCTCTTGTTTCCGGCCGAAGCGGCGCCTTTGTCGAAGTCGGTCCGGCTTTGACTGCGATCGAGCGGTACGGGGATCACCTGACCCGAGCGGCGCTCTACGGTTCGCTCGCCGTCATCTACGCTTGGTTCGGGGGAATGAAGTTTACAGCCTATGAAGCGGAAGGACTGGTTCCGCTGGTCGGCAACAGCCCGCTGTTGAGCTGGTTCTACAGCATCTTCAGCGTGCGTGGCTTCTCGGCTTTCCTCGGCGTGCTCGAACTCAGCATCGGCGCCCTCGTCGCCGCGCGGCTCGTCAACCCCAAGCTCTCCGCGCTCGGCGGTCTCCTGTCGGCCGGCCTCTTCGTCACGACCCTGAGCTTTATGGCGTCGACGCCCGGTGTCGCCGCGCCGGAGCTCGGCTTCCCCGCCATCTCGGTGTCGATCGGTCAGTTCCTCCTCAAGGATGTCGGCCTGCTCGCCATTTCGCTTTGGATTGCCGCCGACTCGCTCAAGGCGATCCGTCACCGTCGCGACTGATTTGTCGCCGGCCTCGGATACCGACCATTAATGAGGAGACCCACCATGCAACGCATCGCTTCCATCGACCCGGTCACGGCGACCGGTAGCGTCAAAGATCTGCTTGAGGGTGTGAGAACGCAGCTCGGTGTCGTACCGAACCTTCACAAGGTCCTCGCGCAGAGCTCGGCCGGCCTGGAAGGCGTGCTGGCCTTCTCCGGTGCTCTCGCACGGGGTACGCTCGATCCCGCGACGCGCGAGCGCATCGCGCTGGCCATTGCGAACGTCAACGGCTGCGACTACTGCAACGCCGCCCACACGGCGCTCGCCAAGCACCGCAAGCTGGATGAGGCGGAGATCGCGGCCAACCGCACAGGCCGCTCGACCGACGCCCGCGCGGATGTGGCGGTCAACTTCGCCCGCAAGATCGCGGTCACCCGCGCCGATGTCGCTGAGGACGACCTCGCGGCTTTGCGCAGGGTCGGTTACACGGACGCGCAGATCGTCGAGATCGTGCTTCATGTCGCGGTCAACGTGCTGACCAACTACGTCAACGAGGTGTTCAAGACCGAGGTCGACTTCCCGCATATCGGGCCTGCCACGCGCATCGCGGGCTGACGTCGAGCGGAGCCGGAGCCTCGGCACATGGGCTCTGGCTCCGTCGTGGGAGTGCGGATCACCGCCGTGGGGCGCATGAGCTCCGTTTCGACGCACTCTCTTTAACCGGACCGTCATTCATTTCGGCGGAGAGCGCTCCAGCCCGACGCGCTGCGTTCTCCGATCGTATGACGAGGTCCAGCTAGTGCTCTGACGCCGACAAAGCGTACACAAGGCAGCGCCGTTTTCGCATCGATAGCAGCAAGTTAACGGACAGGCACGTGGTGCGTTCGTTGGCGTCTGTGCACTAGCGGCCGTTCCGGGCGATCCACGCCCCCGCCCAAGATCGCCGGAAGACCCCGTTATGATCCAGTTCACCGTCCATACTACCGACCTCTGCTCCGGAGCTTCGAAGGTGGTGCTCGCCGACGTCGAACAGGCGCTCGGCTTCGTGCCGCGTGCGCTGAACTATGGGCGCCCGGATCGGAGGGGGGACTGCTCGTGAACACGCCGGCGATCATCGCCCTTTTGGCACAAGGCCGGGATAGCCAACCAGTCAAGCGGCCGAAGGGACGAGCAGAGTACACCGAATCCGTGGCGTTCCAGACGCGCAACGACGATGAGGCTTGGAAGCCTTGGGCCGAGCCGAACCGCGAGCACCATGACTTGACACTTCGGTTCTGCACATTCGACTGCGACATTTTGCAAGACGATAATTATCAATTTCATACTCAAAAATCACTAAGTAGCATTTACTTGGTGTGTCTAGATGAACACCCGCGGCTTCCGATCGGCGGATTTCGCACCCTGAATATCTACGTACCTGAACCGTCGCTTGGCGATATAGTCGAGTCCGGGGATTCAGTTTCGTCTGCTGCGCCAACAGGATCGATTGACCCCAGAGCCGTTCCTGACTGGCAACTTCGTCGCCTTGAAGTCGAGATGCTGGCTGAAATGCGCATGGCTCGACCTTTATCGCGTCTTCGCATCGATACGTTGGGACTGGAGGTTGCGGTCCATCTTCTTCGGCAGCACTCGTCCATGAACGGCGCAGTCCGTTGGGAATCCCTCGGTCCGCGCCGTAGCCGTTTCGATCCCGCCGTCGGAAGGGCGATCGAGTACATGGAATCGCGTTGGGCCGACGATATCAGGCTGGTGGACGTGGCTCGCGCGGCGCAGCTATCTCCACGCAAGCTCACGACTCTTGTTGCCAAGGCAACGGGTTTGCCTCCCCACCGTTGGCTCATGCGCCGTCGTATCGAACGCGCGTGCGAAATGCTGCTCGATCCGCGCCGCTCGATCACCGAGGTCGCCTTTGCGTGCGGATTCCACTCCTCGCAGCACTTCGCGACCAGGTTTCGCAAGCAGATTGGTTGTACGCCGAGTGCATATCGACGGGAGCGGCTCTCGTGAATTTTTCTGACACTCCACACCGAAGCGACGGCTGCAGCAGGATTCTCAATTTTTTCGGAGAGGACTTTGCATGCACGTCTGGATAAATTCCAGCAACGAGTATTGCATATTGCTTTAGTTAATTTGATACATTAAATAATTACTTTTGTCCCGTGATATATCGATATTGTAATTATGATATACATTAACTAGATATTTTTTGTTTTATCAATCGAAGACAATAAATGCCCCCTGCCAATAAATAAGAAAGATGAAACTTACGAGATCACGCGGCGGCAGGTTGTTCGGACCTCTTAGTGAACAGAGCGCCTGGCCCATTCGCTCAGGCTGATGGAGGTGATGCGCGGGGATCAGTCGACGAGCCCGTTGCAGGCGTCGCAGCAGAGGTCGAGGGCAATGGCGCTAGGATGATGACAACAACCGCGAGCTTCGTCGTGATGTGCCATCCAGCTTGATCGAGCAGCAGCGTGGCCTCAGCGGGCAAGGACTGGGTAACCTTTGACGTACAGCCAGTCGGTGGCTTGCGCCGGGGTGTGGCAGCCCAGACATTCCTGGCGATAGTCGAGCGTCTTGGTCTTGTCCGGGCTCCCTTTGTCGAACCATGCCCAGCCCCACCCGTCACCCCAAAGCGGATTGCCCGGGTAGCTGCCGCGATCGTCTTTCACCATCATGAACCAACCGGCTAGACCGGCGGCCCGACTCACCCGGCCGGTGGTCATGTCCTCGCTCTCGGCGTTGAACACCTCCTTCACCAAGACGGTGCCATTTTTGAACCGGCCGTTGGCTCGATACTCGTCGATCGCGCCCGGAGAGACGTAGACCGTATGCATCTCCTTCGAGCCTGGCACGGTATCGGAGGCGACAGCCCAGGTGCCGAGGAACTGGTAAGCCGCTCGATAGTCGAGAGGTAGACGCATGGTGCCGGCGACGTCGACCAGCCCAACCGACGCCCTCGGGGTTTCTGCAACGTTCGCGGACCGTACCTGTTGGGCGAGCAAGCCTGTCGCCGCGGCGAGCGTCGCTCCGCAGGTTAGAAGAAGAGTAGCCGAGGGAAGACGGCGACGGAACATATGATCCTCCACTGACAACGCCGAGCGCTTGGGCCCCTAGTTCTTGCCGACGCGCTCCAGCAAGCCACGCAGCACCGGGTAGTGCTGAATGAATACGAAATCCCGGCCGGCGTTTGCAGCATGGCAGGCATTGCAGGTCTCGACGGCCTTTACCTCGGTCGCCGAGGCGTATTGTGCCTCGGGCACGTGACCGAAGGAGAAGTAGGCCCATTGACCCGGTTCGTTCGCGAAGCGACGCGAGTCCTTCACAGCCGCCTCGAGACCGGCATACTCTGCCATGAAATAGCCTTTGCCGCTCGATTCCGTGATCGCGCCGTTTGCCGGGTCCGTCGTGCTGTTGATCTGCTGGCGCACGAGCTCCTTGACGATCACAGTACCTTCGCGGAACTCTCCCGTCCGTTTGAAGTGCTCCCAAGCAGTCGGCTCGACATAGACGATGTGAAACTCCGGGAATGGCGCCTCCGGTAGGTTGAGCCGGTTCGGCGTCAGCGGCGTGCCGATGAACGGCCACTCGCGCCAGCCGATCGGGCGCACCAGCCGGCCGTCCGGCAGGTACTCGGCGACGTACGGGGTCCGCCTGCCGTCGACCGTGTACGGCTGGGCCGGCGGACGACCGGATTCGGCCGCGGCCGCAGCCCGCTCCTGCGGCTGGTTCTGCCGGGCTGCGCCGCTTTGCTGCGGGGGTGGCGTCTGCCTAAGCTGCTCCGGGGTGCGCTCCTGCGACTGGGTCTGTCGGGGCTGCGGTTCGCCGCTCGGCTGGGGCGGCGGTACTTGCCCCGACCGCGCCGTACCGGCCGCGGGCGGCGGCGTGGTCTGCGCCTCGGAGCTCTGGATCCCGCCACAGCCGACCATCAGGGCGACAGCCCCGGCCGTCCGAAGCAGCGTCCAGCGATGACGAGACATGAAGAACATTTTCGGATCCTCCGGATTGCGGCATGGCCCGAACGGCGCGTCAGGGCGAAGCTCGACGGTTCGGCACGCGCGCGTGTTCCTGGCCGGTTGCCGGGCCAGCCCGAGATATGAGGCACACGACCAGCCCTCTGCAAGATCACGCCCGGTTCGCAGGCGACGCGTAAGGGTGCCCGCGCCGACGCGCGATTGCGTTCACGAAAAAGAGGCGACGTTCACGATCCGGAGCATGGGTCAGGTCGACGCGATCCATGCCGCAGCGCAAAGCACAACGGACGCGGTCGGCGGTATCGCGGCGACGATCGCGCAGTCGAGTGGCACGGCGCGCGCCGTCGCCGCTGCCGCCGACGACCAGGATCAGGTCGGCCAGGAGATCGCCCGTGCCATCGCGAGTGCGGCCGAGCAGACCATCGCCGGGCGCATCGGGACGATGCGAGCGGCGGCCGCCTCCAACGGGGGTCCGAGCGGGCGCGGTGCGAGCGGACGCCGGGCAGCGAATCAGGGCTCTCACATCCCGCGGAGCGCGATACCAGCCTTTCCTGAACGCGTGCGCACAGCCTGAGCGACGTGCGACGAGGCTGCAGGTTCATATGCGGCCCTCGTCCGAACCGGGTTGCGCGCGCGATCGTCAGGCGGCTCGCGCGGCCTGTTCAGTCGCCGCGATCAGCTGCCGCAGATCGGCGACCGGCAGCGGACGGCTGAACAGGTAGCCCTGCATCTCGTCGCAACCCTCATGCTGCAGGTGATCGCGCTGCGCCGCGGTCTCGACACCTTCGGCCACTGTCGTGATGCCCAGATCGGCACCGAGTCCGGCCACCGCCCGCACGATCGCCGCGCAGTGGCGGTTGACACCGAGCTCGCGCACAAAGGACTGATCGATCTTGATCTTGTCGAAGGGAAACGTCCGGAGATAGCTCAAGGAGGAGTAGCCCGTCCCGAAATCGTCCATGGCGATGCGCACGCCGAGGTTGCGCAGCCGGTGTAGGACCGCCAGGTTGGCGTCGCTGTCGGCGAGCAGCACCGACTCCGTGATCTCCAGCTCCAGTCGGCTGGGATCGAGCCCGGCGTTCGCCAGGGCCGACACGACGGCCGGGACGAGGCTCTGCTGACGGAACTGCACGGGCGAGAGATTGACCGCGACCTTGATCTCGCCCGGCCAGGTTGCCGCCTCCCGGCACGCTTCGCGCAGGACCCATTCGCCGATCGGCGCGATCAGGCCGGTCTCCTCGGCGATCGGGATGAACTCGGCCGGCGAGACGAAGCCACGCTCGGGATGGCGCCAGCGCAGCAGCGCCTCGCAGGCGTTGATGCGGTTCTCCCGCAGGTTCAGGAGCGGCTGGTAGAACAGCTCCAAGGCGCCGGTGTTCAGCGCCTCGCGCAGCTCGCGCTCCAGCGTACGACGCGCCTGGATGCGGGCGTTCATCTCCGGCTCGAAGAACCGGAACGTGCCGCGTCGCTCCGCTTTGGCCTAATACAGCGCGAGGTCGGCGTTGTTGAGCAGAAGGTCCGGCGTGGTCCCGTCGCCCGGCAGCATCGCGATACCGAGGCTCGCTCCGATCACCACCTTCTGACCGATGATGGAGAACGGCTGCGCCAAGCACTCGACCAGGCGCGCGGCGAGCTGGCCCGCAGCTTCAGGCGACGGCGCGCTCGCCTGCAGGATGGCGAACTCGTCACCGCCGAAGCGGGCGACCAAGTCCTCCTCGCGCACGCAGTGCCGGAGGCGATCCGCCACCGCGCGCAGCAGCGCGTCGCCGGCTGCGTGTCCCAGCGTGTCGTTGACTGCCTTGAACCCGTCGAGATCGAGGCAGAGCACGGCCGCCGGCTCGGCATGACGATGCTGTCGCTCGAGCGCGTCGCTCAGACGTTCGCGGAAGCAGGCACGGTTCGGCAGGTCGGTGAGCGGGTCGTGGTGTGCCATGTGAGCGATCCGCGCCTCAACGGCGCGGCGCTCCGTCACGTCCTCGGCGATCCCGAGCAGGTACTGCGGTCGCCCTTCCTCGTCGCTCACGGCGAGCTTCTTGACGTGCAGGAGGCGCGTACCGTTGCCGCGCGTCTCGAATTGACGCTCCTCGACGATCGCGTCCCGACCGCTGGCGCGAAACAGCGCCGCGTCCTGATCCAGCACGGCCCGGGCCGTCGTGTGCTGAAACAGAGCATGCGACGGCCCTCCGATCAGTTCGTCGCGCGGCACGCCGAGCAGGGCCTCGCAGGCACGGTTGACGAGCAGGAGGCGGTGATCAACCGCATCCTGCACGTAGAGCATCGCGGGGATGTTCTCGATCACCGTGTCGAGGAAGCTGCGCGTGCGGCGCAGTTCCGCCTCGGCGAGCTGGCGCTCGGTGACGTCGATGCTCGCAGCGAGCACGGCCGGCCGGCCCCGCAGCATGAGCGGACGCACGTAAGGCAGGATCTGGATCACCGATCCATCCGCCTTGCAATGACGCCAGATCCGCTCGCCATCGTAGGGCTTCGTCCGGTTCGCGAAGACGATCTGCAGTTCGGCACGGTCCGCCTCCGGTCGGATGTCGTGGGCTGTCATCGCCAGGAAGCGGTCGCGGCTGTAGCCGTAGTGCTCGACGGCGGCGGTGTTGACGTCGAGGAAGCGCAAGGATCCGGCGTCCAAGACCCACATCGGAACCGGGTTGGCCTCGAACAACATCCGGAAGGAGGCTTCGCGGGTGCGCAGCTCCGTGATGTCGACGAGGGTGACTACGAGCAGGTCGCCGAGTGGGGCTACGGCGATCTTGAGGTAGGATTCCGCATCGTCCCCGATGAATTCCAGCTCGAAATTGTCGCTTCCGCCGTTCTCGACGACACGGAACAGGCGAGCTGTGATCTCCTGCGCGTGATGACCCATGTAGACTTCGGAAAGATGCTGCCACAACAGGCTGTCCAACGACCGGCGCATCAGCTGCGCGGCGCCGGCGTTCAGGGTGACGATCTGCAGATCACACAGCTGTCCGTCCGCGTCGCGCACGGGCGCGAGGGCGAGAACCCCTTCCCGGGTCGACTGGTAGACTTGTTCGATGAGACTGGATCGGGTCTGGGGTTCGCTGACGTGGACGAGGGCGACCGGGAAGCCCCAGTGCGTGTGCAGGGGCAACGCGAGGATCTCGTGAACCTCGACGATGCCGTTCTCGACGCGGCTTGCAACCTGCCGCTCTGGCTGGCCGGTCCGGAGGGCGCGTCGCACGATTTGATCCAAGAGCCGCGCGCAGTCGCTCCGCTGGTGTCCGGCGGCATGACGGGGCGTCCCTTCGAGCCATGTAGCGACGGCTGATGCCGTTTGCAGGTGGACGAGATCTGGCCCGTCGAGGCGCACCAGCACCGTGCCATCGGCGAAACGACCGAGCGAGCCGAGAGCGATCTCTTCGTAAGGCGGCAACGCCATACCCGGCTTCCGAGCGGCATGCCAACGTTGGCTCAGGATGTGGGCAGCACTGCCCGCGAGTCCAGGCGGTCGTTGCTTGGTCTGAGGCGACATGGCGCGAAGAGCGTTCTGGCGGATGCGGGCGAATGACCGTTGGCCGAATTCGCTAAATATTTCTGAATAACCGATTGGATCGGTGACAAAAACCGCAGCGATAAGCCGGCTAGCGATATCTCTCAAGTCATGCGTGCGTGCGAAAATCCGCACCTGGAGCTCCTGAACACGGGTCTGTTACAGACATTCGACGTTTGAAACCGGAACGCGGAACATGAATCTTGATGATTTACACTCTGGATAGCCGTGCAGTCCTTGCCCGGCCTTCACAGCGTCCGAAAGCTCTTTCCCGCTCGCCCGCCCGGATCGGGACAGCGCGGCCGTCCCGATTTCCGTTCGTCGACGTCAGGCGTGGAAGGTGCATCGATCGTGCACGCCACATTCGGGGCTGCAGATCCAACCGACGGCGCTTTTCGACCGGTGCGAGGAATCGAACGGGCTCTCGATCACCTGCATGACGTTATGTGAAGGCGTCATCGCGCTGTCATGATGCACCTTCGTGATGTCTCCCCGACTTAAAAGCCGGGGCTTCCATGCCCGGACGGGCACGGCGTCTCACATCCGAGACGAGCGATATTCCGCGCGGCATTCTGGTCGCGCTCATGTTCTGATCCGCACTCGCCGCACGTCCACCGCCTGATGCTGAGACCGGCCAGCCCCGTGGGTCCACTGAGGCGCCCACAGAACGAACAGGTCCGTGTCGTGTTGGCTTCGTTCACCTCGGCGTAGGCGACCCCTGCGTGATCGCATTTGTACCGGAGCATGCCGCGTAGCGTAGACCATCCGGCGTCGAGCACGCTCTTCGCCATCCGGGTCTTCGTCATAGCCGAGGCCGACACGTCGCCGACCGTGATCTTGCGGGCGCGATCCACGAGCGCCCGAGAGAATTTGTGAAGCACATCCTTCCGCCGATTGGCGATCTTGGCGTGAATCGATTTGACCTGCCGCTTGCGCCTCTTGCGCTGCGCTTCGGCGAGCTTGGGTTCGAGGCAGCGATAGAACTGCGCCTGCTCAAGTCCTGTGCCGTCCGAGCACTTGGCGACGGACTTGAGCCCGAGATCGACGCCGATGTCATCGCGCCCGCGCCCCTGCGAACGGGGCACCTCGCACACGAGGTTGCAGTACCAACGGCCGCGCGCGTCTTGGCTGAAGTTGCCCGACTTGATCCGCCCCTCGACGGCGCGGTGCAGCCACAGGCGGAAGCGCTGGCCACGCAGGAGCACGGTTGTTCCGTCGAGGGCGATGTCTTGGTTCGTGAACGGCACCCACCCGAGCGCCCGCCTGGGCCCACGGCTCGCACGCCAGCGAAGCTTCGGACGGCGCGCAGCCTTCCGTTTTATGACGTACTGGTTGATCATCTCTTGCACGACCTGCGACGGAAGGCCGAGCAGCTTGCCACTGCCCTTGGTCAGAACGCGAAGCTGCTTCTTGGCCGCCCAGATCGGACCACGCTGTGCCGAGCGCATGCTGATCTCGTTAAAGTAGTTCCAGACCGTATTGACCGCATCGCCGAGCGCGATCAGCCGCTCGTCGCGTCCTTGACGCGGAAGCTGAAGGTCTTCAGAACCGTTTGGTCTGTAAGGGTGGTCACGCCCTTGACATAGGGCATCGAGACGGTTTGGTCTATGGAGCTTCGCACCGGGCGGCACGTCGTCTTCACCCTGCACGCCCACCTAGTGTTCACGACGAAGCGGCGGGGCAAGGTGCTGACCCGTGCGCACCTCGACCGGCTCCAAGCGATCTTCGCCAGCGTGTGTGCGGACTTCGAGGTCGAGTTGCGCGAGTTCAACGGCGAGCGGGACCACGTTCACCTGCTGGTGTTCTATCCGCCGAAGGTTCGGCTCTCGGAACTGGTCAACAGCTTGAAGGGAGTGTCGAGCCGCCTGCTGAAGAAGGAGTTCCCCGAGATCGCCTCGTTCTGGTCTGTCAGGAAGAGCCGAGGCGTGCTGTGGACACCGAGCTACTTCGCCGGGTCGGTGGGCGGCGCCCCGCTCTCGATCCTGAAGCAGTACATCGAGAACCAAGGTCGCTGATCGCGGCTGTCGCCGCGAGCGCGCCTACAACCTCTCCCTGAAAGAAGAGGGATTGGCGCGCGTTCCGCTAAGAGCGAAAGTCGAAACTCTACCCCGACACGTGGGTGAGAGCGTCGATGGCAGCTAGGATCTCGCGCCCTGGGTCCAGATCGGCGAAGGCCCGTGCCATCACACGAGCACGTTCGCGAAACCGCTGCTCCGTGAGCACCCTCTCGACGGCCCAACGCAAGGCGTCCACGGTCGGGCGGTTCGTCGCAAGATTCAAGCCGACGCCCGACCACTCGATCCGGGCTCCGACCTCGGCCTTGTCCTCGGTCAAGCCGGCGGAGACAATCGGAACGCCAGCGGCGAGAGCTTGTGAGACGCTTCCGTAGCCCCCGTTGGTTACCAGGAGATCGATTTTGGGGAGAAGCACGTCGAAAGGCAGAAAGGTGGCGACCCGGCCATTAGCCGGTATTTCACAGTGTATCTCCTCTACGGATCTCCCGCCAGTTGTTGCAACGATGAGAAGATCGTCGCGCCCCTCAAGCGCCTGGAGCGTCGGCTCAAGTAGTTCGCTGAAATCAGCGTTTGCGAGCGTGCCTTGTGTCACTAGGATGATGCTCTTGCCGCTCTCCAGATCCGGCCACCATTCCGGTACCGCGACCGCCATCGGCGTGGTCGGCAGCAGCCCGACAAAACGCAGTCCTGGAGGAAACGTACCGAAATCGTACTCGAACTCGCGGACGCTCGGCTGCAGGAATGCGTCGGGCAGTATCGCGAGCGATTGGGTCAACGAGGCTGGCAAAGGTCGCGCGCCGAGCCGGGCCAGGCGGGCGTCGGTGAGGGCGCGAACCGGTCGGACGAATGAGGCATCGAGACCCACCTTCAATGCGGCGTAGCGAGCACGCTCGATGTCGTCCCGGGCCGGGAGCAGCCCCATGCCGACCGGCGCATCGTCGGGACGGTCGAGGAACAGAAAGCTGATGTTGAGTACGATGATCGGAGGCCGGCACGTCGTCGCATCGAGAAGAAGCGGCAAGATCCCAAGAAACAGGCTGCCTGCCACGATCACATCCGGAGCCTCCGTCCGGATCGTCTCGCGCAGAACCGCGGCTTGCGTCGCCATCGGTTCGATGAAGCGGTGCTCGAATTCGTGCGTCCACCGCACCGGTCCAGGCGGCAGGTGCGGCTCCAGATAGGTCGCCGCACCCCTGTCTTCGTAAGCTGTGAGGCGCAAACCCGAAGATTCGACCTTCTGCCGAAACGAAGGATCGGTCACCACCAAGACGGTGTCGCCGCGCCTGGCCAGCAGTCGTCCCACAGCCAACAGGGGGTTGACGTGGCCCGTAAGGGGGCTGGCTGCAATCAAAACTTTCATGCCGACATCCGGCGCAATCCTCGATCAGGGTTAGTCACATTTATTTCGCGTGTGTCGCTCGGTCCGTTACCAGCGGTTCCGCAAGTATCGGCTGGCGCCTTCGCAATCGGCGTTGCGAAGTTCGGCCAAGGTGATGCGAACTCGCTCCTGCGGGGGAACCAGGAAGCCGCACCGCGTCCGTCGCTGGTCGGACGGCACGTGAAACAAGCCTTGTTCCATCGCATGTCAGGCGATCACCTCGAATGTGGCGCCTCATGCACGTGCGGCCGCCGCGCACGTCGCAACGGTGCCGCTCGCCATAGGACTGCGACCGATCTGAAATTGTCGACACGGGATATGCGGCGCAGCACCTGTTTTGGACGATAACGCACGCCAGTCCGCTTCCATGCCTGCCTTCGATCCGCAAAATCGAGCGGGAAATCGCGAAGATGGTAGGCTCGATGTCGTCGTCGCATGGGCTGCCGGTTCTCCAGGCCAGCGCGCGCTCAATCTTCGCCCGTGACATCCTGTGCGGAGTCGAAGGTCGCGTTGGATCCGGGTTCGATGGCCTTGGCCGCGTCCGCGCATCGACCGCGGTATGCGCTCGGATCGACGCCGTAGGCCGCCTTGAAGGCATGCGAGAAGTAGCTTCGACTGGTGTAGCCCACACTTGCGGCGATGACCTTCACGGGCATGGGCGACGTCGTCAGCAACTGTGCCGCGAGGCGCAGGCGGACCCGGTGCAGGTACTCGATGGGCCCCTCGCCGAAGATGGCGGAGAACCGCTCGGCGAACGCGGACCGGCTCATCCCGCAGAGTGCAGCGAGACTATCGACCGTGTGGGAGGCGCCGGGTGCGTCGAGGACCGCCGCGACGGCGCGCATGAGCCGCGGATCCCGCAGCGCCGCGAAGATTGGCGAACTGGTACCCCGCTCCTTCAGGTGAACCCGCAGCAGAATGGCGAGGCACTGCCTCATCAGCGCGCTCGTCACCTCCTGCGTGCCGAGTCCGGGCTGGACCAACTCCTCGATCATGAAGGCGAAGGCGTGCCGCAGTCGGTCGTTGCCCGACAGGTCCTCGATCAATGCGCCCTGCAGGCGGTCGAAGAGGCCGAGCGCGCCGGCGTAACTGGCCGAGATCGCGCCGCAAGCCACGAGGATGTCGCGACTGCCGTCGCCGGCCGTCAGCGCGACGAGGCCGTCGGGAAGCACCCTGAGCGCATCTCGAGCTGTAACCGTGTGCATGGCCCCGGCGAAACCGAGGGAGTGAGGAACGCCGCGCGGCGGAATCACCATGCTGTTCGGCCCGAAGGCCACGGGCTCCTGGTCGCCGACGACGATAGTCCCGGTGCCTGACAAGACATAATGGACGAGCAGGGCGTCAGCGATGCCCTGCTTCCGCAATCGCCACCCCGATTGAATCTCGCAGAATGCGAAGGCATGAACCCTCACCGTCAAAGTCGATAGTAATTTGGTCATTCGTCATTCGAGGTTGATGGCGGAGAAGCGGGCTTGATGCCCGCTTCGTCGTCTGGGGTTGATGTCGCCCACCATGCCCCGCGAGCGAAGGCGTAGTGAAGGGCGCGACGATACCGATC
>NZ_JBNHES010000031.1:0-21774 GCF_050591105.1 Methylobacterium endophyticum
GACCGGATTGCTTCGGCAACCTTGCGACCTTGCGAGACCAGAACATCAACTTGGCGCAGCTTGGCGACAATCTCTTCAGCCGTGTGCTTCTTCCGTCCCATGACAACATCCTCCACATGGCTCGAAGCCATACCTTAGGGAGGACCACTTTTCAGGAGGCAGGCCACTCGCGCAGCCTCAGGCGACACGAGACAGTTCAGAGAGCGGTGAGAAAATTCCGGTGCATTCCACACCGAAATCACCTCAGCCCTTCATCTCGTCGAACCGCGGCTTCGATCCGTGGGCGAACTTCGAAGTTTTGAAAAGCTTGATGCCGACACCGTCGGCGTCGGCGTTCCGGAATTCTATGCCGCCGGCCGAAAGCGTGGCAACCAAACGCTCGAGGGTTTCGGGCTTCGGTGTGCTGGTACCGAGTTCCAGTCCGGCGATACTTCTCTTGGCGACGCCGGAGCGGACGGCGAGCTCCTTCTGTGTCCAGCCGAGCATCGCCCTGGCGCCTCGGATCTGCGAAGCTTCCACTTTGGCCGCGGAAGATACTTGACGCGGACGCATCTCTGGTGCAGCCTGCGAATCGCTGGAAGACGGAGCCGGAACGCCAATTGCGGAAGGCGTCTGTCCAGAAGACCTGATCTTTGGCCGACCTGCAAGTCCGTCGAAATGGGTCCACGCCGTTGCTACGGCGATTCCTTCGATGCTTGTCGAAGACGACGCGCTTCCTTGGCGCCGCAGGCGAGAGGAAGCGACGGCACCCCGAAACTTGGCAGCCTTGTTCCTCCGCTCCTTCGGCGGATCGGGAGATTGTGCCATGTCGAAGTCGTACACCGGATCTGGTGACGCCATCGTCGGCGGCATCCATGACAGCCTGTGTCGCAGCATCCGCATCGCGGGCGAGCGCATCCGATTGGCCCGCGAACTCGAGATCGTCGCGAGATCGCGCGACGACGTCCTGTCCGTCCTTCCCAGGGGGTTGGAGGACATCCAATCCTACAGGAAGCTCGCCGACCACGGCTTGGCGCACGCAACAGTCCGGCGCGCCCAAGGAACTGTGATCGTCCTGGCGGCGGCCGGTCGCGTCTGGCGGCGGCCGGATCTGAGACGTCGGCTGATCGCGGTCAAGCGCGACGCCCGCCGTATCGGCCGACGCGTCGTGCTCGTCACGGGAAGGGGCTTGCTCCGCTTGGCCGGGTGCAGACGCGACCCGCGAAGCCTCTCGCCGTCCCGTTCCCTGGACTGACCCTTTCGTCGTCCTTCGAGCGGCTTGCTTCGATCCTGGCGCGCGAACGCTATCGAACCTTTCCGGACCCGACAGGTGCCTCATGCGGAACGAGAACGTCGTCGTGTTCCCGACCGGACGACCGATGCCACGACTCACGAACGACCGAGGAAGAGTCGCGACCATGGCACGGAAGCTGGCGTCCGCACTTCGGCGCCGGCAGTCCGTATCCGGGCGCCAGCCTCTCTCCATCGAACTTCGCGATCTGACCGGCGTGGCCGACGAGACGGTGGACATGTTGTCGGCTCTCGCCCGAAGCCGGGTCCTCACGCCTGCCACGGCGGCGAGACTAGCGATGCGTCATGCTTTCGAGATCGGGCGCCCCTGGTCGGAAGCCGCCGGTGCGCACGACGCGCGGCCTCACGGCCAGCGATTCATTTTCGCCGGTGACGTGTTCGGGCGCTTCGCGATCAGAATCGAGGACCGGGCGAGCTGTGCCTGGGTGGCTCGGAGCGGGTTCGCCGATCTCGACCTGCTGTGCGGTCTGTGCCCTCCAGAAAGCGGTACGCTTCAGCTGGTGCACAGCCTGGATCCGAACGGCCGTCCTACGATCGATGTGAGCATGGCACGACTTCGGCTCGACGATCAGAGGCGCGCAGACCACGGACAGGATCCATCCGAGAAGCGGCAGGTTGTTTGGGTGGGCGGGCTGCCTCTCTCGGCACAGCGCCGGGCCCTGGCCGTCGCCGGCATCGAGGACGCGCTGCGGCACGGCGGAACGCAGGTTCGAACCGCCGCGCCGTGGTCATGCAACTTTCCAGCCGGGGAGGTGGAGCGCGCACGCGAAGCCCGCCGTCACCTCTTTCTCATCGGAATCGCGTGTCCCGGACTCGTCGGAACGACCGGGGGAACGAGATGAGCGGCCAGGGTCCGATCCCGTCCCTCGGCCGTTCGAAGGGCACGCAGCGGCCCGCGGAAGGCGGGCCGACGACAAGCGTCGCCTTCGCGGAAGATCGCCCGTCAGGCATCCTCGCGATGCTTCGGCTTCTCGACTCTAGCCGTCGAGCGGTCGATGTCGACCCGGACGAGGCCGAGCCGGGTGCCTCTTCGTCCCACCTACCCGACGACCCGGCCGAAATCGCAGCGGCGATCCTGTTCGGTCGCGCCATCGAGCGGGACCCCGCGATACTGGATCGGATCCGGGAGCGCTCGCCGGTACTCATCGTGGATTGCCCCGACGACAGCTGGCTCGAACCGATGACGAACGTCCTCGTACGAGGTTTCGGGTCCGGATCCACGCTATGGAAGCGAACGCCCGGCATGCAGCGAAGTGCCGGCCAGGCGGTGGTCGTGAAGGGGCGGTCCGACGACGTTCGGATCAGAGCCGAGACGCCGGGCGTCGACGTCGGACGAGCGTTTCGGAACTTCCAAGCCTTGATCTGCGTCGCGGCCCCCGGCCGATCACGGCTGCCCTTCGAAGTGGAACGATCGTGGGAGGAGCGGATCCCGCTCGGCCCGCTCGAGCCCGACGATTTGACCATGATTGCAGCCCGGATCGTCGGGTCGGATCCGAAGACGACCGTTCCTGCTTCGATCGCGGCGCGGGTCGACGCGACGGATCTCCGGATCGCGCTGCATGCCTCCCGGGGAGCGGACGGGTCCATCGACCGGCTCAGGGCGATCGTGGAACGCAGAGTTTCGAAGCCGCCGGCCGCTCCTACGCCGCGTCTGTCGCATCTATCGGGTTACGGCGCTGCGGCCGAATGGGGGATCGCTGCAGCGGCAGATCTGGCGGCGTTCGGCAGAGGTGAGCTGCCCTGGGCGGATTGCGAGCCCGGTGCGCTACTGAGCGGCCCGCCGGGCGTCGGCAAGACCATTTTCGCATCGGCACTGGCGAGAGAAGCGGATGTACCTTTCATCGCAGGTTCGTTGGCACAGTGGCAGGCGGAAGGCGAAGCGCACCTTGGGACCACGCTAAAGGCGATGATCGGCTTCTTCCGCGAGGCGCGAAAAATGGCGCCTTGCGTCGCGCTCGTCGACGAGCTCGACTCTTTCGGAGATCGCCGCAAACTCGCGGATTACAACCGCAGCTACGGGGTCCAGGTCATCAACGGCTTCCTGGAATGTCTCGACGGCGATGGCGGCCGGGCCGGCGTGCTGATGATCGGCGCGACCAACGACGCCACTCAGATCGATCCCGCGATCCTGAGAGCGGGACGATTCGATCGGGTGATCGCGATCGCCCGGCCCGCCCTCGAGGAACTGCCCGCCATCCTGCGCCACCATCTCGGATCGGATCTCGTCGCCTCCGATCTTCGGCCCATTGCCCGAAAGGCGTTGGGCGGAACCGGCGCCGACTGCGCCGCCTGGGTGCGGCGCGCCAGAGGCCGGGCCCGCCGCGCCGGACGGCCTCTCGTCGAGAACGATATCCTCGTGGAGATCGCAGGCTCAGCCGGACGCGCACGAGTCGAGGACGAGAGACGGGTGGCGATCCACGAATGCGGGCATGCCGTAGCCGCGCGGTCGCTCGGCCTGTCGATCGGCGATCTGGTCCTGCGCTCGCCCGGACACGGGGGGGGCGGCTACATGGGCTTTGCGCCCCCCGGGGTCGTGACCCGACACGTGCTCCGGAACATGCTCATCGTTCTCATGGCGGGACGTGCGGCCGAGATACTCGCGTTCGGCGACCCTTCCGCCGGAGCCGAGGCGGATCTCCTCGCCGCAACGACGCTCGCGCGCGACATGCACGTCCGCTGGGGTTTGGACCGGCGGCTGTCGGCGGATGGCGGACGCATGGTCGACCCTGCGGTGGGGACTCTCGTCGAGAGGGCGCTGCGGTCGGCGGCGAAGTCCGCGCTGGCCCTCCTGGGGACCCGACGTGAACGACTCCTGGAACTGGCCGAGATGCTCGAATCGCGAAGGTCGCTCGCCTCGGTCGAAGTCGAGGAGTTTCTCCGCTGACGTTCCGATGATCGGCGACGCGACCCGCCGGTCCTCGATGCGGTCGACGACCGGAGGTGCGTCGCCGACCGGTCGGTCCTTCCGATCCAAGTAGCGCGATCGTCGCGACGAACCGATCGCGACTCCCAACATGATGTGCAGGAGGAATCGCGATGCTGGAGAAACGTCCGCGTCCGTTCCGAGGAATGATGGCCGGCACACGGGACGAAGGGTACGTCTCACTCGAGTTCGTCTCATCGGGCGTCGCGCTCCATGCATGTCCGATATGGTCGATGGATCGTCTGCTGGACCTTCCTGCAATGCTTGGTCCCGGCTTGTACATCCTGGTCGGGATGCCGGCACCGCAATCGACGAAGCTCAGAGCTGTAGTCGGCGAATCGGGCATGCTTCAAGAGCGTCTCGCCGCACACGCCGCTGACCCGACGCTCGATTTCGTTTGGGACGCGTGCGTCGCGACCGGGCCGCGCATCATGAACGAGACCGTTCGACTGATCCTCCAGCGCGCGTTCGTCGACGAGATCGCCAACCATGGTTTCGCGACGATTGCGAACAGGCAGGACGCGGAGAGGTTCACGGCCACGGAACACGACATCGCCACGGCGGCGCAGGTGACCGAAGATCTACGCCCGCTCCTCGACATGGCGATGCCGGGACTCGTCGCGGCGGTCGAACCGGTGAAGGCGCCGATCGGCGCGCGTGTGGTCATGGCCCCGCGCGGCCTCGATCCCCTCGGTCTCGTCCGAACCACACATACGATGCGTTGGCGGGGCGCGCTGGCGACCGCGACGATGCGCGGCGGTGAAACCGTGCTTCTGCCCGGCTCGCGGATCGTCGCGGACGTATGCGCGAACACGCAGTGGTTGCGGGAGAAGCGGATCGAACTGATCGGATCCGGCGTCCTCGTGCCCGGCGACGACGCGCGGTACCTCACCGTCGCCGCCTTCGTCACTTTCCGCAGCGCACGCGAAGCGACCGCCTTCGTCACCGGCGGGGCGTCCGCGTCCGCGCGTCTCACCTGGATGCCGATCGATGAACTCTGAAGCTCCCGGCCCGGATCCGGACGCGTTCGGAGGCGACCGGCCTCGGGCCGCAGACCGCGGCCAGCGGCATGAGCGTCCAAGCCGCGGCCGGATCGACGACCGTGCGGATCCTCTTCGACGCCTCGTCGGAAGGCCGGCGGTCGATCAATGGGCCGACGACGAGATCGTGACCCTCGAAGAGGCGCGCGCTCTGTTCTTCCCGAACGGCCCGCTGACGGTCAAATCGCTTCGTTCGGCGGTCCGTCTCGGTCAACTCGCATCCGCTTCGATCGCAGGCAGGCTCTACACGACGCCTTCGGCGGTCCGCTCGCTTCTCGAGCCGCAGCTTCGTCGGGATGCGAAGGACACGTGCGGATCGGCCGAAAGCATGGACGACCGAAGGAGCCCGCGATCGGATCGAGAGGCGGAGGTGCCGTCCGTCGCCCGCCGCCGGGGTCGCAAGCCGAAGCTGCTCCATCGATCCTGGTAAGTCGCGCTGAATCTCTACCGCCGGCTTTTAGAAGTGAGACTATGGTCTCATCAACCAGACTCCAAAGCGAGGTCCGGCGGAGGGAATAGAAGATCTTCCCGTTAACATCTCGAGAACGACTGCACCTTGATGTTCCGCTGACCGAAGCAAGGGATCGGGCCATGGCTGGAAGAAGGAAACAGGCGGGTGCGCGGCTCTGGTTGCGCAAGCGCGACGAACAGGATTCTTCAACGTGGATGTGGTATATCATCGACGGAAAAAATCAGCTCAGTCTGGGCCTGTTCTGGGATCCGCATGACCCCGACGGTACGAAGGCTGATCTTCTGCTTTCCGAGTACAAGGTGGACAAAGCGAAAGGGCCGCGAACGGCGGCGGCGCCATCCAATGCGGATGAGATTCCCCTCGACGACATCCTCGACCACATGGAGGCGTCCAACCCTGAAAAGGCGGGCGCGACGGATGCAGAGATCCGCAATCGCACGAACCTCCTGTTCTGCATTTCCGAACTTCGAAAATACTGGAGCGGAAAGTACCTGTCCGATGTCACGGCGCAATCCAGTGTTGAATACCGCAACATCAGAACGGGTGTGCGCTGGAAGAATCAGACGAAGGAGTCCGATTCTTCCAAGATCCGCGTAACCGGAACACAGTCGGCTCGCAGAGAGCTCGAGGTTTTGAACTCGGCGATCCAGCGCTATGCGCGCGAGAAGAACCTAACCGCGATCAGACAGGCCGAGCTTCCGCCGAAAGCTCAGCCTAGGGACGAGTGGTTGACCTACGACGAGGTCGCCCGCCTCCTCCTAGCGTGCCGTGGGCGTCGTTGGGATCCCGAGGCGGACGACTGGATTCGCGACGCTCGCGGCCGTCTCGTCATCAAGGATCCCTACACACGGCGCCGACGTGCCGGGATCGCCCGTTTCATATTGCTGGCAGCTTGGACCGGAACACGGCACGACTCGGTGCTCCGATTGCGCTGGAAGAAAAACGACTCGGCCGGATACGTTTCAGGCGATCTGAGGACATTGTTTCGCAGAGGTGATCGCGAGGCCGATACCTCGAAAAGCCGCAATCCTTGCAGAATCCCAACATCGCTTCAGGCACATATACGTCGTTGGCAGGAGAACGACGACAAGCGCGATCTTCTGAACATCGTCCATCAGCAAAATGGTACAGGTTACAATGCGTACATTCAAATAACCTTCAAGCAGATCGTCAAAGACGCCGGACTGGACCCCGAGCGCATCACCCCTCATACTCTCCGGCACACTTGCGCGCACTGGATGAAAAACGAGGGGGTGCCGATCTGGGTTGCGGCGGACTACCTCTCGATGACGGTGGAAACTCTCGAGAACGTCTACGGTTCGCATACGCTCGACTCCCACGAGTTGGTCGTGGACGCATTCGCTCATCGAAAGCGGCAGGTGTCGCCGGACCGCCGGAGCAATGCATCCGCAGCTCCCGTCACATTACGGGTGCCGAGCGACCCCGGCAGATCCAATGGTCGTGGTGACAGATGGACGCGCGATTGGCGCATGTCCAAGCGACCGAACCGGCGACGTACGCCATGATCCCGTCGTTCGCGGCTCTGCCGTTCGACAGGGCGACCGCTCTGGCGCTGATCGATCCTGTCGTCCATGCACGACCGGACGTTCCTCCCTCAGCGCAACGCTGTCTTGCGGCTGCTCTGGCCGTCTCCATAGGAACAGGGGCAGGACCGGACGAGCTATGCGCCGTCCACCCTCACGATCTCGGGACAGAAGCCGGCATCGCGACGATCGTGGTCGGTGCGCGCCGCTCGATCCACGGCCGGGACGCCGCCAGAACGGTTCCGCTGCTCAAGCCCGTCCGGAACGTTCTGGAAGCGTACATGCGCGACCGCCGGAAATATGCGACCGGCGGGAACGGCCTGTTCATGTTGTCGGCGAAGCAACCACTTGGCGCGGCCGATCTCAGGACTGCGATCGCGCGCTGCGCTCGGGACAGGTCGCTCGGAAAGGGTGCGCAGATCCGGTCGGCGCGGCTCACCTTCGCCGCGGCACTCATGCGGGCCCAGGCGACCGAGGATCTCGTCGCCTACCTGACTGCGCGCGGCGGACGGGCCCGACGCTCGAGAGAGGAGTTCTATCTGCGGCAGAGGTCGCCGCACTTCGTACTGCGCCTGCTCAATCGGCATCACGTCTTCGGCGCCCGTTACGACGAAGTCGCAGGTTCGGCGGCGGCTCGGTCGGTCGGCGAAGCTCCGGTATCTCGGTCCGGGGACGATCCGGATTCCGTTCCGGCTCCCGGGCTGTCGACCTGGAAGGTCGGGACTCAACGATGAAAGGCGATCTCCGGCGAGGCGGTCGGTTTCGAAGCCGCCCGGAAGTCCGTGTCGCCGAAGGCGATCGGCAGTCGCACGCCGGGATCCGGCGCTGGCTTCGGACGGGACCGCTCGGTGACGTCGTTCGAGCCGCGATCAAAGGAATCGCGCCCGTGCGAGTTTCGGGCGCGCGCGGGAGGTTCGGGGCCCAGTTGCCGCACGATCCGTCCCGACGACGGCCGACGATGGCCGATGTCGCATCGCCGCGTTCGGAGGCGCGATCCTGCCGACCTCGATGCGCTCTGTCGCCCCCCATCCGACCACGGTGTCGGAACGAAGGACATCGATCATGTCGGTCCTGCACAAGGGTCCTGGCCCTTTTCCCGAACTCGCCCGCATCGCTGCCCGCCATCGTCGGTTGGCGGAGGATCTCGAACGCATCGCCGGCGGCCACCATCCCGGTGCCGACGATTTGAGGGATGCGCCACTCCTGATGGAATGGAGGCTTCGCTTGGCTCCCGCGCCACACCTCGTCGGCATCGTGCTCGGTCATCCTGTCATACCGGACGGAGAACTCTGCAGAACCAGCGAACTGTTCACGCTCGAACCGGACTTGGGTTACGCGCGCACGAGGTCGAGGTTCTACAGGCTGGGAGAAAGGGCCAACTGAACTCCGCTAGGCGGCGCGACGATCGTGGCTGCAGGTCGCTCCTGGCCGGTTCTCCTGCCGGCCTTGCCGGCGGCTTCCGGAAGCCGGCTGTTTGCATCTCGGGTCGGACGCCTGGGGATCCCGATTCCCTTCTCCGTGCGGGCCCACGTCGCCTGCGAACGCGTGGGCAGCCCAGCGTGGTCGGCTCGGCCGAGACCGTTGCCGATCGGAAGCCGGACGGCGCCGCGCCCGGCACCCGCCGCCGAATCGCGAATTGCGCGAACGAGGCTCCGGGCACGACGTCCGACGCGAAGTGGCGATTGCTGCCGCATAGAATGGCCGGCGCTTCATGAGGCTTCGATGGTTCCGTCGCGGATGAGATACGGGGAGGCGGCGCACGCTCAGGTTGGGCGCCCCGTCCGATCGGGCCGCATGGGGCTTAAGTGCCGTCGCCCGTCCGCCCGGCCGCGCCACTCCTTCGGATCGCGCGGCCGGACGTCGATCGGACGCGGGCCGAGGTTGCCGGCCCGCGTACGCACGAACGGGGCATCCAATTGCCAAAACCATTGCCAAAACCCATTTTTCGGCTCGGTTCCGCTCTGCGTGATCGCGATCTACCTCATGGGGCCAACCTCGCTCGACTCCGGCGCCGCACATCGCGGCCCCGCCTGGAGCGGCGGTCGAAGTGCGGCCTCCGCTCCTTCCGGTTCCTTCCGGTGCCCTCCCGTGCCACGGTATCGATTGCCTGGCAATGGATTGCCCTGTTCCTTTTGGCCGTCCAGACCTGATGGAACGGTGCACCAAACCCGCCGGCCTCGGCCCGATGCACGATCGCGCAATAGTCTCGGTCGATCGTTCCTTTGTGACGGCCGCGAAGTCTGCCTCCGAACGTACTACCTCAGATTGCGGAGCGCCCGAATGAGGGCGCGAGGTCGGAAGCGGATCGAGTGCCGGAAGTTCGGCATTTAGCTTCGCGTTCGGCGTACCGTCGTCCGATGAAGTTCTCGTGGAAGGGACATGGTGGCTTCCGAGTAAGGTCGCTCTCCGGCGCGGCTACCGGCCGGAAATCAATGCTTGGTATCCGTAGCGAGGGGCTGCTTCCGACCAGGCTTTCGGATGGTCTGATTGCCGGCAATCTGATTGGCGCCGGGACGACCGAGAATGGCCGAAAGCCGCTGATCCGCTTTGCCGTAAGTACGCCGGAGAAGCGGGCAGTCGGGCGCCTGCACCCGCTTGCACGATCGACAGCGGATCCCCGCGGTATGTGCAGCACAAAGACAACGCACCGACGCGCCTCGATGAGCCGCGCGTCCATGGTGGTCGTCATGTCCGGCTCCTCTCCGCCTGCGCATCGGCCTAACCCACCGGAGGATGATCCAGGCGAATGAAATGGCGGCCGAGCCTGCGTCCAGCCGCCTCAGGACTGGTCATCCGGAGCTCAAGCGTCGGCGAGAACCGGAGCGCGGTCCTCGGTCTCGGGCGCGTTCAGGACGAACGTCACCAGCAGCACCGCCGCGCCATTCGCCCAGTAGTAGATCGCGTCGAGGCCCTCGAAGCCAAGCACGAACGGCGCGACGATGAAGGTGGCGCCGACCAAGCGATCGACCGCCACATGCAGCCAGTAGGGCAGCACGCGGATGACGCCGGTCTTGTGGTCAGTGAGGAAGGTCAGCGCGAAAGCGGCGACGCCAGTCGCGACCGACAGCCACAGCGCCAGCGGGTTGGTCTTGCCCAGTCCCAGCAGGAACGGGGTGATTATCAGGCTCAGCGCCACCGGATAGTCGAGGTAAGCGTGGACGGTCTTGGTGACGAAACGGAAGTTCATGACACTCTCCTGTTGGCTTTGCGAACGCTCGTCATGGCGAGGCCGCAGTTGATGGACGTCGAGGGAGTCGGACGCGGCGGCTAGTAAGACGCCGCGTCCGCCGTGGGTCAGGCCGCCAGCGCGACGTCGACCTTGGGGAAGTCGATGTCGGTCAGCGCGACGTTGTTGGTGAAGTTGGTGAGGACATTGATCGCCACATTGGCGATCACCTCGACGAGCCGGCCATCGTCGAGGCCGGCCGAACGGGCGGCGGCGATGTCGGCGTCGCTCACGTGGCCCTTCGCCTCCGCCACGCGCTGGGCGAAGGCGGCGACCGCGTTGTCGAGCGCGTCCTGCGCCTTGCCGTGGCGGGCGGCATGGACGCCTTCGGGCGTCAGGCCCGCGCCCTTGCCCATCAGCGTGTGGGCGGACAGGCAGTAGTGGCAGCCGTTGGCCTGTGCGACGGCAAGCGCGATGATCTCGCGCTGCTTGGCCGTCAGCGCGCCCTTGGCGAGCGCGTCGGAGAAGCCGAGATAGCCGTTCAGCACGGCGGGCGACTGCGCGAAGGTGGTGAACAGGTTCGGCACCATGCCGATCTTGGCCTTCACGGCCGAGAGCGTCGCCTGGACTTCGGCGGCGGCATGGGCGGTGTCGATGGGAGCGATACGGGGCATCGGCGAGATCCTCGTCTTGGTTTGTGCGGCTTGCACGCCCGCTCTATGCCGAACGACGCGGTAGCGTAGGTCCCGAGAACGTTGCCGATCGTCCCGATGGATCACCTCGCCGCCCTCTTCGCCCACGCCACGCCCACCGCGCGGACCTTCTTCACGGGCAACCTATGCCAGGCGGTAGAATTCGCCGAAGGCGGCCATCTGCACTTCCTCAACGCCGGCACGCTGACGCTCGCGCAACGTGGCGAGCCCGACCTTATGCTCTCAGAGCCGACGCTGCTGTTCTTCCCGCGCAGCCGCACCCACCGCTTTCTCGTCGACCCCGAGCGTGGCGCCGACCTTGCCTGCGCTGCCGTCGACCTCGGCGGCGAAGCGGGTAGCCCGATCGGCGAGGGGCTGCCGGCGTTCGTGGTGCTGCCGCTCGCCAGCCATCCCGCGCTCGGGCCGACCTGCGACCTGATCGTCGACGAGGCCTTCGCGGAGGGCGACGGCCGGCAGACGGCGCTCGACCGGCTGTTCGATTACCTGCTGATACTGATCGTGCGGCACGTGGTGAGGAGCGGTCTCGTCGACGGCGGCGTCCTCGCGGGGCTCGCCGACACCCGGCTGGCGCGTGCGCTCACCGCGCTGCACGAGGCGCCGGGCAAGCCTTGGTCGCTCGAGAACCTCGCCGAGGTGGCCGGCATGTCGCGCACCCGTTTCGCGGAGCGCTTCCGCGTCGTTGTCGGCCGGACACCGATCGACTATCTCACGCTCTGGCGGATGACAGTGGCGCGCCAGCGCCTCGCCAAGGGCAAGTCTGTCAAGAGCGTGGCCGCGGAGGTCGGCTACGACAGCCCCGCTGCGTTTTCGCGGGTGTTCTCCCGCATCGTCGGGCACTCACCGCGCGAACAACAGGACAGCGCATCTCCTGAGTAAGCCTGCTTTGATGCATCCGCCCTCCGGGAGCGGTCGGGCGGAAATCCACCCGTCCAAGGCGTTCAGCTACCCCTTGACGTCAGCAGGAGCTGGCCGATTCGGTCCGCCCGCTTCGGAGAAGGGCCGCCGGAACAGCGAACGCTCCGCTTCCGACCCAAGTCAGGCGAACACGCCGCCGCCCATTGAGCGCCGTTGCGTCTGAGGGTCAGCCCGCCCGCGTGATCGGCCGGGCGAAACGTTGCTCCAGCACCTCTACCCCCCATTGCTGTCCGGGCCGCTCCTCTACAAGCCGGAAGCCGTGCGACTCGTACAGGTGACGGGCGGCATGTAGGCCCTGGAACGTCCAAAGGTGGACGGCGTCGAAGGCCCGCAGCTCGCAGAAGCCCACAGCGGCGGTCAACAGCCTTCTGCCGACGCCGCCACCGCGCAATCCGTCATCGACGATGAACCAGCGCAGATGCGCGATGCCCGCGCCGATGTCCTCGCCGTCGATGGCCACCGTGCCGACGATCTGCCCCCGGCGAACCGCGAGCCAGAGGCCGTTGCAGGGATGATCGAGTCGATCTGCGAAATCGGCCAGACCTGCGGCGATGCGTGCCTCGAACGCGCGTCCGAACCCCGCAATCCTCGCGTAGTGCTGGGCGTGCATCTCCGTGCAGCGCGCGAGAGCACCGCTCTGGTAGCCGGCCACGAGGGTCACTTCGGGCGGATGCGTCGAGACCTCGGGCGCCCCATCCGTCTGTCGCAGATCGTGCGTCATCGTTCAGCTTAGTCCCCCGGGCGGTGCGCCGACATCATGTTATCCAACCCTCGCCATTCCTGGTCTGGAGTCCTCCGCGACCCGACCGATCCGCCTGTCATGGGTGAAGGCATCCGATGAACGAACAACCGCGCCGGCGCTTCTCGGCGGTCTCCCGAGCCTGCGGGCTGGATCGTCCAATAACGCCGTGCTCTTGGCTGTGGCCCAACCAGGCGATCACGGCTTGAGCCGCCGGGCGCCGGCAGATCGATCGAGATTGCGGCGCAAGAAGCGGGATGCGCGACCCCGTGGACGCGGTGCAGACCGGATGGCCTTCCGCGACTGAACCGTCCCGCCAAGTCCACTTCCGTGAACCGCAGCATGACCGCGTCCGAGCAGACGATTCTGCTCGCCCTATCCGTACGTTGGGGCGGATCGTTCTTCCTCACGCGCGTCGCGCTCTCGGTGCTGCCGCCGACGACCCGCTCCGCCCGAGGCGGGAACCTCCGGCCGAGCCGTTGCGGAGAACGGCGGCTGCGCCTTTCTCGTATGCCATCGTGAACCCCGATCGTTGCTGTGGCTGCATTCTCCGGGACCTGGTCGCGCAATGCCGGTGCTGCTCAGCCGCGCGTCCTGGCCTGCTCGCCGAATCGGGGCGATGCCGTCATCCGGGGGAAGGCGCGCTCGACGATGTCACCCACGCGGTCGGGCGCGCAGATCGGTCCGAGCACCTCACGATAGAGCGGATCGGAGATCACCGTGGCCGACCCGACCAGGGTCGCCACGAACTGGAACATCAGGAGGTCGAGGTCCACCTCGACCATCCATCCTGCGGCCTGCGCCTGCCGCAAAGTTGCCCTCTGCTTCTCGGCGAACCGCATCATCTTGGCCTTAAGGCCCGGGCTCGCGCATCGGACGACCTCCGGGTTCCGGACCGCGTTGTAGTGTGCGGGGTGTTCGTTGGCCCATTGCAGATAGGCGCTGGCGAGCGAGCGAAGCTGTTCGACCGGATCACCGCCCGATGCGGCCATCGCCGACTCAGTCGCCGCGATCAGCCTGTCCACGCCGTCCTCCGCCAGCGCGGCGAGGAGGTCCGTCCGGGTCTGGAAGTGTCTGCCGGGTGCAGCGTGCGAGACGCCGAGGTCGCGGGCGAGCGCCCGCAGACTCAGCGCCTCGATTCCCTCCGCACCTATCACCTCGGCCGCCCGTTCGAGCAGCGCATCGCGCAGGTTACCGTGATGGTAACGCCGCGCGCCGGATGGGCAGCAGGATTCGCGATCCAATGTTGACACAGCCTACAAAGGCTCCCAGTTGTGTGTTGTCGCTGACAACATAGCGGGTCGCGGCGCCGTGGCAATGATCCGAGGAGATCATCGTGTCGTCCCTTCCTCAAAGCACCGAAGTCCTTATCTGCGGCGCCGGCCCCGTTGGCCTCACGCTCGCTCTCGGCCTCGCGAAGAGGGGGCGTCAGGAGCATCGTCGTCGATCAGAAGCGGGAGCTGGACACTCACTCCCGCGCAATCGCGCTGTTTCCACGGACGCTGGAAATCTTTCGGTCGCTCGGCGTGGTCGAGGATTTGATCGTCAGCGGCGAGCAGTCGTCCCACCTCCGGCTGCGCCGCGCGTCAGACCGCAAGACCCTCATCGACTTCGACTTCGGAACCTACGACCCGATCACGCAGTGTAACTACTTGCTCGCCATCCCTCAGAACCGCACGGAGCGCGTCCTCTTCGAGCACGCCCAGCGCAACGACAGGATCGAGCTGCGTATGGGATGCTCGTTCGTTCGATTCGAGGACGATGAGGCCGGCGGGTGCGTGCATGTTCGTCTTCGCGAAGGGGAAGGCGTCGAGAGCGTCGTCGAGGCGCGATTCCTCGTGGGGGCGGACGGTTCCCACAGCAGCGTTCGGCAGCAGCTCGGCTGGGAGTTGCAGGGTAAGACCTACGCGACTCGAGCCGTCCTTGCCGATGTCGAGGTGAGCGAGGAGGCGGACACCGCGGACGGGTGGCTCGCCGAGCCCGATCGCCCGTCGCTCCTTATGTCGATCCGGTATGCGCCGCGGATATGGCGCTTGATCGAGCAGGGCATTCCCGACACGCTGACGGACGCCGAGCTCGCCGATCACGCGCGAGAGCTGACAGAGGTTCTGTTCGGCGAGGGGGCCTGGCGGAAGACGGTGTGGACCTCGGCCTACCGCAAGCACGAGCGCGTGGCGCCTCATTTCCGGAGCGGGCGCGTGCTGCTGGCGGGGGACGCCGCGCACCTCAACAGCCCGGCCGGCGGGCAAGGTCTGAACACGGGCATCCGCGATTGGACTTGCTTCAGTTTAGTGGAGAGCGGTGTGGTGGGCGATGCCCCTTTCGAATTGGGTGGGGCTGGTGAAGCCGAGCGCCGAGTGACGGCGTCGGGGATTGTAGAAGCCATCGATGTAACGGGCCAGCGCGTCGATGGCCTCGGCTCGCGTCTGGAAGGCGGTGCGCCAGACCAGTTCGCTCTTCAGCGTCTTGAAGAACGTCTCGACCATCGCGTTGTCAAAGCAATTCCCCTTGCCAGACATCGAAATCACGATGCCATGTCCTCGTAGTTCCGCCTGATACTCATTCGCACAGTACTGACTGCCGCGGTCGGAATGATGCAGCAAACCTGGTCCGGGCTGCCGGACGACGAGGGCACGTCGCAGCGCAGTCAGCGCGAGCTCCTTGTGAAGACGGTCGCCCACCGCCCAGCCCACGACCCGTCGAGAGTACAGGTCGAGGACCACCGCCAGGTACAGCCAGCCCTCCCGCGTCCAGATGTAGGAGATGTCGCTCCCCCACTTCCGATCCGGCCCAGCCGCCGTGAAGTCCTGGTCGAGGTGGTTGGGCGCGATCGGGAAGGCGTGGCCGCTGTCCGTCGTGCGTCGGAAGCGGCGCGGCTGGCGGGCCTTGAGCCCGTTCTCCCGCATCAGCCGGGCCACGCGTCGCCGGCCTGCCGCCAAGCCCTGCTCGCGCAACTCATGCGTCATGCGCGGGCTGCCATACGTCTCGTGCGAGAGCGTGAAGGCGGAGCGAACATGGGCAAGCAGCACGAGGTCCTCGCGCTGCCGTGCCGAAGCCGGACGATTCTTCCAGGCAAAGTAGCCGCTCGGACTGACGTCGAGGACCTTGCACAGGCGCGCGACCGGGAAGTCCTTCTTCGCCGCGTCGACGAGGCGGAACCTCATCGACTTCCCTCTTTGGCGAAAAAAGCCGTGGCCCGCTTCAGGATCTCCCGCTCCTGGCGCAGCACCTCGTTCTCGCGGCGCAGGCGCTTGAGCTCGGCGGCCATGTCCTCCTGCCGTTCCGCCGGCGGGTGGTCCATCTCCCGCTCACGTCGGCCGTCGATCCAGTTGCGCAGCGTCGAGAGCCCGACGCCTAGATCGGCGGCGACTTCCCGGCGGGACCGCCCGCTCGTCTGCGCCAGTCGCACCGCCTCGGCACGAAACTCAGGGGTAAAGGTTTGCTTCCGGTCTGACATCGGAACCCTCCTCCTTCAGGAAAAGAGCTCTCCACTTTTGCGAGGCAAGTCCAATGTCGGGCTTGTTCTGGTGGTCGGCGCCGACGATCCGGATGGCGACCCCGGGCAACAGCGCCGCCGCCTCCTCCGCGGTCATGCGGGCGGCCAGCTCCGAGCCCGCGCCCGACTTGTCCGCGTAGACGCTCGATCGGTCGCCGAGCACACCGATCTTGACGACGCCGTCGGAGAAGGCCTCCGCGGCCGGAGCACCGGTCGGGACGAGGGCCGCCGCGAGCGCGCGGAACGCGGCGGCGCGGCCGCGCGCGCCGAACCGTCCGGTCATGGTCGTCCTCCCCGTGTCGTGACGCTCGGGCTTCGGAAGCGTGGTCGCGGCGCTCAGCCGCCGCGGCGTCCCTGGCCGAACAGGATGGCCTTCGACTCCTCGGTGACGGTCGGAGTCGAGTTGACGGCCTTACCGGCCGCGTAGGCGCGCTGCACGGAGGGGCGCACCGCCAGGGCATCGAGCCAACGGCGGACGTTCGGGTACTCCTCGATCCGCTGACCCTGCCGTTCCCACAGCAGGCATCACGGGTAGGCCGCCATGTCGGCGATGCCGTATGCGTCGCCTACGATGAAGGGGCGATCGGCCAATCGCTCGTCGAGGACCCCGTAGAGGCGCGACGTCTCCTTGACGTAGCGTTCTATCGCATAGGGAATGCGCTCGGGCGCGTAGTGGCTGAAATGGTGATTCTGGCCGAGCATGGGGCCGAGCCCGCCCATCTGCCACATCAGCCATTCCAGCGTGGTCTTGCGGCTGCGCCGGTCGTCGGGCATCAGGCCGCCGAGCTTCTCGGCGAGGTAGATCAGGATCGCGCCGGACTCGAAGACCGGAACGGGCTCGCCGCCGTCGGCCGGCGCGTGATCGACGATGGCCGGCATGCGGCCGTTCGGGGAGATGCGCAGAAAGTCGGGTTCGAACTGCCGGCCCTCGCTGATGTTGACCGGCACGATCCGGTAGGCCGCTCCAGCCTCCTCCAGCGCCAGCAGGATCTTGTAGCCGTTCGGGGTCGTCCAGAAATGCACGTCGATCATGGCGGAGAATCCGATCCTTCGTTGGAGAGGTGGGCGCGAGCCGCCCTCGCAGCCAGGCCGTCGAAGAGGGCGAGCGACCGGTCGCGCCAGGCCGCGACCGGGTCGTCCGCCGCCAGGAGTCCGCGCGGCGACGAGCATCGAGCCCACTGGAACGCGGCGAATACGATGTAGTCGGCAAAGTTCGGGCGCTCGCCCCCCAGGAAGGGTTGCGACCGGATGGTCGCGCGGAGCGGCTCGAGGGAGGCCCGGAAGGCGGGCAGGGCCTGATCGGCGCCCGCCGCGACCGCCTCGAGCGTCGCCCCGAACCGCGCCTCCCGCGTGCGCCTGAAGTATTCTTGGTCGCGCTCGTGCAGGATGGTCCAGACGTCCAGCACGATCTGGCGCCCGATCCCGGGAATCACGACCCCGTCGCACCAGTTCCTGACGAACACGATCCCGGCTCGGGCCTCGCGCGGACCCAGCAGGGACGGCCGGTCGGGATACTTGGCGTCGAGATGACAGGCGATCGACCAGGAATCGACGATCACCGCGCCTTCGTCCACTAGGACGGGAACGCGATCCTGGCCCGAGAAGGCGATGGTCGCCTTGTCGGTGAAGCGCCACGGCACCGTGTCAGCCGAGAGGCCCTTGTGCGCAAGCGCCAGACGCACGCGCCAGACGAACGGACTGAACCGGACGCGCTCGTCGGCCGCCGCGAGATCGTAGAGCTTCAGCGCCATCGGACCCGTTCCACCGCGCCATTCAGGCCGCGTCGGCCTGCTGGACGGGTTCGGGCTTGCTCCACGCGTAGGCCTCGAACGCCGCGTCGAGGGGCGTGGCCGCGACGTGATCGATGTCGTTGCCGAGCACCTCGTACCCGATGGCGACGATCGCCTCGATCAGGTTCTCCCGCGTGTAGCCCGCCGCTTCGAAGCGATCGAGCTCGGCCTGCCCGACTTGGCCGCGAGTCCGGGTCATGGCGGCGGCGAAGCTGCGCAGCGTCTCGAGCTTCGGGTCGGCCAGCGGGTCGCCGTGGCGCAGCGCGGACAGGATTGCCCCGGGAATCCTCTCGCGCGTGGCGATCGGCGAGTGCACCGCCATGCAGTGATGGCACTCGTTCTCGTAGTCGATCGCCCGCAGGACGATCTGGCGTTCGAGCACGGACAGGGTGCGCCTGGCAAAGGTCGCGCCGGTCTGCCGATAGATTTCGTACATAACCGGCGACTCGGCCATGATCCCGTGCAGGTTCGGCAGGAAGCCGTAGCGCTCGAGCGAGTCGGCCGCGATCGGCTTCGACCGCTCGGGCGCGGTCCCGGGGGTGTGGATGGTCAGGTCCATGACGGTGCCTTCCTGCGATCAGTGGACGGGATTGAGGGCTGGCTCGCCGCGCAGCGCCGGGGCCACCTCCTCGGCGGTGCGCCTCTGGAGATCGACCAGCGATTCCTCCGAGTAGAAGGCGAGGTGCGGCGTCACGATGAGGTTGGGAACGGTCCCGATCCAAGTCTCCGCCGTCGGCGGCTCGGTCTCGAGGACATCAAGCGCGGCGCCGCCTAATCGCCCCGATGCCAGCGCCGCGCACACTGCGGGAAGGTCGACGAGGCCGCCGCGGGAGGTGTTGACGAGGAGGGCCCCGGGCTTCAGCCGCGCCAAGCTCTCGGCGTTGACGACGTGGTGCGTCTCGGCCTCCAGCGGCACGTGGAGCGAGAGGATGTCGGCCGCCTCCCAGGCCTCGTCGCGTTCGACGCGGCGGGCCCCCAGCCCCGCGATCGGGTCCTGAGGGACGAACGGGTCGCACACGAGGATGTCCAGGCCCAGGGCGCGCGCGATGCGCCCGAACCCGAGCAGGACGAGCGTGCGTCCGCGGAGGCGGTGGAGAGGCGCGACGGCGGCCACGTTCCACACGCCCGCGCGGGTCTGGTCGATCCCGCGGACCAGCCCGCGGGCGAGCGCCAGCATCAGCGCCAGGGTGTGATCGGCGACTTCTTCGATGCAGTAGTCCGGGACATTGGTCACCCGGATGCCCTTGTCCCGCGTCGTGGGCAGCGGGATCGTGTCCACGCCGATGCCGTAGCGCGCGATGATCGCGCAGCGCTCCAGTTGCTGGACGAGGGTCGGCGGAAGCCTCGCGTAGCAGTTCAGCAGAGCGTCGGCATCGCGGCAGACCTCCAGCAGAGCTTGCGGGTCCGTGGACGGCGCGACGACCAGATCGGCCAAGCCGTCGAGGATTGCGCGTTCGGGCTCCAGGTTCGGGAATACGTGGTCGGTGACGACGACCTTCCGCCTTGTCATGGTCAGCCCCGCCACGGCTCGAGAATGGCAAGGAGTTCCGCGTTGACGCGGTCGGGCCGCTCCTCTGGAGGCAGGTGCCCGCATTGCGGAATGGCGACGCCGCGCACGTCTCCGGCCATGCCCTGCCACACGGCCAGGACGTCGAAGGTCCGGCCCACGAGGTCGAAGTCGGCGCCCCAGATCGCGAGGGTCGGGCACGCGATCAGCCGGTCGGCGTCGGCCTCGTCCTGCGCGAGGTCGACCGGTCCTGCCCGGTAGTCCGCGAAGGCGCCGCGGAAGGCGCCGGGCCGAGAATAGGCGCGGACGTACTCCGCCACCGCCTCCTCGCCGATCGCACCCGGCGCGTAGGACCAGCTATCGAAGAAGTGCCGCAGGAACATCTCCTCGCGCCCTGCGACCAGCGCCTCCGGAAGATGCGGCACCTGCTGGAAGTAGAAGAACCAATAGAGCTTGGCGAGCCGCGCGTCCGTGGCCTGGAAGACCACGCGCGTCGGTATGTTGTCGATCACGACGAGGCGGTCGATGGCCTCCGGGTAGTCCTTGGCGAACCGTGTCGCGACACGGGCGCCGCGGTCGTGACCGACGAGGGCGGCACGCCCGATGCCGCAATGCGCCATCAGGGCCCGGACGTCTCCCGCCATCGACCGCTTGTCGTATCCCGTATCGGGCTTGTCGGTCGCGCCATAGCCGCGCAGATCCGGAGCGATGATTCGATACCGCTCGGCCAGGACGGGCCACTGATGGCGCCGCGCGAAATGCGTCTCCGGATAGCCGTGCAGAAGCAGCACGGCCGGGCCCGCACCCGCGTCGAGGTAGTGCATCCGGATGCCGTTGACCTGGGCCGTATGGTGCCGTGCATCCGGAGTCATGAGGGTCTCCCCTTTGCAACCAGCGTGCGGACAACCGGGAGTCGTGAGAAGAGGTGACGCGGGAATAGGATCTATACGCGACCTGTATGAGTACGTGCTGGAAGATCCTGGGCGCTCGTGGCGACGGGGACCGTGGCGACGGGGACCGTGGCGGCGCGAGCGAGCGGCGCGTGCCGAAGGATGCGTCGGTCTCGCGGGCGTCGTCGCCCGCCGGAATCCACCGCCTCGATCGGCAGTCATCGGTGACCGGTCCGCCGCGGTCGGCTACGGGGTGTCGGAGCTCCGGACGATACGGGGACGGTATGGATGAACGACCTGATCACGGCCATGCGGACCTACGTGCGGGTCGTGGAGGCCGGCAGCTTCACCGCCGTGGCGGCCGAGCTCTGTACCACCCAGCCGACGATCAGCCGGCAAGTGGCTTCGCTGGAACAGCATCTCGGCACGCGGCTCATCACCCGCACGACCCGCGCGCTCGCCGTGACGGAGGACGGTCGCGTCTTCTACGAACACGCCCTGCGGTCGCTCGAGACGCTGGCCGAGGCCGAAGCCGCGGTCGGCAGGCGCAAGGGCCGGCCGTCCGGAACGCTGCGACTCACCGTGCCGGTCGTGTTCGGGCGTCTGCACGTCGTGCCGCGCCTTGCGCTGTTCGCGGAGCGCTACCCGGACATCCGCGTCGATCTCATCATGAACGACGCCTTCTCCGACCTGGTCGAGGAGGCGATCGACCTCGCGATCCGGGTCGGCGAGATCACCGATCCGGGCCTCGTCGCGAAACGGATCGGGATCACGCGGCGCGTCACGGTCGCCGCCCCGGCCTATCTCGCGAAATGCGGCGAACCCACGTGCCCGGGCGACCTCGCCGCCCATGACTGCATCGTCTACACGCGTCTCGTCGCCGGCCACCGCTGGTCGTTCACGAGCCCGGATGGACCCGTCTCAGTCGACGTCGCGGGTCGTTTCCGGGTCAACAATTCGGAAGGGGTGCGCGAGGGCGTCATCGCGGGCCTCGGCATCGGCGTCGTGCCGATCTGGGCGTTCCGCGACGAGATCGAGACGGGACGGGTGAAGATCATCCTCCCCGCTCACCGGCCGATGCCGTTGCCGATGCAGGCCGTCTACCCGTCGCGCCGGTTCGTTCCGCTCAAGGTGCGGGCAGCCATCGACTACCTGAGAAGAGAATTTCGGTTCTTCGTCATACGGGGTTGATCGGGACTAGAACGAGCCAGCGTCCAAATCGGCTTCCAGGGTTGCTAGGTTACTGCCGGACCACACCCACGCCTCGCCCGGCAGCAGGTCGTCCTCGT
>NZ_JBNHES010000032.1:0-20948 GCF_050591105.1 Methylobacterium endophyticum
GCCGTCCTCACACCGCCCTGGGGTGGCTGACACCCCAGGAATTCGCCCTGGCGGCGGCCCTGCAGGCCGCCGAATGAGATCCGGAGGCTCACCTTTCGGCCGGACCAAAATCCGGGGGACCCTCATGAGATCCGGAGGCTCACCTTTCGGCCGGACCAAAATCCGGGGGACCCTCACGAGGCCACCGTCGCGCTGGCCCATTACATCGATGGCTTCTACAATCCCCGCCGCCGTCGCTCAGCGCTGGGCTACACCAGCCCTATCCAGTTCGAGAGGGGCTTCACCCACCAAACCGCTCTCCATTAAACCGGAGCAAGTCCACTCAGTCGTTGCGGCGCTGCCGTGGAGAACCTGTCCCATAGCGCGTCCCTCCATGCGGCGTCAGTTGTACCACCACACAGCGGGACCAAACATCTAGGTCGCGAACCCATAACGGCTGGCACGGTTGAACCGCGGCGTCGTTAGCCCTCTGAGCAGGAGGGCCTTGATGGCGCGGTTTGATCTGACGGATGCGGAGTGGGCGGTGATCGAACCGCTGTTGCCGACGGACGTGCGCGGCAAGGAGCGCGTGGATGATCGGCGGGTGCTGAACGGGATCTTCTGGCGGCTGCGCACGGGCGCGCCCTGGGCCGACATCCCGGCGCGCTACGGCCCACACACGACCTGCGGCAACCGTTTTCGGCGCTGGCGCAAGCGTGGCATCTGGGATCGGCTTTTGGACGCGGTGTCAAAGGCTTACGACGGCGACCTGCAGATGATCGACGCGACCAGCGTGCGGGTTCACCAGCATGCCGCCTGCGCCCAAAAAAAGACGGCCGATCCGGTGGCATGGGTCGCTCGCGCGGCGGCCTGACGAGCAAGATCCACGCGCTGGTAGATGCCGACGGCCGTCCGGTGGCGCTCAAGATCACCGAGGGTCAAGCGCACGATGGGCGCGCGGCGGCCGACATGCTGGGCGGTCTGGGCACGGGCCAGATCCTGCTGGGGGATCGAGCCTATGACAGCGACGCGCTTCGCACTCGGATGGCGGAGCAGGGCGCCTGGGCGAACGTGAAGCCGATGCCCAACCGCAAGCGAGTACCGGCGTTCAGCCCGTTCCTGTACAAGTACCGCAACTTGGTCGAGCGCTTCTTCAGCAAGATCAAGCACTTCCGGGCCGTCGCCACCCGTTACGACAAGGATCCCGACAACTTCCTAGCCAGCGTCAAGCTCGCAGCCCTGCGGGTCTGGCTGCGAGCTTAATGAGTCCGCGACCTAGGGCGTCTCTGCAAACTCGGGGCAGGCACACGAAACCTACGAGTTCACTCCCTTCGGCGCTCGGCAGACAGAGCGAAGCCGCTGCCAAATACGCTCGAAGAAAGCAAAAAGCTGACGCGCTCGCACGAATGAGACAGTTTGCAGAGACGCCCTAGAAGCCTTTGGCTGGCCAATGGCGTTCGACGCCGACCCCCTTATGAGGCGCAGGACGCGCTGATCTTCATCTTGGCCAAGGGCTCGCCCGAAGGCCGGATACGTTTATGCGGACTGCTCAGACCAGCGGATCCAGAGCCACTTGCGGACGGGGCGGGCCATACGTTCGCCGCCGGCGGCGCAGCGGTGGGCAGTGCGGGGCGATCGTCGCAAACTGCTCGTCCGTCCGCAAAAAGTGATCCATCGGCTCCTTCAGCAGGGGGCCTCGAATCACGTCACCTCGGACGGCACTACCGTTATGGGTCCGGACGCTTGAATGTTGATGCGGCGATTCCAAGCCGCCCGCCCTTATGAGTGGGCGAACAGGGGAAGGCAACGAGCTGGAGGTGATGTCTCCCCGCCTTAAAAGGCGGGGCTTCCGTGCCCGGACGGGCACGGCGTCTCACATCCGAGACGGGCGATGTTCCGCGCGGCGTTCTGGTCGCGGTCGTGTTCCGCCCCGCAATCGCCGCACGTCCACCGCCTGATGCCGAGACCAGCAAGTCCGCGGGGGCCGGTGAGGCAGCCGCAGGACGAGCAGGCCCGGGTCGTGTTGGCTTCGTCCACCTCGGCGTAGGCCACCCCTGCGTGATCGCATTTGTAACGGAGCATACCGCGCAACATCGACCATCCGGCGTCGAGCACGCTCTTCGCCATCCGGGTCTTCGTCATCGCCGAGGCCGACACGTCGCCGACCGTGATCCTTTGGGCGCGGTCCACCAGCGCCCGCGAAAACTTGTGAAGGGTGTCCTTGCGTCTGTTGGCGATCTTGGCGTGGATCGACTTCACCTGCCGCTTGCGCCCCTTGCGCTGCGCCTCGGCGAGCTTGGGTTCGAGGTCGCGGTAGAACCTTGCCTGCTCAAGCTCCTGCCCGTCCGAGCACTTCGCCACGGACTTGAGCCCGAGATCGACGCCGACCTCATCGCGCCCTTTGCCGAGGGAGCGCGGCATCTCGCACACGAGGTTGCAGTACCACCGGCCCCGTGCGTCCTGCGAAAAGTTGCCCGACTTGATCCGACCCTCGACGGCGCGATGCTGCCACAGGCGGAATCGCTGGCCGCGCAGGAGCACCGTCTCCCCGTCGAGCGCGACGTCCTGGTTCGTGAACGGGACCCAGCCGAGGGCGCGCTTCGGCCCCCGGCTCGCGCGCCAGCGTAGCTTCGGGCGGTGGGCGGCGCGCCGCTTGAGGACGTACTCGTCGATGACTTCCTGGACGACCTGGGACGGGAGGCCGAGCAGCTTGCCGCTGCCCTTGGTCAGGTCGCGGAACTGCTTCTTCGTCGCCCAAAGCGTGCCACGGTCCGCGGACCGGGCGCTGATCTCGTTGACGTAGTTCCAGACGGTGTTCACCGCGTTGGCGAGCGCGGTCAGGCGCTTGCTGCTCGTCGCGTCCTTGACGCGGAAGCTGAAGGCTTTCAGAACCAGTTGGTCTGTCGCTGTGCTCACAGACGACGCATACGGCATAACGGCGGTTTGGTCTATGGAGCTTCGCACCGGGCGGCACGTGGTCTTCGCCCTGCACGCGCACCTCGTTTTCACGACCAAGCGTCGCGGCAAGGTGCTGACCCGCCCCCACCTCGACCGACTGCAGGTGATCTTCGCAAGCGTGTGTGCGGACTTCGAGGTGGAGTTGCGCGAGTTCAACGGCGAGCGGGACCACGTCCACCTGCTGGTGTTCTACCCGCCGAAGGTGCGGCTCTCGGAGCTGGTCAACAGCTTGAAAGGCGTGTCGAGTCGCCTGCTGAAGAAGGAATTCCCCGAGATCGCCTCGTTCTGGTCCGTGAAGAAAAGCCGGGGAGTCCTCTGGACGCCGAGCTATTTCGCCGGATCGGTCGGTGGCGCTCCGCTTTCGATTCTGAAGCAGTACATCGAGAACCAAGGTCGCTGATCGCGGCTGCCGCCGCGGGCGCGCTTACATCCTCTCCCTGAAGGGAAAGGGATTAGCGCGCGTTCCGCTAAGCCAAGACTGCACCTGTGTTGAAACGCCGTGGACGATGAAGCAACTCGACATGGCGAAGATTCCGGGAGGCGTCAGGGCAAGCTTCGTCTCCGGCGGAAAGCCTCTTCGTATGGCGGTATGCCGATCATGGCTCCGGTTCTCATGTGGTTCGAAGCAGGGGGTGTTCAGATGGAGGCGACGACCAGCACGCCAGAGAAGGCCGCGAGCAGGCCGACGATGAGGGGAAGGGTCAGCAGAGGATCGAACATCGTGGTTCTCCGCGGCGGGACGATCGCGCCATGATCCTGAGTGCCGGTGGATTGGTGGATCCGCGTGCGGCTGCGCACAAGTGCCAGCCGGCGACGAGACGAGATCTTGAAGGGATGTGCTTGCGATGCTCGCGCCAAGCCTCCTCGCGTTCACGACGCGCACGGTTGCACTCCACGCGAACGCAGTTGGGGTTTGCGGAGCAGGTCCACCTGGTCGGGAGTGGGATAGATCCGATTTCTGTGGCCGTCCGCGAACGCCATCGGGGCAGTCCAAAGATTCGCGCTCCGTTCGGCAGCGCGGGCTGGGTCGCGTTCATCCCGGCGTAGAAGCCGAGGCATTGCGCACGCTTCAGGTAACAAGATCGCTGCGGTCGACGAAAGCCGAGTAATTACACGCGACTCAGAGGTCGTTCGTAAAGCGGTGGTCATGGAAAGGGCTTCAATGGCAGCTCGCATGTTCGGCCCGATCCTATGCCCCGCAGCCGCTGGTCCAGCCATGGTCTCCTCGTCGAATCCAGGGATCGCTTGGGAACACGATTTCGCAGTCAGCCATTGGAGACGAGGGCGATGCAAACCGCCTTCGCGATGGATCGGCCTACCATCCCGCGCTTCAACGTCATCGCACCGAGGGACACTCCATGACTTTCCTGTCCGTTGGTGCGACGACACTGCCGGTCACCGGCCGAAAGCTCCGATCTAGCCATGACATTCTACCAACAGGGTGACGCTATCGCATCCGGTTCACTCCCGTTCCGCTACGAAGGGGTTGCTTACATCGACCGCTTCGCCGACGTGCTCGACGAGGCGCGCTACGTGCCGATTCCCGACGACTGGTTCGTAGCATTGTCGGATGTGGTCCGCTCGACGGCTGCGATCGAGCAGGGGCGTTACCGCGCCGTCAACTTCGCCGGCGCTGCGGCGATCACGGCGGTGCGCAACGCGCTGCCGGGCGTCGACGTGCCTTTCGTGTTCGGCGGCGATGGTGCGAGCCTGCTCGTTCGGCCGGAGGATCGTGGGACCGTGGAGGCGGTACTCTCCCAGACGGTGACCTGGGTCGGAGAGGCTCTCAACCTCGACCTGCGTGCGGCGCTGATCCCAATCTCTGCCGTGCGCGCGGCTGGGCGCGACCTGCGCGTAGCTCGATACCGTGCTTCCGTACAGGTCGATTATGCGATGTTCTCCGGCGGCGGTCTCGCCTGGGCGGAGGCGGCGATGAAACGGGGCCTGTATTCGGTTCCGCCTGCACCCAGGGGGGCAAGGCCCGACCTGACTGGCCTGTCCTGCCGCTTCGCGCCCGTCCCGGCTTCCGAGGGCATCGTCCTATCGCTCATCGTCGTGCCATGCCCGAACGTCGACCGGACAAGTCTGCACACCGTCCTCTCCGACCTGATCGAAGCCGTCGAAGCGAGCCCGGCCATGGGACGGCCTCTCCCGGAACAGGGCCCGCGCATGCGGCCGCCGTGGGCCGGACTCGGCACAGAGGCGCGCGCCGCCGGCCCATTGGCGGGCTCGCTCGCTCTCCGTAGTGCCCTGCTCTTCACGAAACGCTGCTGGTCTTTCGCTTTGTTCCGCTCAGGACTACCGGTCGGACCTTTCTCGCCGCGCGCCTACGGTCGCGAACTCGCGGCCAACGCAGATTTCCGCAAGTACGACGACGGCCTGCGCCTCACCGTGGCCTGCCCGTCCGCGACCGTCGACGCGATCGAAACGCAACTGGCGGCGGCGATGCGAGCCGGCCTCGTGCGCTACGGCCTTCATAAACAGGATTCGGCGATTGTGACCTGCATCAGTCCGTCGCCGCTCAGTGCCGATCACCTCCACTTCGTGGATGGCGCTTCCGGCGGCTATGCCCGCGCTGCCCTCCAACTGAAACGGGTTGAGGATGAACAAAGCGAACATCCCAGTCCTCGCCGGCCTTGACCTATTCAGGTGTGGATCGCCTTCGCAGCGTGATCGCGCCGGCGCCGAGGTCTGTCGACAGGACCGCGAACATCGCGTCCGCCTCATGAACCTTCACGGCGATGCGCAGTGCGCCTGTCACGGCGGTGTCGGGCAGGAGAGCTTGATCCCAGCCGTCCGCATCGGGCTCATTCTGGCGTTCGCGCGATGATGGACCAAAAAGGACGCGTAACAGGGTGGCTTGACCAAGCGAACGGAGTGGAAGGGAAACGGCAAGCACCGAAATGCGGAGATCTCTATGCATCGTGTCCTCATCGTCGGGCTCGCTCTTTGCCTTTCGGGGCCTGCCCTCGCCCAAAACACCGGCAGCGGCCAGCAAACGGGCGGACCGGCTCGGGATCGAATCAGCGCGACCGGCGGTCGCCAGAAGCCGGTTGCTACTCCCGACCCGAGGCGGCTCGGTTCTGGCAGCCATGCCGGCGGTACGCTCAACAATCGACGGCCCTCGACTGGACCGCGTGAGGCATCACCTGTGGTGAAGCGGAGCCGCTCTGTGTCCCGCTACGGATCCGGTTCGCGCGCCGGTGGCCCGCTGCCTCGCTGAAGCATCGTGTCCCAGGACCAGAACTTGAACCCACCGGATCCAATGCAAGCGCCAGCCCCCGACGCACTAACTCTTCGGGACCTCGGTCAAGTCGTTCTCGTCTTTCAAGGCGGCGGCGCACTGGGGGCCTATCAAGTCGGCGTCTACCGCGCCTTGCACGAGGCTGGAGTCGATCCCGACTGGGTCATCGGCACCTCCATCGGTGCCATCAACGGTGTGTTGATCGCCGGCAACTCACACGGGCAGCGCCTCGAACGCCTCCGCACGTTCTGGCGCCGCATCGAGCACGGTGCCCTGCGCGAACAGCTATCGGCTTGGCCTGGCTTCGGTCCAATGACCGTCCATTGGTCCACGATCATGCAGGGGGTGGCAGGATTTTTCACCCCCAACCCCTTCGCGCTGGCAAACCCTCACTGGCCGCTCGCACCTGAGTCGGTCGGCTACTACACCATGGCGGCCCTGCGTGAGACGCTTGCTGACCTCGTCGATTTGAAGCAGCTCAACGGCGGCGGCTGCAGGCTGACGGTCGGCGCTGCGCATGTGTGTACCGGCCAGATGCGCTACTTCGACAGCCGCGATGAAGTTCTGGACCTCCGTCATGTCTTGGCATCCGGAGCGTTGCCACCGTCCTTCCCACCTGTGCGTATCGGTGACGATCTGTACTGGGACGGGGGCATTCTTTCGAACACGCCCGTTGAAGCGGTGTTCGATGACAACCCGCGGCGCGATGGGATCATCTTCGTCGTGCATATGTGGAACCCGTCCGGCCCTGAACCTCGGACCATCTGGGAGGTGGTCAACCGTCAGAAGGATCTCCAATACGCCAGCCGCGCTCACAGCCACATCGCCCGTCAGAAGCAGACGCACCGGCTCCGCCACGTCATTGCGGAACTCGCCCGCCGGCTTCCCGCAGAGGTCGCGGCCGAGCCGGAGATCAAGGCACTGACGGCGTATGGCTGCCTGACCCGCATGCACGTGGTGCGGCTACTCGCACCGCGGCTTGAGGCAGAAGACCATATGCGCGACATCGATTTCAGCCCGAACGGGATACGAGCGCGTGAGGAGGCCGGTTACCTGCACGCGCGGCGTGTGCTCGCTGAGGCGCCGTGGAGACGAGAGGTCGACCCTCTTGAAGGCTTCGTACTGCATGAGGCTGAGGCAGATCAGGCTGCGGTCACCCGATGAGGCGCCTGTGAGAGGAGAATTTGTGGAACGAATGACGAACGACGCGCAGGCGCAAATCCGATCGGAAGGCGCATCGCAACGACTGGTCGCCTCAACCGTGACGCGCCTCTCGCTCGAGCTTTCGTGTGCATGTCTGTCCGATTGGAAGGCGCCCTTTGCGAGGACCGTCTTTCAAACGTCAGAGCTATCATACTCCGTATGTCGAGCCGCTAGTTGCAAGGCTAGGATTGGATGTGGCAAGCTTTTCCTGATCAAAAACAATGATTAGGTCGGGAAACTCCCAGACGGCCGCAAGCCAAAGCCGCGCCATGTCGACCCGGAAGTATTGATGCGTGAAGATGTTCCTGATACTGGCCATGCCCGCCCCATCGATTTCGCCGTGTCTAATATTCAAATCCTCAAGTGACTTCTTCACGACCTCTCTCAGCTCGGTCACAGCCTCCTTGAGGGCGCGGTACCTATCCCAATCGGTCGTCGGCATCAGCTCGAAGCCATCCTGGGTCGGATTTGAGGCGTACCGCACAGCGCCACGTGCCGCGTCCGGAAGGTCTTCGAGAAGCAGTTCGAGGTCGCGCGGCATCAGAACACCGCCACGGCATCGCGTTCCGCCGACGCTGCGAAGCGAGGATACAGATTTAGCCATTCCGCCAGATAGACCGGATGACCTAGGATCTCGGCTAGGTCGCTTTTTAGTCTTACGAAGCCCGTGAGCGACATGCAGGTATCCGATGATACTTCGATCAGGTTGTCGATGTCGCTATCGGTCCGGTTCTCGCCGCGGGCCGTAGAGCCGAAAATGGACATCCTGGTGATGCCCCGGGCGTCGAGGGCCGCTTCCGCGCGCGGAGAGCGGAGATCACTTCCACGAGGATTAGTGGGCGCTGCCGGTCCCCGGAAGCCAAATGATCTTCGACGAGCCGTCTTAAGGTCAAAGCACCCACATTCAGACGTAGAAGAACGTGAGCGTATCGAGTCGATCAATGAATTCGGCCGCTTACCAGTAGGGCATGCCAAACTCAGGTTCCCTTCACACGGGAGGCGTCGCGGTGCGGGCCGTCAGCAGCCGGTACAGATCGAGGTCACGATGAGCCGGTGGAGCTCGCCGCTCTTGCGGTCGAGGTCCGGCGTGGTCCCGCTGCGCCCGTCGAGGGTAAGGCCGGCCGGCTTCGTGGTTCCGTTCATAGTCACGTGGCGAAGCTGCGCCTTCGGCAGTGCAGCGGTTGCGACGACTCTCGGCGCGTCGATCGGCGCGGCTCGAACCGGGAGGGTGGCGATGGTGAAAAGGGCGATGACAGCAAGGGCGGAGCGGATCATGGCGGTGTTCCTCGACACGGTGCTTGGCAGAGGATGTTCAGGCGTAGGCGACGATCATCAGGCCGAAGAAGGCGGCCAGGGTGCCGATCACCGGGGCGAGTGCGTAGAGTGGGTTGGGCATCGGAGGTCTCCGCGGCGCGACGATCGCGCCATGTCCATGAGTGCCGGCGGAGCGATGGATCCGCGTGTGGCCGCGCACATGAGCCTGTCGACGGATCAATCCGGGCCTGCCATAAATCATGCGGTGCTGGTGCCCGGCGGGGACGCGGGATGGCTGTAGGCCGAACCTCGTTGCAGCTGTCTGTAGGGCGACGGACCGGGCAAACAGTCTGAAGTATCAGCATCCACGCCTGTGACGGGAGCTTGCTTCGAGCGCTGGCGATCTTAAGGATGATTCCGAAGGAACGGCCACCCGTGCCGCGTGCGGCCCAAACCCGATGCTTTCGCTTCCGCGAGAGGTCTGGCACAACCTGGTGACTGCCTGCGCTGCCCCGATCCAACCGGATTGCACACGCTCAGGCCCTCGCTGCCCGAGGCACGTGATGCTCAAGTTCTACTTCAACCTGTCTCCGAATCCGAGCAAGGTCGCGCTCCTGCTGGAGGAGCTCGGTCTGGACTATGAACCCGTGCCGGTGGATACCCGCCGCGGCCAGCAGTTCGAGCCTGCCTTCCTCGCCGTGAACCCGAATGGAAAGGTGCCCGCCATCGTCGACGGCGAGGTCACGGTCTTCGACAGCAACGCGATCCTGCTCTACCTCGCCGAGAAGGCCGGCCGCTTTCTACCCGCCGGTGCAACCGAGCGGGGACCGCTTCTGTCGTGGCTGATGTTCGTGGCCACCGGGATCGGTCCGTTTTCAGGGCAGGCCGTGCATTTCCGGCACTTCGCGCCGGAGCCGGTGCCGTATGCCCGTGAGCGCTATGCCTACGAGGCACGCCGCCACTACGGCGTGTTGGAAAGCCACTTGGCAGGTCGCCGGTACATGGTCGGCGACACCTACACCATCGTCGACATGGGCGTTTGGGGTTGGGCACGGATGCTGCCGTTCGTGCTCGGCGAGGATGCTTGGGACAAGCTGCCGAACGTGAAGCGACTTCACGACGAGATCGCCGCGCGTCCGGCTGCGCAGAGAGCGCTCGGGTTGAAGGACCGCTTCAGTTTCAAAGCCGAGATGGACGATGAGGCGCGCGCTCACATGTTCAAGCACATCGCCGAAGGGTGAAATGAAGAGTTAGGCACCGTCGTCATAGCTGGACGGTGCCACGTCGGTCGAACAGAAAATGCCGCTCACTTCATCATGCCGAGTGACGGCTCTTCCTGTCCGACCCGGAGCATCAGAGGCCAGACGCATCAAATCAACACTTCATCGATGACACGGAGTACAACGACGCGGCATCATTTTCATACTTTACGGCTACGAAGGCGAGTAACCGCGACCCAGGGCGCGGCGAACGGATGAGAAGCTTCCATGCATCGCTCGCAACTCGGAGCCTCGACAATGCGATACGCCGCAACCCTTCTCGCCCCCGTGCTCCTGTCGTCCGTCTTGGGGCCTGCCGGCGCGGCTGAGCGCCCGGTGGTCGTCGAGCTGTTCACTTCGCAGAGTTGCTCGTCGTGTCCGCCCGCCGAGGCGCTGCTCGGTCGGCTTGCTCACGAGGGTGCGGACGTGCTGCCGCTCGCGTTCCACGTGACCTACTGGAACCACCTGGATTGGCGTGACGCCTATTCCCTGCCGGCCGCGACGGCGCGTCAGAGCGCCTACGCGGCGCGGTTGCGTGGTCCGAGCTATACGCCTCAGGCCGTCGTCGATGGTCACCTGGACGTTCTCGGCTCCGACGAGGCGGCGTTGCGCGCCGCCGTCGCACGCGCACGCGCTTGGCGATCGGTCCCCGTCTTCCTGGTGCGGGATGGCGGCGGCTTGGCGGTGAAACTCGGAGCCGCGAGCGGTTCCGGATCGGTCGTGCTGGTCGGGTTCGACCCGAGTCACACGACGCGGGTTGCGCGGGGCGAGAATGCCGGTCGCACGATCGAGCAGGCCAACATCGTGCGTTCGCTGCGCGAGATCGGCCGATGGTCGGGTGCCGCGATGACGCTCAGCACTCCCCTACCGGCAGGCGAGACCGCGGCGGTGCTGGTCCAAGCACCTGACGGGACCATCCTCGGCGCCGCACGCCTTTAGTCGGACGGCGACACTCGAACCGGCCGTCGCCCGGTGATCCCCGCCGTTTCTCCACCTGACGGAGAGCTTTTCGCATCGCTCCTCGTCATTACCTCTGCTGTCGATGAGAGCGTAGGCGGGCCGGGGCAAAAATCGGCGGGAGTCGGATGGCGCTCGAAGAGGATCTCGCCCGCTTGCTGGCGGCAGCGCAAGCCGGCGACGCGGCGGCCTACCGGATTCTCCCGAAGGCATGCCTGACGGTGGTGGCGGGCATTGCCCGGCGCAGGGGGTGAGGGGCGAGGCAGTGGACGATGTCGTGCAGGACGCGCTCATGACGGTGCATCGGGCGAGAGCGGGCTATGACCCCCGCCGACCCTTCCTGCCGTGGCTGCACGCGATTGCCCGACGCCGGGGGATCGACCGATTGAGGCGGGCGGGCCGCGGTCCGCAGGAGGTCCACGATCCCCTGGCCTATTGCGCCGAGGTCGATCCCGGCCCCGCTACCGGCACGGCGCCGGGGGCGGGCGGGCGAAGCATGGCACTGGCTCGCGCAGTCGCCGCCCTGGCGGAGTGCCAACGTCAGGCGATCGAGAATCTCGGCCTGCGCGAGTTGTCGCTGGACGACACCGCGCGACTCATCGGCCGCAGCAAGGGAGCGCTGAAGGTCAACCTGCACCGAGCCATCGAGGCTCTGCGCGCCAGCCTGATCCAGGAGAAGGAGTGATGGTCACGCTCAGCCCTCACGACAAGCTTGTCGCGGACCTCGCTGAAGGATTGAAACCCGTGCGGCCGCTGCCTGCGCCGTGCGTTCGTGCCGTGTTCTGGTTCGGGGGGGCGATGCTCGTCGGACTGATCCTAGCAACACGGATGGATGCGGGCGATTTTCTGATCCGGATGCGCGCACCGAACCTGATGCTCGCCGCGCTCGGGGCCATGTCGACGGCGGTGACTGCATCCCTCGCCGCCTTCGCCACCGCCGTGCCGGGACGCTCCGGCGCTTGGGCGCTGCTGCCGCTGCCCGCCGTCGTCCTGTGGATCGGCGCGAGCGGCCTGGGCTGCCTGTACGTTCGGATTGTTCCCGGCACCGGCATCTCCGGGCCCCACGACATGACGATGTGCCTCGGTGTCCTGGTCTGTGTGTCTGTGCCGCTTTCGGCGCTGATGGTCGTCATGGTGCGCCGGGCCTGCCCGCTTCGGCCGAACCTGACGGCGGCGTTGGGGGGCCTGGCCGTCGCCGCGGTCGCCGCGACGATGCTGATGCCGTTCCACTCCTACGACGCCACCGCGACGGATCTCGCCTTGCACGCCGCCGTCCTGCTCGGCGTGATCGGACTCAACAGGATCCTGGCCGGTCCCCTGCTCGCAGGACGAGGCTGATGCTGCGAGGCCTGATGTGCGAGCGCAGGAAGTTTGTCGGCAGGAGCGGGTAGTGTGTCGGCCTGGGCGCGCGAAGTTTGTCGGCGCGCGCCCAGACCCGTCTGATCATCGAGTTCCGGCCCCGAATGCGTGAGCGGGTTTCTTTGCGCCCGAGGCCACTAGCCCGCGCCGGACAAGCGCGACCGTCTTGCGGCCGTCTACGACCCGGCCAGCGTCGAGGCGTTCGAGGGTCACTGCATCAGAGTCTATTTGCTTGGCTTAAGTATCTGGGCGTTGGCTTCCGTGACCCTGGCCCGCAGGCCATACCTCAGGGCGGACCACTCCAGTGGGGGCGGATCAGGTCGGATTAAGGAGCACGCATACCGTCTGAGCTCTGGCGAGGACTCGCACGCCTCACCCCATGCGTGAATCCTACCTCCGCGTCAGTGCACTCGGATGGGCGCCAAGCCGAATGTCCGATTCTGCGCGCGATGGCGATCCGGCATGACGTCGTCTGGCCGAAGAACGAACCCGCTGCGCGGGAGGGTGCGTGTGGTGAGGGCGCGGTAGGGTCGGGACCGTCGCGTATCGTTTGAGGCCCGTCGGAGGCGGGCCGAGCATCGCGGCTCCTTCATCCGAGGAGCCCCACGATGCACGATCTTCTCCCCGCCAGCGCGGTCAGCCCCCTGCGCCAGCGCCTGATCGATGACATGAGCCTGCGCCGGTTCTCGCACGAGACCCAGCGCAACTACATCCGCGACGTCGGCCGCCTCGCCACCTTCCTCGGGCGCCGGCCCGACACGACCACCGCGGAGGACCTGCGCCGCTTCCAGGTCGAGCAGCGCGAGGCCGGCGTGCCGGTGCCGACCCTCAACGCCATCGTCTCGGCATTGCGCTTCTTCTTCACCCACACCCTCGACCGGCCCGACCTCGCGCGGCGGCTCGTCCGGCTCGCCTATCCGCTCACGCTGCCGGTGGTGCTCAGCCGCGACGAGGTCACCCGGCTGCTCGACGCCACCACCTGCCTCAAGCATCAGGCTGCTCTGTCGGTGGCCTACGGCGCCGGCCTGCGCGTGGCCGAGGTCGCAGCGCTCAAAGTCATCGACATCGACAGCGCGCGCATGCTCATCCGGGTCGAGCGCGGCAAGGGCGGACGATACCGCAACGCGCTGCTCCCGGCGGACCTGCTCACCCTGCTGCGCCAGTGGTGGAAGGTCGGACGCCAGCAGGGCGTCATGCAGCGTGACGGCTGGCTGTTCCCGGGCCAGCATCCGATGAAGCCGATCAGCACCCGCCACCTCCACCGCATCGTGGTCGAGGCGGCCCGGGCGGCCGATATCGCCAAGCGGGTCGGCCCGCACACCCTGCGCCACAGCTTCGCCACCCACCTCTTGGAGGACGGCATCGACATCCGGGTGATCCAGGTCTTGCTCGGGCACGCCAAGCTGGAGAACACGGCGTTCTACACCAAGGTCGCCACCCGCACGGTACGCACCGTGACCAGTCCGCTGGACAAGCTGGGTCTGTTCAAGACGGGAGAGATCGCGCCCGGCTGAGACGGTGCGCGCCGCGATCGAGGTCGCCGACGTCTTCCGCGCTGCTGGGCCGGCCTACCGGGCGGCCCAGGCCGGCCACCTGAGCCTGCGGCAGCTCAAGGTCATGGCGGCGATCGAGCACTGCCGCACCGCCGCGCTCGGCGGCCACGTCGAGGGCTGCGGCGACTGCGGCCACCGGCGGATCGCCTACAACTCCTGCCGCAACCGGCACTGCCCCAAATGCCAAGGGGCGGCGGCCCGCACATGGCTGGCCGAGCGCGAGGCCGACCTGCTGCCGGTGGGCTACTTCCACGTCGTGTTCACCCTGCCGACGCAGGTCGCCGACATCGCCCTCCAGAACAAGGCCGCCGTCTACGACCTGCTGTTCCGCGCGGCGTCGGAGACGATGCTGACCATCGCTGCCGATCCCAGGCACCTCGGCGCCCGCATCGGCCTGACCGCCGTGCTGCACACCTGGGGCTCGGCGCTGACGCATCATCCCCACGTCCACATGATCGTGCCCGGCGGCGGCCTCTCGCCTGATGGTGCACGGTGGGTGTCGTCGCGGCCGGCCTTCCTCCTGCCGGTGCGGGTGCTGGGCAAGCTGTTCCGCCGCCTGTTCCTGGTCGGGCTGAGCGCGCTGCACGCGGCCGGACGGCTCGTCTTCTTTGGCGGCCTAGCGCCCCTGGCCGAGCGCCGCGCCTTCCTGCGCCATCTGTCCCCGGCCCGGACGAAGCGCTGGGTCGTCTACGCCAAAGCCCCGTTCGCCGGTCCCGCGGCGGTGCTGGCCTACCTGTCGCGCTACACCCACCGTGTGGCGATCTCGAACAGCCGGCTGATGAGCTTCGATGAGGCCGGCGTCACCTTCCGCATCAAGGACTACCGTCGCGACGGGCCTGAGCGCTACGGCACCCTGACGCTGGGCCCGCACGAGTTTATCCGGCGCTTCCTGCTGCACGTCCTACCCAAGGGCTTCCACCGCATCCGCCACTACGGTCTGCTCGCCAGCGCCGGCCGCCGGGCCAACCTCACCCGTATCCGAGCGCTGCTCGCCGTCCCGCCGCCGGTCATCCCGCCCGAGCCCACGGCGCCGCCCGACTGGCGCTCACCCTGCCGGTGCTGCGGCGGCCGCATGACGGTCGTCGAGACCTTCGGCCGCTTCCTGCAACCGCGCGGTCCGCCGACCGCGTCCGCCCTGACCGGGATGAGAGCACCGTGACCCGGCACGTCGTCAGCCACCATCATGCCGCCGGCCTTCGAGCCGCGGCCGGAGGAGCGTTGCGCCCCGACCGCCTCGACCCGCACTTCCGGCCGCCCGATCCAGACCGAGACCCGCCGGCCATCGCTCCGACCACCCCGTGCTGGCCGTCGGCCTGTCCCGGCGGATCACCCCGCCATCTCCGCCGAGCCCCTCGCCGGCCATCGCGCTCGCCCGCGCCATCAGGCCGGATCGCTCAATCCCCATAGCCGACTGCCTCGGTCTCCGCGGGTTCGTTCCTCGGAGACTTTCGTACGCCTGCCGGCGCCCGAAACTCTTCACGAAAGCCGACTGGCTGATTTCGGCACCGCGAGGCGCTAAACCGGACATCGCAGCATTCTTGCTACAGGCGTCTGTGACGCGCGTTTTGCCGACGTTTGAATAGCCGACACGGTTCTCCGACGCGGTTGCAATCGTTTTGGTCGACCGAGCATGCGTGGTCAGTGATCGTCGGGAAAACGTTCGTTTTTTGTACATAACGGTCGAAACAGCTGAATGACCGCTCCGGGTGGTTTCCTGCCTGTCCGCTTACGAGGACCGACGCAACCAAACCGGACCTGCAAACAGATCGTGCTGTTTGGCTGGTCGTGCGCTCGACCGTGCTGGATGAGTTAACGACCAACTTCTTTGTTCCGAATGATCTTAGTCGATGCAAAGGTGCCATCCGGTGCGTCGGCCATCATAGTCAACATCGCGCCAAACGGCCCAGCATGCTCGCTTTGTACGGAGAGGAACGCGCTCAACTCTTTCGGATCGCACTTTCGAGCCAGATGTGGAACGTTAGCCATTGAGGCGATCGCCCCAATATTGCAGGCCATACCCTTGGCTGCAGCCGCGAGGAACACGTTGAAGGGCTGCGGATCGAAGATCTCGATCAATACGGCTGGGCGGTCGAGGCGCTTGGCGTTGCAACACAGGATTGCTGCCACCGCCAAGATGACGCCGTAGCTCATGTTGCGGGTCAGGCCGAGCCAATTCCTTGTGTCGTCGGTGGCAACGCGACGGAGGGCGCTCATCGCTCGGAACGCCTCGCGCCGGCCGGGGCTGACAAATGCGTCGCACAGATGGTCGGCCGGTCGGCGCAGTGCATCCGGGCGCGTGTCGCGCCGCGCAGGTGCAATGAGTGCCATCGACCCGGTCATCGCGATGATCGCATTCACGCGCTCATCCATCCTCGGGTGTGTCGCCAGTCCGCCCTCGGCCGCGCCGTCGATCATCATCGCGTCTTGACCGGACGGAAGCCCAGCAATCGCGCTGTGGCCGTGCACCTTCCGCAAGGCCGAGATGAGGGCGGCCGGGTTTTGCGTAGCCTCCACGGCGACTGCGTCGGCGATAAACTCCCGGGATGAGGAGATCAGAAGCCGAACGAGCCGGCCCGCCTTCAGCGCCGACTGGGCGACGAAGCTGACGATCAGCACGAACACGAGGATCGGCGGAAACCACAACGTCAGGATCGGGAGACCCACGAGTTCCTTAAGCGGAGTGGTTTCCTTCATCCGCGGCGTAATCAACAGATCGAGCAGGCGCAGGCACACGTTGGCGGCCGCCATCAGGCGGATGTCGCCATTGCGGATGTGCGCGAGTTCGTGCGCGACCACTCCCGCCAGTTCGTCGTCGTCGAGACCATCGATGAGCCCACGGGTCACCACGACGACCGCGTCCTTGCGTCGGATGCCGCAGGCGAACGCATTCAGCGCACTTGAACGGATCACGCCGACATAAGGTACCGGCAATCCCATACTGAGCGCCAGCGGTTCGACGATGCGGCACAGGCGCGGCTCGTCCTGCTCGTCGACGAACGTGAACGCCATGACCCTGCGCACTGCGTGAACGTGCCAGAGCAGTAGCGCAACGAACAGGATGATGCCGGCGAGCGTCACCAGAACCAGGTAGCGGCTCGCGTAGCCGACCCAGGTGAAGACCGGCGCATGCTCTGGATCGAGGGCGGCAAGCGGCAAGTAGAGCGCTAGTACGGCTCCAACATGGAAAGCGGCGAGAAAGCCGGCGAACAGGACCAGCGAACGCCGGTCATTCGCGGCGATCCAGCCGAACAGGCCGTTGACGCGCAGCATATGGATCTCGCAGGCAAGTCAGAACTTGAAGGCGACAGGTTCGTCGATGAGGACGCGCTCGATGCCAAGGTCGAATGGCTTGCGCAGCTGCATCTTCCAGAGCCGCGCGATGAGGCTGCCGGGGAACTGACGCAGCGTCGCCCCATACTCGCCGACAGAGAGGTTGTAGAAGCGGCGCGACGCCGTGATGCGGTTCTCGGCGGCGACAAACTCGTCGCGCAGCGCCGTGAAGTGGCTCGATGCCTTCAACTCGGGATAGCGCTCGGCCGCCCCGATCAGGGCATTGATGGTCTGTGTTAGGTTCTTCTCAGCCTCAAGGCGTGCCTCGGGCTGGATCGCCGCGAGGGCGGCGGTGCGGGCCTGGATGACGCTGAGCAGGACATCGTGCTCGTGCTTGGCATAGCCTCTGACCGTCTCGACCAGCCCGGGGATCAGGTTCTGCCGGTGCTTGAGGTGCGCATCGATGTCGGCGAAAGCCGTCTCGCAACGCTGATCAAGCGCCACGAGCCGGTTCCGTGTCGCTACGACGATGTAGAACGGAGCGGCGGCCAGCGCGATGGCCAGCAGGACGAGACTGGTATCAATCATAAGGGCAAGCCTCTCCCCAACACACGTGCCAGGATAGAGGCGCCGGGTATAGAAACTGTTTATCTCACCGATAATTACTGTTCGGTATTAATTTAAATTCAATGGGCGACAGGCGATCCTGCTTCATGGATGCTGTTGAGGTGAGCCATGTCTGAATCCATCTTTTCACGGATATCGCGGATTTTATCGGCCTCTGTCGAGGACGCGATCGACAGGCTGGAAGCCGCAGGTGGCCCGGCTGTGATGCGCGAAGCCGTCCGTGAAGCGGAGCGGGCCATCGATCAGGCGAAGGCGGAACTCGAAAGCATCACGGTGCGTCGGCTGCAGGCAGCGCGCCAGCAACAGCTGCTCGCGAAACGCATCGAGGATCTGGGTGGTAAAGCCGCCTTCGCCGTCGATGAGGGCCGAGAGGATCTCGCCGAGGCGGCCCTGTCCCGGCAGATCGACTTTGAGACCCAAGCCAGGGCGCTCGATGATGTGCAGGCGCAGGTTCGGGTTGAGGAGGCAGAACTGGAGGCCGGCCTCGCGGCACTGGTGGCGCGCAAGGGGCAGATGGAGGAAGCGCTTGCCGCCTTCGAGGTCTCCAAAGGCGAGGCGGGGAATGGCTCCGGTTCCATGCGTCGTGAACACACGCCCGGTCAGCGGCTCGACGTTGCGGAGAAGGCGTTCGAGCGCGCCATGAAGGGTGTGGGCGGCGTCGGCTTCACACCGGCTGAAGCAGGGACGATCCACCGGGTTGCGGAGATCGACGCATTGCAGAAGAGCGCGGCCGTCGCCCAGCGGCTGGCTGCGCTCAAGGCAGGGCGGGCAGCCTGATGATCCGCAAGCCGACCGAAGTCTGGGGACGCGAGAGCGCAGTCGTCACCGGGGCACGATCCGCGGCCGTCGCCGGTGCTGCGGCGGCCAGAGCTGGCACGTACTATATGCGCGGCCTGATCTGCTGGAGTTTTGCCCTGCTTTGGGGCTTCGCGGCGCTAGCCGGCGGCCTCCTCGCTGGCAGCCTGCCGACGTTGCTCGGCGTCGGCGCCATGGCAGCCTTCATGGCTTGGTCCGGCAAACGGTTGTTCGCTAAAGCGCGGGGCTAACGTCCCGTCCTCGCTGAAATGTTTAAGTCCCGCTTACGCACCACAGCTGCACGCATCGCACAGCTATCGGAGGCAGACAGATGGTTCGGACCCTCCTGTTCCTTGCCGCCCTAACGTTCACGCTCGTAGGTCCTCTGGTGTACGCAGGACCACAGCTCGCGAGCGATCTGCAAGTCGGCGGACGCTGGGTACTGGTCGACGACCTGGCGATCAAGGAGTCGAAATGCACGCGCTGGTACTATCTCGTGTCGACGTGCCACATCGAGTACGTTGCTCGACGTGATCCAAGCCGCGTCGGCGGGACGCTCAACTATCTCGTGTTTGGCAGTTGGTCCGGTGAACGTGCACGCCTGCTGCGCGCGACCATGGATCCTAGTCGGATCGGGACCACGCTCGGGATAGAGCACATGCAGCAGCGGATCATCTCGTTTGGCGCTTTTGTGTTGATGCTGACCGCCTTCCTGCTGACGATCATCCGATCCGGCTTTTCAATCTCGCGGACAAGCAAGCCTCCTGTAGCCGACCTGAAGGTTGAGGAGCCTGCGCTGGCCACTGGCGTCCGAGCCTTTGGCCGAAGGCAGGACGGACGTGCCAAGCTAACGTGATTGCAAGCCCCTGCGACAAGCTGAGGAGAGCAGGCTCGGGTGAAGCCTCTTGGGTCCGAACCGTAGATCCGACGGTTTGAAGGTGGAGTCAGCCACGACTCGTCGTGCTGAAGTGGGTCGCTATAGGGATCCTACTGGTTGGTCGGCCCATAAAATTGCAGAGCGTAAGGCCTGAGTCGATCTAACATTGACGCACCACGAAGGATGCTCCCGCCACCTGATCGCTCGAAATCTGCTATTCTGCATTCGAGCAATCGCAGTCATCCGCGGCCATAGATTCCGAAGTCCGCTTTTAGCCGGATGAAGCACGAGCCTGGGTGACCGGTTTGGGTCGGCAGCGGATCCTTAAGGGCCGATCCGCACGTCCCCGAAGGTCTCACGGACGCGATCCAGAATGCCCACGTCTTCCGTCTCGACCTCACACTGATCCGCCCCCAATGAAGTGGTCCGCCCTTTGGTATGGCTTTGAGCCTGGAGGACGGATCGATGTCGAGGAAGCGACCCAAGCCTGAGGAGATCGTCGCCAAGCTGCGGCAGGCGGACGTGCTGGTCGGGCAAGGCCAGAGCGTGGCGGAGGCGATCCGCGCGATCGGCGTGAGTGAGGTGACCTACTACCGCTGGCGGCGTGAGTACGGCGGCCTGAAGTCGGATCAGGTCCGGCGGATGAAGGATCTGGAGACGGAGAACCAGCGGCTCAGAAAAGCCATCGCCGATCTCACCCTGGACAAGCTGATCCTGCAGGAAGCCGCCCGGGGAAACTGACCAGCCCCGCGCGCCGACGCGCCTGCATCGAGCATGTCCGGACCGTGCTGAAGGTCTCCGAGCGTCGGGCCTGCAAGGCACTCGGGCAGCATCGCTCGACACAGCGCAAGGCGCCGCGGGGCAAAGATGACGAGGCGGCGCTCGTCGCCGAGCTGATCGAATTTGCCCGTAGCTACGGGCGCTACGGCTATCGGAAGGTCGCCGCCCTACTGCGGGCGGACGGCTGGCTGGTCAACGACAAGCGGGTCGAGCGCCTATGGCGGCAGGAGGGGCTGAAGGTCCCGGCCCGCCAGCCCAAGCGCGCACGGCTGTGGGACGGGGATGGTTCCTGTATCCGGCTGCGCCCGGAGCACCGCAATCACGTCTGGTCCTACGACTTCGTCGAGACGCGCACCCACGACGGGCGCAAGTTCCGGATGCTCAACGTCCTCGACGAGTTCAGCCGCGAGTGCCTGGCCATCCGAGTGGATCGCAAGCTCAAGGCGGCCGACGTGATCGATGTGCTGTCCGACCTGTTCATCCTGCGCGGCGTGCCGGCGCACATTCGGTCAGACAATGGTCCGGAGTTCATCGCCAAGTCGGTGCAGTCCTGGATTGCGGCCGTTGGCGCAAGGACGGCCTACATCACCCCTGGTTCGCCGTGGGAGAACGGATATGTCGAGAGCTTCAACGCACAGATACGCAACGAGCTGCTGAATGGCGAGATTTTTTACACGCTCAAGGAGGCGCAGATCATGATCGAGGGCTTGGCCTGCCCCCATTCGGTGGCCCAGGTTCGAAGTTAGTGCATCGTCGGTCGCGTGACGATGGCGGGTTGTGCGAGCGGCGCTGAGCTGCTCGGTTCCGTTGGCCAAATGACGGCCTCCGGTGCA
>NZ_JBNHES010000033.1:0-17874 GCF_050591105.1 Methylobacterium endophyticum
GCCAAAACCCGACCCAATCGTCGCACGGATGGACTTGCCGGGCAACGCACGAACACTTTGATTTAATGTGAACCTGCCTCGGCCCTCGGCGCTGTTGGAATTCGGTCACAGGTCATGCCCGCGCGGCGGCCGATAGGTGTCGAGATCGTGCCGGCGGGCTTCTGGAGGCTCGTGACTTGGGCGTCTCTGCGTGGGGTGCGATTGCCTGCGGCCTAGGCCGGCTCGCGACGATGCGGATCTCCCCAGGCGCCCGTGACGCCGGTCTTGCCTTCCGAGCTTTGGGCGGGGCCTCGATGTCAGTCCTGACCGGGGCAAGAGGGCGCCGGCCCGTGAGGCTCGGACGCCCGCCCCCTCGGCCTCCCGGGTGCCGGGTCCGAGATGGTCGCGATGCGACCTGATCCTGTCCTCGGTGCCGCGCCAGGGTGCACCACGGACCGCGCAGCCTCGTCTCACCGCCGAGCGCCGGCCGGCTCGGGGCGCTCGGTGACGGGGCGTTGGGGCGCGCGCCGGATCGAACCGGTCGTCAGGCCGTCGTCGAGCGATCGGAATGCGGGACGCAACTTCTGATACCGTTCGTTGCGCCAAGCAGGGGGGACGTTGTCCCAGGCGCCGGCAAGGGCGTGACCCGGCATCCAGGCCATCAAGGCGGCGCCCAGAAGGGCGGCATGGACAGCTCGGTTCATGGCTACGTTTCCCTCTTCTCAAGAAGCTGGCGGCTTCTCGGAAGAGTTCGGGGCCGACGCGGAAAAGGTTGCAGACCGTTCGAATCTCGAACTGCGGTCGGGCCAAGACCCCGGGGCCGCGCCCCGGGGAGACCAGCCCGGCATTGCGGTGTCCCACCGGCTCCGGGCCCGGTCTGCGCCCGGCCCGGTCGCAGCCTGACCGCAGCGGTCGGACGACACGACGAGATGGACGGCGTCGCGGCCTGCCGCCACCCGCGCGGAACCCGGCTCTCAGCGGGCAGGCTGCCGCCGCGCTTGCCCGACGTGGCCCGGAAAACCCAAGCCGAACCGATCCCGGACTCGGGGCCGGGACAGCTCATCGGGATGGCGCGGAACAGATCCTGGGCGAACCGGCATTCGTGGGCGAGACAGAACCGGACTGTCTCGACATCGGCCGGTGGCACCGGCGCAGCCGCGGCGCAACCTCGCCGCCGAACTTCCGGACGATGCAAGCGCGGCACTTGGCATGCGCGCCTGAGTTCAAGGACAGCAGGTGTCCCTTATGCAGGGGGAGCGCCAATAGGGTCCCCTGACGCCGGCTGGACGCTCCCTCCTCCGGCCGTGGCCGTGTCCGCTTTCGGCGACGGGGAGAAGTTGTTCGGCCAGCCTGACCCCGACGACCCGGACGGCGGTGATCCCGGCCGGCGGGAGAGCCTGGCCGGGACCGTGGCTAGCGGGCTCGCCAGACGAGGCGGCGCCGAGCCGTCGAGTCGTTGCCCTGACCCGCCGGCGGTCCGCAGCGAGGCCAGGGGTGGAAGATCTACTTCTCCTTCCGGATCTTGGTCTGGATCTCGCGCAGGCTCTTTTCGTTTTCCTCCTTCGTCTTCCGGGCTTCCTTCACCACCGTCTCGTCCTTCGAATGCTTGATGGCGGCCTCGGACATGTCGACCGCGCCTTGGTGGTGTGCCGCCATGCCCTTCATCCAGGCCAGGTCCGGATCGGGGTCCATCATGCCCTGCATCATCGCCTTGTTCATCTTGTCCATGGCTTCCATGGAGTCCTTCTGCAGAGGGCCCATGTTCTTCATGTCCATGCCCGACATGGACCCGCCCTGGCCGCCTTGGGCGAGCACCGGTGTCGCGCCGGAAGCCATGAGTGCCGTGGCTACGAGTGCGGTTCTCACTACCTTCATGCGAGCCTCTCTGTTCGTTTTACCCTGTGGGGGTACAACTCGGCGGCGTGATCCAGGTTCGCCGTCCGATCGCGCTTTTCTGTTGGGTTGGGTCGTAGGCCGGGCGCGAACAAGCCGGCTGCCATCCGGATGGCCGTGCCCGCCAGCCCCCGGCGTCCGGCAGCCGCGGTCCGGGGTGACGCCACGGGAACGCTGAGCTCCCGGCGAGCGCGCCCGTCGCCGAGAGGGCCACGGGCGACGGGCTTAGGGTGTCGGTGGGACTTGGCACCCCGTGTCAGTGGCGCCCTTCCCGGTGGTGGCCGCCCTCGCGGACGACCTCATGATGCTCCTCGTGATGGTCCGCCTCACCATGATGGCCGTGCGTCTGCCTGTGCTCGATCACGTGTCCATGGCGCTCCGCGCCGTGGTGGTCGCCGTGGGCGGCCCCGACTTCGTCGAGCGCCCGCGCCGGCCCTGCCGTGGACCCGAATGCGGCCGCGGCGGCCACGAGCAACCCGACCTGCAACAGTCTCGACATCCCTTCACCTCCATCGTCGTTCTGCGGCTCAAGGAGCGCGCTTGGCCCCATATACGATCCGGGGGTATTCAGGCGTTTTGTTCCTCCGCGAGCGTTCCGAGCAAGATGGAGGGGCCGGACGACAGCGGGCGGGCTGGGTCGCTGGGGTGGTCAAATGGGCAGGCGGGGCCCTGTAACCATCTGCGCGTTTCCTACGGATTGGTCCTGGCGGGCACCCCGTCCGTGCGAGGCGGCGGGACCAGGCCGGCCGCTCCGGTGGTCGACCCCTTGCCCGCTCGCGTCTCGGGTTCACCTTAGCCCCGGCGGAGGCTGCGCGGGCGGGTGGGCGCGTGTCCGGGGCCGGCACGCGCGGATCGAATGCGAGGCGAGCCGCGGTGACGTGTTTGATGGCCGGGTCAGACGCGTTTTCGCGGTGTGGCCGAGAGAGGCGTCTTGATCAGTCAGGAAGACGAGTTGCGGGCCTTGCTGTCGTCCGGCCTCGCCGGAAGCGCGGCGGACTACCGGTTGTTCCTGGAGCGGCTTGGTCCCCACCTGCGGGCCTATTTCAAGGGTAAGCTCGCGCGCTCCGGACGCGCCGCGCCGGAGGCGGAGGACCTTGTCCAGGAAACGTTGATGGCGGTTCACACGCGACGGCACACCTACGACGTTGGCCAACCGGTCACGCCCTGGCTCTACGCCATCGCGCGCTACAAGCTCATCGACCACCTCCGGCGTACGCGCGCCTCCCTCGCCGACGTGCCCGTCGAGGATGCGAGCGAGCTGGTCGCGCGCGACGACCACGCCGCCGTCGAGAGCACGCTCGACGTCGAGCGCCTGCTCGGTCGCCTTCCCGGCAAGATGCAGCAGGCGATCCGGGCCATGAAGGTCGAAGGTCTGAGCGTGGCCGAGGCCGCGACGCGCTCCGGCATGTCGGAATCGGCCATCAAGGTCAGCGTCCACCGCGGGTTGAAGGCGTTGGCCGCCTTGGCAGGGGGCAAAGGGGAATGAAGACCGACGAACTCATCGGCTTGCTCGGCGCGAGCTTCGCCAGCGAGCCTGCCAAGTCTCCCGGCATGCTGAGGCGGATCGCGCTCGGGGCCGCCATCGGGGCCGCCGGGGCGCTCTGCCTCGCCCTTCTCGCATTGGGCGTCCGGCCTGACTTGGGTGAAGGCAAGTCACTGACCTTCCTGCTGGCCAAGCTGGCCTTCGCCCTCGCCGTCGGTGGCTTGGCCCTGCGCTACCTCGGTCGCATCGCTCGCCCAGGGGGCGAGAGGAGGGTGCATCTCGGCATCGCGGCCCTGCCGTTCGCGGCGGTCATGGTCCTCGCTGCCCTCAGCCTCGCCAACGCGCCGGCGGCCCACTGGGGGACCATGCTCACCGGCCACATGTGGCTCGAATGCCTCGTCTCCATCCCGGTGATTGCTGTGGTCCCCTTCGCGACCCTGATGTGGGCGGTCCGGAGGTTCGGCGCGCCGACGGACCTCGTCCGGGCCGGGGCCCTGGTCGGGCTCGCCTCGGGAGGCGTGAGCGCGATGGGCTACGCGATTCACTGCATGGACGACACCGTACCCTTCATCGCGCTCTGGTACGGCGGCACGATTGCCCTCTGCACGCTGGCGGGCGCGCTTCTTGGTCCTCGCCTGCTGCGCTGGTAAGGCCGTCGGCTCGCCCGTAGGCACGGGCGAACCGCTCCCGGCCCGCCGCGCGCTTCAGGGGCAGGTCAGCCCGGAGGCGTCCAGTTCGGCCGTGGGTACCCGGATAGGTCACCGTGTCGCGCGGCGCGGACGCGCGGATGTGCGTCCCACGCCTCCTGCGTCAGCGCCTCCCCGTCGATCAGGAAGGCGCTCGCCCCGTCCTGCGCCACCACCGCGGGGCCGAGAGGATTGTCGAGGATATCGTAGAGACCGGCCGCCTCGTTCCAGGCGCGGACCGAGACCGAACGGCCCTCGTCCATGAGGAAGGCGCAGTGCGTCCACGCGGGATGGGGCGGCACGACGGCCCCTGCCCGCACGGGTGCGGCGGTCGCGCGCCCGGGAGGTGAGGGAAGGCCGGCGAGGAAGGCGAGCGCACGCTGTGCCAGAACCTCCTCGAACCCGCATTCCGCTACGCGCGCCTGGATGACGGCAAGGTCGAGAGGCCGGGCCTGATGGTAGGCCGCGATGTAGTCCCTGTCCTTGTCGGCAAGGCGGGCGAGCTTAGAAACGATCAGATCCTCCGGGCCGGGGGCCACCACCGTCACGGTCGCCGCGCCGTGGCCTCTCACCTCCCGCACCACCGCGCGCGAGGGCCACGAGGGCGGCAGGCGGGCGGTGCGGTCGTCGACGCCGTCGATGTAGAAACCGTGAGCCGTGTGGAAGTGCGAGCCCTCGCCGAAGATGACGGAGATCTCTTCGGATGCCTCCGCGAGGTCGTCGTCCTGGGCGGCCTCCCAGGCCCGAGCGTTGGCGGGATAGGCGTCGATCTCGGGCGACATGCACATCGTGACCGGCGCGCCGGGCCAGCCCACGAGGATGCCCTGGCTGCCGACGACCACCACGGTGCGGGCCTTGAAGTGCAACGCCAGCGAACGGGCGGTGCGCTCCAGGTCCGCGACCGTCCGGATCTCAATCGGACGGCTCACGCCGGGACGGAGGAGCCTTGGCGGCCGGCATGCGCCGCGCGTTGGGCGGCCGCGCCTTTACGTGCCAGGCGCCAGATCCGCTTTCGGACGTTCGGGTCGCGCACGAACGACACGCCCTCCCCTTCCAGGAACGGCGAGGACAGCCGAAGCCGCTGCATACCCTCGTCCCGCCGGGTGAGGAGTTGCCGGATCGTCCCCGGCGGCTGCCCGAGGATCTCGCGCCACTCGGAGACGAAGGTGCGCTCGGGGTAGTCCGCCTCAAGCCGCATGACGGCCATCTTGGCGCTATCGAGGATGCCCGGGTCGCGCGCGAGCCGACGCGCCACCAGCCGATGGATCATCAGCTTGGCACGGTCGTTCACGACTTCCCTGTTTACCTCGGGACGCACGGGATGCCTCTGGAGCCACACGCGTTTCGGACCGTGGGCATTATGCCCGACGCCCGGAGACCCGACAACGTCGGAGTTGGGGCTCGGTTCGACTTCCACAGAACTTCGGTCCCCGCGGATATGGGGTCTGGCACCGGTCTCTTTGACATCCTCCCCGCCCTGGAGGGCGGGGATTCCTACCGCGTGTCAGGCCGCGAAGGCCGGACCCGCCTCGGTGGGTTCCTGGGCCGACGCCATCACGGGCGAAGTCTCTCCGCAGGCTAACCGGGCGTGCCCCGCCCTTGCAATGTTGATCGACGCCACGTCGTCCGCGTTCGCCGCGTACCCGCACGCCACGCACCGGAACACGGCCTGGCTCGGGCGGTTCCCCGCCGCCACGTGCCCGCATTCCGGGCACGTCCGGCTCGTGTTCGGAGCCGGCACCGGCAGCAGCCAACCGCCGAGCCACTCCTGCTTGTACCCGACCTGCCGGCGGAACTCGCCCCACCCCTGGTCCAGGATCGCCTTGTTCAGCCCCGCCTTCTGACGGACGTTCACGCCCGGCTCCTCGACCGTCCCGGCCGCGCTCGCGGTCATCGCCCGCACGTCCAGGTCCTCGACGCAGACCACCGCGTGGTTCTTGCTGACGGTCGTCGAGGTCTTGTGCAGGAAGTCGGAGCGGATGCGGGCGATGCGTGCCTGGACCCGTTGTACCTTCGCCTTCGCCTTCCTCCAGTTCCTACTGAACTTGGTCTTGCGGGCCATCGCCCGCTGCGCCTTCGCGAGCGCCGCCTCGGCCTTGCGGAACGCGTTCGCCGGTTCGATGACGGTGCCGTCGGACAGCGTGGCGAAACGCGTCACGCCGACGTCGATGCCGACAAGCGTCGTCGACGGGTGGACCGGCTTCTCGACCTCGCGCTCGGTCTGGACCGAGACGTGCCACTTGCCGGCCTTCAGCGAGACGGTGACCTGCCCAATCTCGCCCTCGACAAGCCTGCTCGCGCGGTAGCGCATCCAACCGAGCTTGGGCAGGAAGACCCGCCCGTTCGGCTGGTCGAGCTCGACCTTCTGCGGGTGGCGGAAGGCGTCGTCCTTGCCCTTCCTCTTGAAGCGGGGGAACTCGGCCCGTCCCTCGAAGAAGTTGCGGTAGGCGCGGTCGAGGTCCTTGAGCGCCTGCTGCAGGACCTGGCTGTGCACCTCCTTGAGCCAGGAAGTGTCGGGTTCGGCCTTCCAGGCGGTGAGGTGCTTGCAGAGGTCGGCGTAGGAGAGGTGCTTGTCACCGGCTGCATACCGCTCCTTCTGCAGGGCGAGGGCCCTGTTGAAGACGTAGCGGCGCGCGCCGCAGGAGCGGCGCATGAGCCGTTCCTGCGCGCCGTCGGGCCGAAGGACGAACCGGTATGCCTGGACGCGAAGCACAGGCCAAGGATAGAACGAATGCGGAACGAAGGCAAGGGGATTGGATCGGTGCCCGGGCAGGCTTCTGTCGCGGCCGGCGCTATCCATCCCCGCCCTCAAGGGCGGGGCCTTCCGCGCTTCTACGGTAACGCATCGTCCGCGCGTCCCGAAGTCGTCGGTAGCGGCGCCGTGAAGGCAAACGCGAAAGACGATGGAGCATTCGATGAAGTACATCCTTGCAACCTTGGTGGCCTCCACCCTCATGACCGGCGGCGCTTGGGCGCACCCGAGGCTGACCGGCGAGGCCGTTCCCTCGGCGGGCTGGAGCGTCCTGGAAGGCCCGACGGGAGCCGCGCCCGAGGTGACGGGCAGCCTCGGCCGCGTTTGGGAGGGGCGTGATCTCCAGGGACGGGACCTGAGGAGCAGCACGCGCGGGAATGCCCAGTTCCCCGAGCGTCCCGCCGCGGCCCAGAACCTCGGCACCACTTCGGGCGGACCCGCGTTCTAATCAACGTCGGGCACGTTGCGGGAGCGGCTGTAACCCGTGGGCCCGCACCCGCGAACTTGTATTCGCCGGGCTTGTCGCGAGCCCGGCGCGTCCGGGGCTAGGCAAAGCCCCCGATCAGTGGGATCCTGGAAACGGATGTCGATCCGATCCACCATAGCGCGCCTGCTCACGGCCCTCGCCGTGCTCGGCCTGATCGCCGGGGCATCCGTCGCCCCCGCGCAGGCGCGCGCCTTCGTGGGCGACGGCGTTCAGCGGGACATGGTCGCTCAGCAAGGCGGCGTCACGACGCCACACGTCGCGCCGATGCCCGACGACATGCCGTGTTGCGATCCCGAGCCCTCGGGCCCGGACTGCCGCGACACCAAGGCCTGTCCCTTCGCGGTGGCCTGCGCCGCGAAGATCGTGCCGGGGATCCTGCCATCCCCGCCTGCCGATGGCGGCCCGGTCGCCCCGGTCCTCCTGCCCGTTCGGCAGGACCATATCCGGCCGAGTTTGGCCGCAGCCCCGCAGGCCCCCCCTCCCAAACCGCGTTCCTGAGCACGCCCGAGAGCGGTGCCGCCCCGTGCATGAGCATGCACGGCAGCCTTCGCGCACCGCCGCGCCGCGGCGGCCCGAACGGTCGGGGTCCCGCATCCAGACGCTCCGGAACAGGATCATCCCCGTGTCCACCGAACATCCCGCATCCCCGCGGCCGCGTCCTGCCCCGGCGCATCCCGCACGCCCCGAGCCACGCGCGGCCCGTCTCCCCATCCGCTCAGTCCTAAGGGTGGCGCCATGACGGGCCGGGAGGACTTTTTCGACGCTTACCAGAAGGAGCACCGGCCGGCAGGGCGAGGCGCTTGGCTCCTGCTCGGGCTCGTCCTCATCGTAGCAGCCCTAGCGGGAGCCGGCGCCGGTTACGCGCTCGCGCGCGGCGCATGGGTCATTCCCGGCGCGGTCGCGGCACGGCTTCCGGAACCGGTCGCGGCCTGGCTGCCCAAGGGCGCGCCACTCATGCCCCCGGACCTCAAGGATTATTCCTTCGAGCTCCTGGATCCCGAGACTAAATCGGGCGAGGCGACGCTCAGGGTGCGTCTGCTCGACAAGCGCGCCGGCAAGCCCGTGGCCGACGCGCTTGTCTACGCCCGCCGCCTCGACATGGCACCCGACGGGATGCCGACGATGACGGGTAAGATGAAGCCGGAGGCGAGCCCGGAGCCGGGCATCTACGCCTTCAGGGCCAACCTGGCGATGGAGGGCCGCTGGCGCCTCTCGCTGGCCGCGAAGGTACCGGGCGAGACCGGCACCGTCCAAGACCAACTCGTGCTCAGGGCCGTCGAGTGATGGACCAGACGACACCGATCCACCTGGCGCGGCGACGTGACCGCGCGCACCCGGGCGGCCAGGCGAAGGCGTGGGTCGCGGCCCTCGTTCTCCTGCCCCTCGCCGTCGGCGGCGGCGCCCTCGCCGGGCTGAAGGCCGGCGAGGCGGGATGGCCCCTGCCGGCATGGTTCCCAGCCTCGGTCTCCGGTCTGCTCGTCGGTCGCGACGCGAAGCCGGCCGCGGCCGCGGATGCGCCCGTGCTCTACTACCGCGACCCCGACGGAAAGGCGGCTTACGCGCTCGCGCCGGCGAGGACGCCCGACGGACGCGCCTACCTTCCGGTGCATGTCGGCGAGGATGTCGACTTCGAGCCGCGGCCCGCGGCGGCGAAGGAGACCGAGGCGAACGCCACCTACGCCGCGCCCCCGGCCGTGGGCCGGAAGATCCTCTACTACCGCAACCCGATGGGCCTGCCCGACACCTCGCCGGTGCCGAGGAAGGACTCGATGGGGATGGACTACCTCCCCGTCTACGAGGGCGAGGCCGAGGACGGGAACACCGTCAAGATCTCGCCCGGCAAGGTCCAGCGCACCGGCGTGCGCACTGAGCGGGCCGAACGTCGCGTCGTCAGCCGACCGGTGCGGGTCCCCGGCACCGTCACGCTCGACGAGCGGCGCGTCACCGTCGTGGCGACACGCTCGGATGCCTACGTCGACCACGTCGAGAACGTGACGACGGGCGACCGGGTGCGGAAGGGCCAGCCCCTGGTCCACGTCTACTCGCCCGAGATCAACGCGGCCGCCGCCCAGCTCATCGCAAATCCCGGCTTCGACGGGGCCCGGCGGCGGCTGCAGAACCTGAACGTCTCGGATGAGGTGATCAACGAGATGGAGCGGACCCGGAAGGTGCCGATGGCCATCACCTGGTCCGCGCCCCGGGACGGCCTCGTGCTGCAGCGCACCGCCATCGAGGGCATGAAGGCTGCGGCCGGCGACACCCTGTTCCGGATTGCCGACATCTCGGTGATGTGGGTGCTGGCCGACGTGCCCGAGTACGACCTCGGCAATGTCAAGGTCGGCCAGCCCGTCAGCGTGCGCGTGCGCTCGCTGCCCGGGCGCAGCTTCACCGGCAAGGTCGAGCTGATCTACCCGCAGGTGAACACGCAAACCCGCACCACCCGCGTGCGCATCGAGTTGCCGAACCCCGACGGGGTACTGCTGCCCGACATGTACGCCGACGTCGACATCGGGACCGGGGCGACGAAGCCCGTCGTCGCGGTCCCGAACGATGCCGTCATCGACACGGGCGCGCGCCAGGTCGTGCTCGTGGACAAGGGCGAGGGTCGCTTCGAGCCGCGCGAGGTCAAGGTCGGCGCCCGCGGCGAGGGCTACACCGAGATCCGCGAGGGTGTGCAGGCCGGCGAGCAAGTCGTGACCGCGGCCAACTTCCTCATAGACGCCGAGAGCAACCTGAAGGCGGCGCTGCAGAGCATGGCCGCGCCCAAGCCCCCCGCCGAGCCCCGGGCGCAGGCCGAGGAGAAGCCAGAATGATCGCGCGCCTCATCGGCTGGTCGGCCCGCAACCTCGTCCTGGTGCTGATCGGGACCGTCTTCGTGGTGGCGGCCGGTCTCTACAGCGTGCGCACCCTGCCGCTCGACGCCATCCCGGACCTCTCGGACGTGCAGACCATCGTCTACACCGAGTACCCGGGGCAGGCGCCCCAGGTCGTCGAGGACCAGGTCACCTACCCGCTGACCACCGCCATGCTGACGGTGCCGAGGTCGAAGGTGGTGCGCGGCTTCTCCTTCTTCGGGGTCTCGTTCGTCTACGTCATCTTCGAGGACGGCACCGACCCGTACTGGGCCCGCTCGCGCGTGCTCGAATACCTGAGCGCGGCCGGCAAGCGCCTGCCGACCGGCGTGACGCCGACGCTCGGGCCCGACGCGACGGGCGTGGGCTGGGTCTACCAGTACGCCATCGTGGCCAAGCAGCAGACGCTCGCCGAGCTGCGCTCGCTTCAGGACTGGGTGGTGCGCTTCGGGGCCTCGCGCGCCGAGGGCGTGGCCGAGGTCGCGGGCGTCGGCGGCTTCGTGAAGCAGTACAACGTCGTCGTCGACCCGAACCGCCTGCGCGCCCAGGGCATCCCGCTCAGTAGGCTTCGGGAGGCGATCCGGTCGAGCAACGCGGATGTCGGCGGCCGCACGGTCGAGCTCTCCGAATTCGAGTTCATGGTGCGCGGGCGCGGCTACCTGAAGAGCGTCGCCGACATCGAGAACATCGTGCTGAAGACCGAGGCCGGCACCCCGCTGCGGGTGCGGGACATCGCCCGGGTCGAGCTCGGGCCGGACGAGCGGCGCGGCATCACCGAGCTGAACGGCGAGGGCGAGGTCGCGGGCGGCATCATCCTGCAGCGCTTCGGCGCCAATGCCCTCAACGTCATCGAGGGCGCCAAGCAGCGCCTGGCCGAGGTCGCCGCGAGCCTGCCGAAGGGCACCGAGATCCTGCCGGTCTACGACCGCTCGCAGCTGATCGAGGCGGCCATCGACACCCTGAAGCACACGCTGGTCGAGGAGAGCGTCATCGTGGCGCTCGTCTGCATCGTGTTCCTGCTGCACCTGCGCAGCGCGCTGGTGGCCATCCTGATGCTGCCGGTCGGCATCCTGATGGCGCTCGGCGCGATGCATCTCCTTGGGATCGGCGCCAACATCATGTCGCTGGGCGGCATCGCCATCGCGGTCGGGGCCATGATCGACGCCGCCATCGTCATGATCGAGAACGCCCACAAGCACCTGGAGCGGGCGCCCCCGGGCAAGCCCCGGGTCGAGATCCTGGTGGAGGCCGCGGCCGAGGTCGGCCCCTCGCTGTTCTTCTCCCTCCTGGTGATCACGGTAAGCTTCCTGCCGATCTTCACCCTGGAGAGCCAGGAGGGACGCCTGTTCGGGCCGCTCGCCTTCACCAAGACCTTCGCCATGGCGGCGGCCGCGCTCCTGTCGGTGACCCTGGTGCCGGCCCTCATGGTGCTGTTCGTGCGCGGGCGCATCATCCCCGAGCACCGCAACCCGCTGAACCGCCTCCTGATCTGGGTCTACCGCCCGGTCATCAGGGTCGTGCTCCGGGCCAAGGTGCTGACCATCCTGCTGGCGGTGGCGGCGCTCGGCCTGACCATCTGGCCGGCCCGCCAGCTCGGCTCCGAGTTCATGCCGGACCTGAACGAGGGCACCCTGATGTACATGCCCACGACCCTGCCGGGCATCTCGGTGACCCAGGCCGGGGAGCTGCTGGCGACCCAGGACCGCATAATCAAGTCCTTCCCCGAGGTGGCCTCCGTCTACGGCAAGGCGGGGCGCGCCTCGACGGCGACGGACCCCGCCCCCACCGAGATGTTCGAGACCATCATCACCCTGAAGCCGAAGGCGGAGTGGCGTCCCGGCGTGACGCTGGCGAGCCTCAAGGCCGAGATGGACAAGGCCCTGCAGTTTCCTGGTGTGTCGAATGCCTGGACGCAGCCGATCCGGGCCCGCATCGACATGCTCTCGACCGGCATCCGCACGCCGGTCGGCATCAAGATCTACGGCACCGACCTGACCGAGATGGAGAAGGTCGCCCGGCAGGTCGAGGCGGTCGTGCGCAACGTGCCGGGCACGTCGAGCGCCTACGCGGAGCGGGTCATCGGCGGCTACTTCCTCGACATCACGCCGGACCGGGAGGCGCTCGGGCGCTACGGCCTCATGGTCGGGGACGTGCAGGACATCATCGCGACGGCGCTCGGCGGCGAGAGCGTCACGAACACGGTCGAGGGCCGCGAGCGCTACACCGTCAACGTGCGCTACCCGCGCGCCTTCCGTTCAAATCCGCAATCCATCGCCACCGAAGTGCAGGTGCCGTTGCCGGCCGGCGGCACGATTCCGCTGGGCGAGGTGGCCAAGGTCCAGCTGACCCGGGGGCCGACCTCGATCCGCACCGAGAACGGACAGCTCGCGGTCTACATCTTCGTCGACCTGAGCGGGCGCGATCTCGGCGGCTACGTCGCCGAGGCCCGGAACGCGGTCAACACGGAGGTCCAGCTCCCGCAGGGCATGAGCATCCAGTGGAGCGGGCAGTTCGAGTACCTGGAGCGGGCGGAGGCCAGGCTGAAGATCGTGGTGCCCGTGACCCTGCTCGTCATCTTCCTGCTCCTCTACCTCAACTTCCGGCGCCTGACCGAGACGCTCATCGTCATGCTGTCCCTGCCCTTCGCCCTGGTCGGCGGGGTGTGGCTGATGTGGTGGATGGGCTTCAACATGTCGGTCGCGGTGGCGGTGGGATTCATCGCGCTCGCCGGCGTTGCCGCGGAGACCGGCGTGATCATGCTGGTCTACCTCGACCATGCCTGGGACGAGCGGCGGGCCGCCGCCCTGGCCGCTGGGCGGGAGACCACGCGTGCGGACCTGTACCAAGCCATCATGGTGGGGGCGGTCGAGCGGGTGCGCCCGAAGATGATGACGGTCGTCGCCATCATGGCGGGCCTGCTGCCCATCCTCTGGAGCTCCGGCGCGGGGTCGGAGATCATGCAGCGGATCGCGGTGCCCATGATCGGCGGCATGGTCTCCTCGACCGTGCTGACCCTCGTCGTGATCCCGGCCATCTACGGGCTCGTGAAGGGACGGAGGCTGACGCTTCGGCAGGAAGGGTCGGCCGCCGTGCAAGCGGGGCTTCCCCGGGCCGCCGAGTGAGCGGGGCTGGACAGGCCGTCCCGGCGGCCGTGAGAAGACAGGAGTCGACTATGAGCGAACTATTCCGACCGTCCCGGCGCATCGTGGTCCTCGGCCTGGCGGCGGTCGGCGTACAGGCGGCATGGGCGGAGGATCTGCCGGAGGTCGTCGCCACGAAGGACCCGAGCTGCGGTTGCTGCGAGGCCTGGGTCAAGCACCTGCGCGACGAGGGTTTTCGCGTCCAGGTCGTGAACGCCCCCGTGAACCCGGTCAAGGCGAGGCTCGGGGTGCCGCGGGAGCTGGCCTCGTGCCACACGGCCCAGGTCGGCGGCTACGTCATCGAGGGGCACGTGCCCGCGTCGGTTATCAAGCGGCTGCTCGCGGAGAAGCCGTCCGCCACCGGCCTCGCCGTGCCCGGCATGCCGGTCGGCTCGCCCGGCATGGAGGTCGAAGGGGTGGAGCCGGCCACCTACGAGGTGGTGCTGTTCGGCCCCGGCGGGCGCACCACCTTCGCGCGGTTTCGCGGCGGGCAGGCCGTCTAGCCGGGCATGGCGGCACGCCCGCCGGGGCAAGCAGGGGGGCTTCTTGACCGAGGTCGACCGGAACGCCGCGGCTTTGACCTTCGAGGACGACGAGGACGACGGCGTGGCTTGCGGCGTCGGCCCGTGCATCGCCGTCGCCATCGTCAACAAGAGCAAGAGATGGGCCGGCTCGTGCCACTTCGGCGACGTCCGCTACGGGCGGAGGAGCCGAGGCGGTTCCTGTCGAGGGCCTCGAAGGCCGGCGACATCGACGGTCTCGTCGGGGTGAGGATTGGGTGGGGTGACGATACCGACCCCGGGACCTCGACGCAGGTTAGCCTGGGGCGCCGCGGCGGCACTGGCGGCGGTGCCGGCCTTCCGCCCCGGGGCCTACCCACCGCTCCGGCTGAATGCAGGGGCCTGCAACGTCACCGCCGGCGCGGGTCCGGCCGACATCCGGTTCGAACCGGGGCGCCCGAATGGGGCGACGCGCCGTGACGGTGGCCTTGGGACTGGGCGGTCGAAGCGCCGGTCGCCCTCGCGTTGGGACCTCGGGGAAAACGGCAGGGTCGCTTCGCTAATCCTCGATCCAAGCGAGCTGCCGCCGGTACACCTGACCCTCGCCACCACAAGACCGGCAATCGAAATCGTGCCGCTGCCCCGTCCCCTTGCAGCTCGGGCACTCCACCAAGTCATATTGCGACCAGTCGTACCGATCCGCCAGTTGCCGCTCCATGCGCCCGTCGCCGCCACAGGGTGGGCAGTCGTAGCCGTTGACCTGTCCGCTGCCGCCGCAGAGGCGGCACGGCACCTCGGCGTAGTCCGATAGGTCGACGCGCTCGGCGTGCCGTGCCTCGACCCGCCCGTCGCCCTGGCACACGGGGCAATCGAGGCCGTCCCGTCGCCCGCTTCCGTGGCAGAGAGGGCAGTCGACCTCGTCGTATGCGGTTGGGTCGATCCTGTCGGCGACGTGCCGCTCCATCGACCTCTCGCCGCCGCAGGCCGGGCACTCCTCGCCACGCCGGCGCCCGACGCCCGCGCAGACGGGACAGGGCACTTCCTGGTAGTCCCTGGCGTCGACCGCTTCCGCGTGGCGACGCTGCATGCGACGCTCGCCGCCGCAGGCCGCGCATGGGCTCCCGTTGCGCTGGCCCAGCCCGTCGCAGACCGGACAATCCACCGCTTGGTAAGCCGATACGTCGATTCGGCGGGCCTCCGCCGTGCCGATGTAGCCCTCGCCTCCGCAGGCCGGGCAATCGGAGCCGTCCCACGAGCCCGCACCCCCGCAGAGCGGGCAGGCGGTCATCGAGGCGTCCCTCAGGAACTCGTCCCGCGCCTCGACGACGGCCGCGGCGAACGTCCGTATCCGAGCCTCGGGCAGCGCCCGGGCTCCCTTCGCCGAGCTGGCGACCTTGGCCGCGAACTTGCCGTAGGACCGGCCGACGGGACCGGCCGTTGGCTTCGCGGTCGCGGCCCTGCTCGCGGTCTCTTCCAGCGCGACGATGTCCTGTTCAGCGAGGGCGACCGCGGCGCCGTGGGCCGCGGCGAACTGCGCGTTGGCAAGCAGGCCGCCGATCTCCTCGATCTGCCGGACGAGTTGCAGGACGGCGAGGCTGGCGTTCCGTTCGATGGTCCACCCGCGCACGCGCCGGTTGACGAGCATCTGCTTCACGGCCCGCACGGTCGCGAGGTCGACGTCGCGGGGCATGTACACGCCCTTGTCGAAGTCCGTGTGGTGGTTCGGGCAGAGCCAGACGAGACCGGCGGGATGATGGCTCAGGGTTTGCGCGACGGGCTCGATGTGCGCGGCCTCGCAGTTCGCGCCGTGGTTGCAGATCGCGCAGCCGCAGTTCGCCTCAAGCTTGATCTCCAGGCGAACCTTGTCGGGCATGTGCGGACGCGTCTTGCCCTCCGTAACCGGCCAAGGTTCCCGCAGGAACTTGTCGAAGGCGGCGAGTTCGGCTTCCTCGTACCAGCGCAGCCCGTCCGCGGTCTCGCACGCGAGCTTGCGCCGGATGCCGGCCTTGGCCCCGTATCGCGTGAAGTATTCGAGGAGTTCCGGCGACATCCGAAGGCGGATCGCCGCTTCGACCTCGGACAGCTTCCCTTTGCCTTCGGGCTTGGTGTTGCTCGCCATCCAGGGGGCTCAAGCGTCCGTTGTCACCGTCTTTGGCGTACCGGCCGGGGACGGCCGCCAGCCGAGGGACACGACGCGGCGGTCGCACCTCGGCCCACCGGCTCGGGCCGGGCGGGCCCTTCTAGACTTGCCGGCGCCACCCGGCAACGACGCGCCCGGACCGGCCTGCCCGATGTAAGTTCAGGCCGAACGGCATTGGACGCCCGGACAGAGGTGCCGCCGATGAAGCCGTCTGCGTACGCACCCGTCCCGCGATGAAAACGAGCGCTGCCTCGGCTTCTACCGGCCGAAGCAGGCATACGATGGGCCATGGTGACACGTGCCGTGATCATGACGCGTGAAGTGGTTGTAGAAGCCGCGCTCGTGAGCGAGATGCTCGCACTCGTGATAGGAGTAAACGCAGCCGAGAAAGACCGGGCGGTCGTGTACCCGGAGTGTCCTTCCGGCCGGTGCGAGGCCGGGGCTCGACTCGTCGTCGAACGCCGCGCCGGAGGGCGGCGGTGTCATGCGGAAGCCCACCGCACCTGCCCCGGTCGGGGCCAAGACCAGGGCGATTGCGGAGACGTAGAGAACTCGTTTGAGCATCGCGCATCCCCTCCCGCTCTTTTCGCGCAGTTGAGATCCCCCGTCCGGGAGGGGTAACGCACGGGCGGCCGAGAACGGTTGCACACCCCCAGGGGGTAATTGGCATGGCCGGACCGCGAAGTTTCCGGATCGGGTCGAGTTTCGAGCCGATCCGGACGCGCGTGACCGCGTCTTCAAGCCTTGCGCGCACGCCTTACCCATGAAGACCTGAGCTCCCGCCGTTGATGCCAGCAGCCTGTCGGCAGTTACCCCCTCGGGGTACGTTAAGGGAGCATCAACCACGCCGTGGGAGGGTCCGGTGAAGAGGGCTGCGGGCGAGGGACCGGACGATGGGTGGAATGGATCGCATGGCGGGAACGCTCGGGCTGCTCGGCTGCGGCCTGGTCTGCGCGACGTTCGTGGCCCCGTCGCACGCGGCCGACCTGCCGCCGACCGCGCCGTTGCCGGAGCTGCGCGGAACCCTCCCCCCGGAGGCCGAGGTTTCCGGCTTTTACCTCCGCGGCGACGTCGGTTTCAGCAACCAATCCGTGGAACGGCTCTCCAACAGCCTGGACGCGCTCGGCACCATCGAGAAGGTCAATCTCGGCTTCGCGGGCGCCCCGCTCGCGGGCGCCGGCGTCGGCTACCGCTTCGGCCGGTGGTTCCGGACCGACGTCACGGGCGAGTATCGCAGCGCCGCCGCGTTCACCGGGCTTGAACGCTATCGCGACGCGAGCCTGCCGCTCGGGTACGGCACCGACGAGTACACCGCGTCGAAGCGTGAACTGGCCGTGCTCCTCAACGGTTACGTCGATCTCGGGAATTGGTACGGCCTCACGCCGTTCCTGGGCGCCGGCGTCGGCGCGGTGCGGATCACGCTCGACAATTTCAAGGACACGAACGTCGTCACTCAGGGCCTCGCCTACGCGAAAGCAGGCTCGAAGACGAACCTTGCTTGGGCGTTGCACGCGGGTGTCGGCTACGAGGTGAGCCCGAGCTTCACGGTCGAGCTCGCATACCGCTACCTCAATCTCGGCGACGGAAAGACCGGCACGGTCTACAACTATGCCGGCCAGTGTGGGTCCTGCGAGGCGCTGACCTTCAAGAACGTCGATTCGCATGACGTGAAGCTCGGCTTGCGCTGGGCACCCTGGGCCGCGGTCGCCCCGACCGAGCAGGCGCCGCTGGTGCGCCGGTACTGAGCTCGCGTGGCCGTCCGCGCGGGACTCGCGCCGGCGGCGGGCTCCCCGAGCCGCGACGGCCGCCCCCGCGCGGGCAGGATGGGGCGGGTGCACGGCCGAGGCGATTGGCTTGTGGCCCGAAACCGCCGGTAAACAGCTTCAGACGCTCTACCAAAAGCTTAAGTACGGGTACGTTGCCGATATTGCCCGCCTGTGTAAGGATCGGAACCGGTTCGAG
>NZ_JBNHES010000034.1:0-12281 GCF_050591105.1 Methylobacterium endophyticum
CCGGACGATGTTGGTAGGTGTCTCCATGGCGTATCGCTCTCGCTGAGAGGTTCTGGCAGGCTTCGACACCCGCCTCGATACGCCGCCTTCAACACACCGTCGTCACCCAATCTCCCGCATAGCTCCAATACGGGCCGCTCAACAGATCGGACTGGTCGAGGCCGGAGCCCGAGACCGATTTAGCGTCTGTCTGAAAGGGATGCACTGCGCCGGTTCCTAGGGTGCTCTCGGCTCCAAGCCTACGGTACGCGTTCACTTGTGCCAATCTCGCAGCGGATCGGACATGCGCGTCGTGGTCGGGCGGCAGAGCCGTCGCCTCTACAGATGGGGGCAGCGATAGCGGGCCGCATGCCGAGCACGGATGAGCGCAAGAAAAAGCCCGCCGCGGCGGTGCCGGGCGGGCTGAGATATCCTTGGGGGACGCCGCTGAGATGCCACGCTTCCGGTTGCCCGGATGTGGGGTAGCGCACATGATCACCCCGTTGGCGGATACGCGCCAGGCACCAGTGCATCGCCGGTCCTGAACCAGTCTCCGATGAACGGCCGGGTCCGCTCGATCAGGGGGCGGATATCGGGACGCGTGGCGACGAGCACGCCGAAGGCAAGGGCGGCGATCCCTACCATGACTCCGAACGCGATCCGGTTGCGCGGCGGGATCTGGCCCTCCTCGTCGGCCGGCGCCGCGACATGGCAGATCGCTCCGAGGATGGAGACCATCACGATCAGCGGGACGATCTCGGCGTTGAGGAGCCATTTCGGGGCGTCGGCCAGCCGGTAGAGGATAGCGTAGCTGGTCTGGAACAGGAGCGAGAGGAACGAGAGCCAGATGCCGACGATGAGGAAGTCGGCCCGGTCCGGCTTCGGCTTCCGCACCGCCTTCCAGGCCTCTCGCCCGTAGACGTAGAGGACGGTCGAATAGATCGCGCCAGCGATGATCCGCGTCGCGAGGATCATGTCCGCGTTGGGCACGAACATGTTGACCGTCTCGTATCCCGCCACCAGGGCGAGCACGCCGAGCCAGAGCACGCCACGCAGGTGCTCGGGGCCGCCATTGTAGATCAGCACTCGCTCGCCCCTCGCTCTTCGCCGCGGTGGTCCATGCGCCGGAGGACGCTCTCGGCGGCGACACGCACGCTGCTGGTGCGCCCGGCCGGCCATTTGGCGGCCGTCTCCGCCGTGCGGGCGCGGATGCGGTGGCGCTCCTGCTCGACGCGCGCGACATGCGCCTCCGCCGAGGCGCGGACCCGTTCCGCAGCCTCGGCCACCTCGGAGCGCGCTACCTGCATCCGCTCGAACGCCGCGGAGACCTCCGCCGAGGCGTCGGCGCGCGGGTGATGGTCGGGAAAGAACCACAGCATGATGCGCTCCCACATCGTCATGGGGCGCCCCCGATCCGGCTCCGGGCGTATTGCAGCAGTTCGCGCACGGCATCGACGATGCCGGAGAGCGACTGGCTGACGTTGTTGAACCCGTGCCGTGTTTCTTGGGCCGACAGGGCCATCTGCGAGGACAGGTCCTCGCGTCGATGCAGAGCCAGGCGTCGATGGTCTTGCCGGGGCGCCACACGGAGGGCGGGCCGGCGCGCTTGATGTTCCCCCAGCAGGAGGAGTGGCCGAGCGCGGAGGACACGGCCGCGCCTCGGTAGGCGTGCGAGACCTCCATCGCGGTGCCGGCGGCCGGCGCGCCGCCCGTGAGGGTGAGCACGATGTTGTCGGGGTTGACCGCGACCGTGCAGGGCATGTCGCTCCCGTCCGAGACCTTGCGCACCCGGAAGCCGTACTGGGTGGCCGCCTCGATCGTCGTCGTGTCCACGACGAGGTCGCCGAACCCGCTCATTCGCCCGGAGATGGCGAGGGTGATCGTGGCGCCCGACAGGGTGGCACCCGTCACGTAGCAGGGCGTCCAGCCGATCCCGAGATCCTGGCAGTAGACCTTGCACAGGGCTTCGACCTCGCCCTGGCAGAGATAGCCGAGGGCGGTGTGGTGGATGCCGTCGGCCACGGGCCAGGGGTAGCGCGGCCCGACCATGTGGCGGCGGATCGGATCGGCGAGGCACCAGGTCAGCACGTCGCGATTGGCGGCGGGAGCCTGCGTCTCGTCGAAATGGGCCGGCGTTTGGTCGAGATAGTAGCTCAACGCGTTGAGGCCGCCGTCCTGCCCGAGCTCGAGGTTCAGGTTGAGCCCGTCATAGGCGGCGACCATCTGGTCGAGCACCGAGGCCCCGCCGGTGGCGTAGGGGGTGGCGTCGCCGGAGTTGCCCGCGTCGTGGGTGAAGGCGACGGACGTAAACCGGACCCGCTTGCCGTAGAGTGGGGCGAGGCTCCTGGCGCCCGCGAACATCTTGAAGCCGGCGGCCCAAGGGTCGGTGCCGGGCTTGAGGCCGGTCCAGGGCGTGGCGGACCACGCGTGACCGATGGCCAGGATGGGGGTGACGTGGAGATTGTAGCGGTCGCGCAGGCGCTGGATGGTCTGCGCGGCGACGCGATCGAGGGAGATGCCGTTGCTCCCCGCCGCGCCGGCCTCGTCGCGCAGATCGAAGTCGAGGCCGCACAGGTCGATCAGGCGCTCCGCCGAGCCGTCGTTCGGCATCGCGGTGCTGGCATCGGTCGAGCCCGCCGTGATGACGGGCCTGCCGTCGCCGCCGATGGTCTGCTGGTAGAGCCAGCAGGTGCGCGAGGGCTCGCCCTGGCCGGCGAGGCCGACATCCGCCGCCGGGCGGGCGGTGGCGCGTTGGGACTGGCCGTAGCCGATCTGCACCTCGATGGCCTCGGCCGTGTCGAGGATATGGGCGCTGCGCCGGGTGCGGATCGTGTCGCCGGTCCCGCCGTAGAGCTGGAGGCGGTCGGTGCGCGTCACGTAGGGCAGCGAGGGGCCGTCCTGGGTCGAGCGGTAGCGCAGCAGCGTCGCCGAGACCCGGCGCACGCTGTCGACCGTGCCGCGCGCCCCGTGGCGCAGGGCGATCTCCGCCGGCAGGCAGGCGTCCCATTCCGAGCGGGCGAAGTCGATCGGGTGCAGGCGGGCGCGCAGGCGGCCGGTGCCGGTGAGGCCGAGGCCGAGCGGGGCGAGGACGTTGTCCGCCGGGCGGTTCCGGCCGACGAGGGCGTAGAGCAGGTCGAGCCCGTGCCGGCCGGGCACATCGGCCTGGAGGTAGCGGCTCGGCATCACCGCCTCGCCCCGCGTGGTGATGAGAAGGGCCGGAACCTTGTCCTGATCGGTGATCACGTAGGCGATGTCGGGGCCGTAATCTGCCCCGTCCCCAGCGCGCAGGCCGCCCGCCAGCGGCAGGAGCAGGGCTTCGGCCCCCGACGCGCGGGTGATTTCGCCCGCCAGCCCAGCAATGAGCTGCGCCACCTTCGTGCTCAGATCCGCCACGCCGCTCGGGTCGAGCCCCGCCAGCCCGAGGAGGCGCTGGACGAAGACCTCCAACGTTTGCCGGCGCAGGGCTTCGGTCCCATTGCCGGCATCGACATGCGCCAGGACCGTCAGCGCATCGCTCTCGCTCAGCGGGAGATTGGGCGTCCTGATGCCGGCAGCGTCCATGAAAATCTCCAACACTGGAGAGGGCGCTCGCGCGGCCCTGTCCGACTGTGAGGTTCGGTGGATCGGTCGTTCAGCCGACCGTGGCGTTCGCCGGCCCCGCCGGAACGGACTCGTTCGGGGGGGCGTCGGCGTCCGAGGACGTGGCCCAGACTCGGTAGACGGTTCCCGCGGTCAAGCCAGTCGCGTCGAAGGTGAGCGGTGTGTTCGGGCCGCCGTTGATCGGGCCGCCGACCTTGTGGGCGCTGGCAAGGGTCGCCCCCGCACCGGTGGCGAGGTAGATCTGCGTGGTGGCCGTCTGCGCGCTGGCGCTCGACGTGACGGTGACGCGAATCAAGCCGGAGGCCGGCGTCGACAAGGACAGGTTCGTCGGGGCGGTGGGCGCAGGCGGATCGGTCGCGGCAATGGTGTGAACGACGATCCCGGTCCACGGTCCGGGCGTTCCCCGGCTCGCTACGGCACGAGCCTGTATCTCCACCTGCGTGCCCTTGTCGGCAGTCGTGTAGCCGTCGATCGACACCGACCCCGCCGAAGCCGGCGCCGTCTCCTGAGTCCACGCGGACGCGCCGAGCGTTCGGTGACGGGCGTCGAAGCCGGCGATGGGTACGGTTTCACCGGCAGCCGCCTGGACGAGCACCAGGACCGGGTAGGGATTGTCGTCGGTCGCCTGACCGGAAGCCTGCCTGCCGGAAACGATATCGAGGATCAGCGGAGCCTGAGGCGTGCCGACAGGCTGCTGCGCCTCCGATCCTGCACGGCCGGACCATGGGGGGGGCACCTCGGCATCGACAAGGGCCTCGATCTCGGGCGCGTGATCCACCAGCGTCAGCCGAGCCGTCAGGTTCTCCATGCCCTCGACGCCCTTGATGATGCAGGCGAAGGATTCCTGCGTCGCGGCGCCGAAGAAAGCCAGGTTGCCGACTTGGGGCCCGTCCCCCGCACCGACCAGGATGACGGTTTGGGTCTCCCCAACCCCGGAGACCTGGCGAAGCAGAGAACTGCCGTCGTTCCTGCGGAAGCGGCAGGCGTAGCTCTGCCCGTTCTCGAAGGCGACCGGCTCGTCGAGCGTGACACGGTTGCCGACCACGGCGGTGACGCGCGCCGCAACCTGGGCGCGGTCGAGCACGTCATGGCTGAGCCGCACGAGATCGCCGCGCGCCGAGGTCAGCGCCTCGAAATCCTGGCTGACGGTGTATGTGTCGCGTCGAAGCTTCAGCTCGTATTGCCGCCGGCGCGCTTCCTTCCAGATCATCGCCGGGCTGGTCACGCCCGGAAGATCCAGTTTCTCGACGACGACGGGCGCGCCTTCGAAGCCGGGCCAGGGCACCACGCGCTCGGCCTGCTTGAAGCTATTGGTCTCGTCGAGGAACGACACGCGGAACGCGTCGGGAAAGACCGTGTACGGCCGCTCGCCCTGGAAGCCCCAGGAGTTGCGCGGCGAGATGTGGGCCGAGACGAAGGTCAGTGCCCTGTCAATGACGACGCCCCAGGCGGTGCCCGTGTCCTGCGGGCTGGCGCGGCCGGCGGCCGCAATGTCGGACAGCACGTCGAGAACGGACGCTTCGTAGTCGTGCGCCCGGTTGTAGGTGAGCCCCTTCGCGACGTTGAAGGCGTGCCAGTCTCCGAGCGCCGCGATCTCGTCGGCTGCGAGAGGATAGGAGATGGCCGGGCCGGTCAGCACGTAGCGGAACAGGCTCGCCGGGTTGTTGGTCTCCCGCGCGACCCACTGCCCCGAGGCCGAATCCCAATCCGGGCAGATCGAGCGCATCTCGGCGTTCAGCTGGTCGAGGGTTCCGTTCAGCTGCCCGGTCGCACGGATGCGGCAGCCGGCAAGCGCAAGAGGCTTGTCGAAGTTGAGCGGGTACTCCGGCCGGAGAGAACGAAGCGCTGTCCACGACGAGCGGCCCGAATACTGGGTATCCCGCCTCGACTGATCCGCTTCGTCCCAGTCCGTGGTGATGCGGGTCAGGCCGACCTCCCATCGCCCTCGTGCCGGGAATGTGATGGGCGTCGTGCGCACGATCGCCTTCGCCTTCTTCGAGGTGACGGCTATGGTCGGGCCCACGATCCAGGCGTCGTCTCCGGCGCCGGACAAGCGATAGCGGGTCGTCACCACGACGGTGAAGGTGACGTTCGCCCCGTCCCTGCTTTTGCCGTAGACGCCGGCCGGATAGGTCGTATCAATCTCGCAGCCAGTGCAGTCGGCCGCCGTGGTCCGGATCTGCTCGCCGCCGGTCGGCAGGACGGCGGTGAGCAGCTCGACGCTGAGAGGTTCTTCGACGACCTGCGCCGGATAGAGCGTCAACCGCTCATCACCCGGCAAGCCGCTACGGGTCTCGATCTGCACGTCGGCGTAGCGCTCGATCGGCGTGTCACCGATCTGCCAGTTCCGCATCGCCAGCGGGCCGTACCCGCAGCAGAAGGCGGCCACCACGTAGCGATAGTCGCCGACCGCCTGGGTGTAGGGCTTGGCGGCGTAGGGCGGCGCGTATCGGACAAAACCGAGGATCAGGGGGACCGCGCCGCCAGGAGTAAGCTGGTTGCGCAGCCCCTGAATCGCGTAGACCGGCTTGTCTTTATCGTCGGCCCGAACCGGGACCAGGGCGTTGATCAGCAGCGTCCCGGCGATGAGCGTCGAGCCGGTGATCGCCGCCGAGAGGGCGGAGGTCAGGCCACCGGTGGCGGCGCCCGGCAGGCCGAGGAGCGAGCCCGCCAGCGCGGGGGCGTAGAACTGGCCGAGCGCGACGGCGCTGACGGCAACCGCGATGGTGAGCACGTTGCGCAGGACGTCGTTGCCGGGCACCGCGCGGATCAGCACGCAGGCGCCCGGCTTGGGGCGGATGGCGTGCCAGAGACCGGGCAGCAGCACGTGTTCGCCGAGGGTGACGCGAAGCCGGCTGCGCAGCTCCCCGGTCGCCTGGGGCAGCAGCCGCGCGATCATCTCCGCGATCGTGGCGCCTGGGTCGACCTGCGCCTCGACGCGACCGAACAGGACGTCCAGGCAGGAGGGCTGCGCGACGACGAAGACGCTAGAGGACACGCGGGCCCTCCGTCATCGCCTCGTGCCGGTAGACGCCCGACAACCGCGGCGCCCAGCGGCCGTCCGTGTAATCGACCACCGCGCTGTCCTGGCCCGAGGTGATGTGCAGCATCCGGCCCGGCGTCACGACGAGCCCGACATGCGCGTCGAGGCCGGCGCGACGGAACACCAGGATGTCGAACGAGGCGACCTGCGCCTCGGGCACGCTGCGCCAGGGGCCTGCCATCGTGCCTTCGGCGAAGACGGCCGCAACCTCGGCACGCTCCTCGATCGACGTCACCTTCGCGGCGTAGTCCGGCACGGCGATGTCCAGCACCTCCGCATAGACGAGGCGGCACAGGCCCCAGCACGCGATGCCGTCGCGCGTGAGCCCGCGCTCCTGCCAGGGCAAGCCGATATAGGGGTCGGACCAAGAGCCGGTCACGGTAACTGTACCCGCCATGACCCGTTCAAGGATGGGCGCATCGAGCATCAGAACAGCCCCGGAAAGCGATCGGCGGTCATCCGTCCGGCCGGCATCGGCTCGGAGGTGAAGGGCTCGCGCGAGATGTCGAGCGAGACCTGATTGGCGTCGTAGGAGCCCTTCGTGGCCCGCAGGCGCGTGAAGCGGGCCTCGATCTGGTCGGGCGTCGAGGCGAGCACGATGCGCATCTCGACCTCGGCCGGGGACGTGATGGATCGCAGCACCTTCGCCATGTCGGCATCGACGTTCTCGAAGGCGAGCGTCGTCTTGGGCGGGCTGCGCTCCTGATCGTCGGGCAGAACCGCCGACATCAACACGAAGGGGTACACGAGGCCCTGGTGGCGGGTGCCGAGGACGTAGGGCTCGCTGGAGATGCGCACGGTCGGATCGCTCGACAGGCGCACCGGCTCATCCAGCGTCTCGTGGGTGATGATGACGAGCAGCGCCGCAGCTTCATCCGCCTGTGCCGCCTGGAGGACGGCGCGCGTCGTGACGGGGATCGTGCGGGCCATCAGGGGAGAACCATCAGGGGGAAACTGACGCGATACCAGATCCAGCCCATGTTCTGGACGGAGGGGGCACTGTCACCGAACATCGCAAGCCACCAATTCGTATTCACGAGCGGGCGCCCCTGGTCGTCGAGGAGCTGTATGCCGTCGCCGTCGGTGAGCGCGAGACCGTCGAGCGTCTGATCCGGCATCAGGAATGGAAGCGTGCCGCCGGCCGCCTCCTCACTCCAGAAGCGTTCGAGCCGGGCCTTGCCGTCGACGGTCACTTCGATCGAAGCCTGGATCGGCCGCACGGCGGACGAGAAGCGGCGGCGCATCTTCGGCGGCCCGGCCTCCATGGCGGTCCGGAGACGCCCGTCGCGGAAGGTCTCGCCAAAGCCGTTGCGGGAGACCCTTTGCGGCAGATCGCTCGGCCAGAATGGAATGCTCATCGGCGTGCTACGACCGGCTGCTTGAGCGCCCGCTGTCCCTGCGGGCTGCGGATTCCCTGCGCCGTGACCTCGGCGAAGGTGATCTCGGGCTTGCGGCCGCCCTGCCCGTCATCGACCTCACGCGTCCGCGCCTCGTAGCCCGGCGGAGGAATGATGTTGGGCGCGAAGACAATCTGGGGCCTGCTGTCGTTCGCGACAGCGCTGGCCCCCTTTCTGATTTGCGCCACGTCATCGCGCGACAGGACCCACTCACCCTGTTGCAGAACCGCGGGCACCTCGTCGGGCCTGAACCCATCATGATAGCGGGGCGCGCCGGTCCATGCGCCGGCCGGCACTAGGCGCGGAACGCCGTCTCGACCGACAAGACCGCCTTCGTGATGAAAGAAGCCGGACAGGACTGCCCCAAGACCGCCCGACCCGCCTGCGCCACTCTGACGGAAGGCGTCGAAGCCGGAGGAGACGACGCTGTCCATCGTCTTCGCGATAAGGCGGTCGGCCGCGTTGCCGGTCGAGTTCCCGACGGTGAAACTCACGGCGCCGCTGCCGTGTGCGAGGACGGCCGCATACAACTCGTTCGTCTCGAAGTAGGCCTCCAGCGTGCCCGTCACTTCGCAGCGGCCGGAGCCGAAGGAGTCGGTGTAGAGCGAGCCGACGACGGGCCGAGTGCGGAGGTTGTTGTTGATGTCGAGATTGAGGCTGCGCACCTTCGGCTGAGCCGTGATGCCCGTCACCGACAGATTGGCGACGTTGGCCGAGGAGGTCGAGATCGGCGTGGTGCCAGCGGCCGCGTAGGTCGCGCCGGTGACGATGGTGGTATCGAGCGTCTCCTGTTGGCCCATGATCGTCATGGACCCGGTGATGGCGGCACGCGCCGCGATGGCGAGGCTCATCTGGCTGATCATGCAGCCGTCGAACCGGGAGAAGGACTTCGCGCCCGCACCGAGGTCGAGCGTCTCCTCGAAGGTGAAGCTCTTCTGGGCGGTGCCGTTCTTCAGCACGTTGGTCGCCCAGGTCGAGAACAGCAGCCCCTCGAGCAGATCGTCGAGGTTCCCGTAGGCGAGTTCGAAGTTATAGGCCCCGCTCACGTCCTGGCCGAGCATGAACTCGTCGCGGACGTTGCGGTCGGCCTGGATCTCGTCGCTCGTGCCGGTCGTCTTGTTCGTGCGCGGGCCGCTGCCGGTGGCCCGGAAGGTCTTGAACGACGGGGTGGCCGGCGTGGTGCCGAACACGGTCTCGGCGACATAGGCGATGCGACGGCCGGAGCCGCTGGCGATGGACATGGATGCGTCTCCTGGGAAAACGGCCGCGAGGGCCGGCGCGTCAGCCGAGGATGTCGGCTGTGTATGGGACAGAGACCGACAGGGCGTAGAAATTACCCTGGTCGTTGCGGTCATCGATCGCGGGTGAGGACGGCGCGAAGGTCTGCACGCCGTCGAAGTTCCGCCCCCGGAACAGCGCCGCCAGCTCGTCCGCCCAGGCGAGCCCGGTGGCGACGCCCTTGCCGCGACGGGCATTCACCACGAGCCGGAAGGCCCCGGTCTCGCGGTAGACGTTCGCTCCCGGCGCGCCGATGGTGAGCTGCTCGCCATTGGCGACCGGGTACGACACCTGCACGAACGGGCTGCCATCGGCCGGCGTGTCGCCCTTGGAGTTCACGCCGAAGACCGGGCAGCGGGTCCAGTTGGCCGCGAGTCGAGCCTCGACCGCATCGACGACGAGCTTCAGCGGCATCGGGTCATCACCTTGCTCGCCATTTTGTAACGCCATAAAACTTGACGGCAGAGACTTATGGCGTTACACAATTCGCATGGGCATCACCTTCGACCCGGCGAAACGAGACTGGACGCTCCGCGAGCGCGCGCTCGATTTCGCCGATGCCGAAGCCGTGTTTGCCGGCCCGGTCTTTGAGGCTGACGACGATCGGCAGGACTACGGCGAGCGCCGCATCATCACGGTCGGCCTGCTTCAGGGCCGCATGGTCGTCGTCTGCTGGACCCCGCGTGGCGCGGATCGCCACGTCTTCTCAATGAGGAAAGCCAATGACCGCGAGCAAGCCCGCTTTGCCGATCGCCTTGGATGATCGCGACGAGGTGCCCGAACTGACGGACGACTGGTTCGACCGGGCTGACCTGAAGATGGGCGACAGGATCGTGCGGCGCGGTCGCCCACCGCTCGGCGCGGCACCCAAGCGGCAGGTGACGATGCGGCTCGATGCCGACGTGCTGGAGAAGCTGCGCGCCTCTGGGGAAGGTTGGCAGGGTCGGGTCAACGACGTGCTGCGGGAGTACGTGGAGAAGAATGCCGCCTAGTCGGGTCGTAGTGGGCTGCCGCTCAACGCCCCGGATCGATGTAGATCGCCGGCTGACGGGTCAGCCAGTCCTCGTGGGTCCCCCGATTGCCGCCCCGCACCTCGCGGGCGAGTTTCGCGGCGCTGGCGCTTTTCGCCCACTCGCCAACGGCGCCGCCAGGAAACGAGCGGTAGGTGAACGACACGTGGGCGATGTTGCCGAACCGGCGCCGGGCCAGCGTCGCGACCGCCTCATAGACGCCGTCCGGCGCCTGCCGGCTCTGCCTGCGCTCGATCTTGCGCGCGTAGGGCTGGGCGTTCAGGACGACGTAGCTCTCGGCCGGCGGCGGCTTCGTTGGGTCCCCGAACTCGGTGTCGTCCGCGAACCAGACGTGCGAGCGGGCGTACCGCTCCGTCTTCACCGGCGAGTGGATCACCAGCTGCTCGTCGATCCACTCGATGACGTCCACCAACAGATGAAATTCAAACGCGACGAGCTTGGCGCCGCGGAGGTCGTCCAGCCCCTGCCGGCGCGCCCCGTCCACGAAGGTGTCGTGCTCGGGAACGTAGCCGAGCGCCTGCCGGTTCGTCTCCTGGGACTCGGCCAGGGCCTCCCGCGCCGCGTCGGCGAACCGCTGGCCCTGCGCTTCGGGCGACAAGTCCTCGGCGAGCATCAGCTCGATGTCGCGAGCGATCGGGTCGAGCCTCACGCTCGTACGGGCAGCCATCAGCCCGTGACCCAGAGGTTGATGCGCACCACCGTGTCGTCGACCGAGATCGGGTCGGCGACTTCGATGTTCCTGCGGCGACCGGCGAAGGTGATGGCGTCGAGGCGTGCCAGCGGGAGCTTGATGCCGGCCTGCGTCAACGCCGTCGGCGACAGGACCGCCTGGCTGGTTCCCTGCTGCACGCCGCCGCTCAGTTCATCGGGACGATAGCCCCGCACGAGCGCCCGAAGCGGGACGCCGGCCGCGTCGTCGGCATCGTCTTGCCGATGCAGAAGCACAGTCTGCCCGTTCCGCGCGATCTGCCGGTCCAGCATCGCGATGGCCTGGGCCGGCGTCATGCGAACAGGAGCCGCCGGTAAGGCTGGAGGAGCGATTCGGCCTCGGGATCGGCCAGCGCCGCGCTCGCGCCCTGCACGTAGTAGGAGACCGAGCCCACGTCGGGCACGTCCTCTGATTTGATCGTCGGATCGCGGCCCGAGACCGACACCGCCGACCCGACGAGACGGATCACGGCGCGCTCGATGTCGGCCGGGAGGTTGCCCTCCTGCTGATCCGTCGGCAGCGTCCAGCCTGCGCTGTACTCGACGACGACGCTGCGGCCCGTCCAACCGCGGCGCTCGCCGTCGATGACGCGATAGAGGTCTCGACCCTCGCGCTCGTAATCGGCATCCGCGAGCGCGACGCCGTCGACCGCGATGCTGCTGATCGCCACGACGGGGTGCCGAGCAGTTCGATCGGCAGCATCGCCCCCTGCATGAAGAGCTGATCGCCGCCCGGCAGGGGCGGCTTGTTCTCGCGGGCGCGGATCTCGTTCGGGGTGCTGAGGGCGTTCGTGACCTCGGCCCGGTAAAGCTCGGCGCGGCCCTTGCTGTCGGCCCGCATCAGGCCTTCCACGTTGAACTCGGGGAAGAACCGGCGCTGCTCGATCGTCGTCAGGCACTTAGACCAGATCGCCTGCTCGGCCGCCTTCAGGTGCGAGCGCAGCGTGTAGGTTAGGAACCAGAGGTTCATCTGCTCCAGCCCGGTGCCCCAGGCCGTCGCCTTGTCCATGTGCCCGATCATCACCGGCAGGACGCCGAACCACCTGCAGATCACCTCGATGTTGAAGCCGCGGGTTTCGAGGAGCTGCGCGTCCTCGGGCGGGATGCTCAGCGACTTGAATGTGATTAGGCGTGGAATAAGGACCCCGTTTTTGGGGTAATCGGCGTCCAAACGGGACCCCAGGACAAGTCATCCACACTGCCTTCCGGCTCGAACGGGAGGCTTGCGCGGGATGTTGGTCGTGG
>NZ_JBNHES010000035.1:0-11653 GCF_050591105.1 Methylobacterium endophyticum
CCTGAGGCCAGAACCTACGACGCCAAAGCTGGGCTTCGGATCAGCTCAGCCGCACCGTGCCGAGCTTGCGAAGGGGTCCCCATTGCACGCCGATCCGGGGTCCCGTTCCAACGCTTTTTGACAGCCACATGTGAAAAACCCTGCTGAGGATTACTGGCCCATCCTTGCGGATCGCGTGATGACACTTTCAGTTCTCGCGCGCTCGTTCCGTCCAAGGTATGCTTGATCCTCATGGAGAGGGCTGAACCCGATGTCGAATAGACGGGAACTCTATCAAAGCCCCAACGGGGATTCCTGGCATCTCGGCCGCGAACCCGAGAACGGCCGGGCCTTCGTCATCCACCAGCCCAATAGTCCGTCAGGCGGACGGCTCCGCCACGTCGAGCTGGGGGCGTTCCTGAGCGACGGAACCGGCAAGCCCGAACAGCAAGCGCTTCTTCGCTTGATCGGCACCCTCGTGGACGTTCCCCCTTACGCCGACCGAACCGACGGCAGGGAGCCGACGAGGATGTTGCCATCCGTGCCCTGACGCATGAAGCGTCCATCCTGTCCGCGACAGGATCTCCCAAGTGCCCTTCAGGCAGCCTCGGGCAGGCATTGAAGCGCCAGGATGGCCTCGGCCTCGAAGAGGGCTGCCACGGCCCGCCCAAGCCGGTTGGGCACCGCTTCGTCGAGGATGACGGGGAAGGCCATGTTCAACGCACGCGTCGCACCGACGATAGCGGCCCGCGCAGCCGATGAACGCGGCTGGCGTCGGAGTTCGATGATGTGCATGGGGCGTCCTTTGAGGCTCCGAGTATGCGCCTTGATTGGGTATTCGCCTAAGCTTATCGCGCATCGCCTCCTTGATCCGGTTGAGAACCCGAATGCGGCGTCACATCCAGATCCCGTCGTTGATCCGACCCCTGATCGGCTGCCGGTCCGCCAGGACGTGGGCGTGGGCTATTCCGGCCGCCAGGGCGATGGAGGCCGAGGGGTAGGAAGCCTGGGAGCGGTACGGGTGATAGCCGGCGGTCGTCACCGACCATCGGAAGCGGCCCCTCTCGCTCCGGCAAGCCGAGACGGCCACGCTGTGATCGGGCAACGAGGGAATGCGCATCGTTCGGTCATCCCATGTGGGCCAGCCACGACCAAGCGATAAACGCGCGCAGGGCTCCGTGTCGAACCTCGTCACGAAAGCTGCCCGAGCATCCTCTGGGACGTACGGCCCGAGGCATTGCAGGCGCCTTGATCATCCCTCGGATGGACAGGGCTTGTGGCGTGACATGAGGGCTTGGAGGCAACCCACCTAACCCTGTCTCCCATCGGCCTGGAGGGCCAATGGGATGGGATGCGGTCTTACGCCCAGGGGTGGTCCTACTGCGGACGAGGTCTACCCGTGCGGCTTGAACACGACCTTGGTGCAGTTGTCCTCCTTGTCCCGGAACATGTCGTATAGCGCTGGGCCGTCCTCCAGGTTGGTGGAGCGATGGCTGATGATGAAGGACGGATCGATGTCGCCGTTCTGGATGCGCTCCATCAGCGGCTTCATGTAACGCACCATATGGGTCTGGCCGGTTTTCAGGGTCAGGCCCTTGTTCATCAGGATGCCGAGGGCCACGGGTCCCACAGGACCGGCAAAGACGCCCGGCATCGAGACATTTCCGCCCGGACGGCAGGCTAGGATCGCCTGGTTCAGAGCGAAGGGACGCTCCAGGCTGACGGTGTGCTCCATGATGGCGGAGGACACCTTCTGCAGGGTGGTGTCGGCTCCGTGGGACTCCATGCCCACCGCCTCGATAACGGAGTCGGGGCCCAAGCCGTGGGTCATCTCCATCAGCGTATCCTGCACGTTCTCCTTGGAGAGGTCGATGGTCTCGGCGCCGGCTTCGCGGGCCAGTGCAAGGCGCTCCGGTACGCTGTCGACGGAAATGACGCGCTTGGCACCCAGCATCAGACAGCACTTCACGGCCAGCACGCCGACCGGGCCGCAGCCCCAGATCGCCACGGTGTCCTCGGGGCCGATGTCGCAGTGCTCGGCGGCTTGGTAGGCGGTGGGGAAGATATCGCTGAGGAACAGGACCTGTTCGTCGGTGAGCCCCTCAGGCACCACGATGGGACCGACATCGGCATAGGGCACTCGCAGGTACTCGGCCTGGCCGCCGGAGAAGCCGCCCGTGATGTGAGAGAAGCCGAACAGGCCGGCCAGCGGATAACCGTAGGTCTCGGCCTGGAGCTTGCCGTTCGGGTTGGTGCGCTCGCAGCAGCTCCAGTTGCCCCACTTGCACTGGCGGCACTCACCGCAGCAGATGGTGAAGGGCACCACGATGCGGTCGCCGACCTTGAGCTTCTGGTTGTCGCGCCCGACCTCGATCACTTCGCCCATCGTCTCGTGGCCGAGGACGTCGCCACACTCCATCGTAGGCATGAAGCCGCCCATGAGGTGGAGGTCAGAGCCGCAGATCGCGCAGGCGGTCACCTTGATGATGACGTCGCGGCCATGCTCGATTTTTGGGTCCGGGACGGTCTCGCAGGAGATCTTGCCCCGGCTCTGCCACGTGAGTGCTTTCATCCTGTCGACGCTCCTGGTTCGAGGTGTGTCGGCACGGATGACCCCCACCGCTTCCACCAGGGAGGTAATGTCCGTCACGCGAGCGTGATCCGGTTGTCGAGGAATTTACTTCCACGTCGACCGTGCAGCCGAGCGCATAGCCTCGGCCGGAAAGCGGACCACGATGGTGTCCTTTCCCGTCTCCGTATGACGGTGCTACGGCGCCTCCAGGCGCGGTAGATGCGGGCGTGCCAACGGTTATCCCTCAAACCGCTTCGTAGACGAAGCGCCGACCATTGGGCGCCCCTCCAGTCAGCCTTGCCAGGCCATTGGCCATGTCCCGCCCGCCTGCCGACCAACGATCGCGGATTGAGGACGGCGAGAAGTCGAAGCTCTTTGCCGAGAGCTGGTCGGCGGCCGCTTTGTAGACCGTATGCAGCAACGTCACGGTCGGTCCGTTCGGCTCAAGCCGCTGCCTCATCTCGTACTCCCGCTCAAGGGCCGAGATCGTTCGGCGGCCCGCACTGGCGAAGATGAGGTCATTGGCCCGTTCCAGCACGGCATCGAGCGATGCTGGCCGGGGCGCCTGCAGGTTGAAGAGGTCCGAGGCGATGCAGAGGAGGTCGCGCTCCGGCGCGTCCGCAAAGACCGGGTCCAGGGGCAGGTTGTTGGTGTAGCCGAGGTCGCACAGGAGCCGGCCGTCGATCTCAACTGGTGGGAAGGCCGGGAGAAGCGAGGTGCTGGCGAGGACGTGCTCGGCTCGCACCGTCCCGTGCGCGGTGTCGAAGTAGACCTCCTCGCCCGTCGCGACATCGACGCAGCCTATCGTGACGCGGACGTCGCCCCGATTGAGCCGGTCGAAGTCGACGTACCGGTTGAGGCTGGACAGCAGGGGCGCGTGATCGAACATCGCGACGTCGTTGGGCACCCCGGGCAGCGCGGACCACAGGCCGGGCCAGCGGTGCTGGAAGATGTTGGGCCGGCCCCACATCAGCGTCAGGACGGCATGCAGGCCGTTATAGACCTGACGCGGCTTCAGCATGCCGGAGATGCTGGGACCGGTGTGCTGGGTCGCCTCGGCCCAGAACCCGCGGAGCTTGGCGACGCGATCTTCGGGAGTGTTCCCGGCGACAATGGCGGCCGTGACCGCACCCATCGAGGCGCCCACGATCCAGTCCGGCCGGATGCCGCGCTCGTGCAGGACCTCGTACACACCCGCATGGTAGGCTCCGAGCGCATTGCCGCCGCTCAGGACCAAGGCAATGTCCCGGCTTCCCGACGACACGACCGCGGTCAAAGCGTCCCTATCTGATCCGGCGATTGACGCCTCGCCGGGGTCGTTGCCGGAGACCAGAGTTGATGGGTCGTAGTCGTTCGGACTCGATGGCAAATGCGGTTGAGCCTTGTGGTGCCAGGGCTGACCATGGGGCATCGGGAATGCCGGGGGTCATCGGATTGTGAGCTGTCGCCGGATACTAATCGCCGCTCAGGACAAGACGCAGGGAGCGGGCAAGCTCATCCCGTCGATAGGGCTTGTTTAGTACCGGGAGCTCACCCTTTCCGATGACCTGCCCCTCGTCGAGGTTGGCGACGTAGCCGGAGGTCAGAAGGACCTTCAGGCCGGGACGCAGGCGCTGTGCCTCGACGGCGAGTTGCGACCCGTTCATCCCGCCGGGCATCACCACGTCGGAGAACAGGATGTCGATGCGCTCCACGCCCCTGAGATGCTCCAGTGCTTCGGCGGCGTTGCGGGCGACCACGACGCGGTAGCGCAGCTCCTCCAGGCTCTCGACCGCCATGCCGAGTACCCCCTCGTCGTCCTCGACCAGAAGGACGGTGTCGCCTTCAGTGGCGCGACGCAGAGGCAGCACGCTGGCGGAGCCGGTACCGACCTCCTCCCCGGCTGCATCGGCGGAGCGGGGGATCCGGAGCCGGAACGTGGTGCCAGCTCCGACTTCGGACTGAATATCGACGTAGCCGCCGGCGCTGCGGGTGAAGCCATAGACCTGGGACAGGCCCAGACCCGTTCCCTTGCCGACCTCCTTCGTCGTGAAGAACGGCTCGAAGATGCGCGCGAGCAGGTCTGCCGGGATGCCGCTGCCAATGTCAGAGATGGAGATCTCGACGTAGTCTCCGGGCGGCACGCCCTTGTCGGCGACGGCAGCGGTGTCGAGGCGGACGTTGCGGCTGCGCACCTCGATGCGGGCCACGCGTTCGCCGCCCTCCATCGCATCACGGGCGTTGACCACGAGGTTCAGCACGGCCGCCTCGAACTGGGCCGGGTCGATGCGGATGGGATCTAGGGCCGGATCGAGGTCGAAGACCATCTCGATGGCGCCGCCGGCGGCCCGCTCCGCCAGGGGCCGGAAGTCGAGGAGCAAGCGGTTCGGGTTGAGGGTCTGGGGCCGCAGCATCTGCCTTCGCGAGAAGGCGAGGAGTTGTTGGGTCAATTGCTCGCCCCGGCGTGCGGCGCCCATAGCGGCCTCGGCCAGGCGTACGACCCGCTCGGTGTTCTCCGGTTTGCGGATCATCATGTCGAGGCCGCCGACGATGACCGTCAGCAGGTTGTTGAAGTCATGGGCGACGCCCCCGGTCAACTGACCGATGGCCTCCATCTTCTGGGCCTGCCGGAGCGCATCCTCGGTCACGCGCTGCTCGGACCGGTCGAGGACGATGCCGGCCATGCGGACGGGCAGCCCATCGCGATCATATTCCGCGCGGCCTTTCGCGGCGATCCATCGGACAGCGCCGTCCGGGCGTAGGATACGGCACTCGATGTCGAGGAAGCCGGTCTCCATCGCCCTCGCGAAGGCCGCCTCCACGAGGGGCCGGTCCTCCGGAAGGGCATGGCCGAGAAGGTCGGCGCGCCCCCAGGAGGCCACCGGCTTGTCGTAACCGAAGATCGCGTCGTAGCGACCGGAACGCCGAGCAGTATCGTTGATGAGATCGAGGTCCCACGAGCCCATGCCAGCGGAATCGAGCGCGAAGGCTAGGGTCTCGCGCGCCGCCTCGACTTCGCGCGTGCGCTCCTCGACGCGACGCTCCAGGGTCTCGTTCGCAATCCTGAGACGCTCCTGCGCCTGCTCGCGTTCGAGGATGTGCCCGCGCGCTTGATACTGACGGCGCCGGACCCGCAAGGCGGACGCGACCGCGCTCGCTAAGGTCTCGGCGTTGATGGGCCGCTCCAGCAGCACCACGTTTCCGAGCCGCTCGATGATTCCGGCGGCACGTGCGGGTCGGCGTCCGGCCTGACGGGTTGCGAGAATGACGAAGGGAAAATCGGACCACGGCGGCTGGACATCGACCCAGGCGTAGAGGGCCGCCGTATCCGCCTCGACTAGGGCCTCCTCGGTGACGATGGCGGCGGCCGCGCCGTTCCGCAGTTCGCCGACCCAGGTCGCGACGTCCGGGCAGATGCAGGCGGGCGTCCCCGACTTCGCGAGCAACTGCTCGATAACCCCAGCATCGCGACCGCGCGGCGCCAGGATCAGGACCCGGTGTTCGGCCTCTGCCAAGGGCATCATGCGCTTGGTCCCGGCGTCGTGGCGGCGTCAGCTTTCAACATGGCGACCTTGCCGCCGTAGGCCGGCAACCCGGTGAGCACGCCCTGGAAGTCGGTCAGCGCCTCGCCGACCTGCAGGCCCGTGCCCGAGATCATCAGTTCGCGGATCGTGCGCTCATGCGCGTTGACCCGGCTTTTCACCACGGACAGGGCCGTACGGACAGCGCCTTCGGCCTCGAAATATCGGAACAGCACGATACCGTCGCTCAAATAGCTCAGGTCGACGTCACTCCGGACCTCGCCGATGACCCCGTGCTGTCCCAGGACGAGGACTGTCGTAGTCCCCTTCTGGTTGAGGTAGCTCAGCAGCTCGTGCATCTGCAGGACAAGGTACTGCTCGTCCGGCATGGCGTGGACGTAGGCGTTGAGGCTGTCGATGCCGACGAAGGTCGAGCCATGGTCTTCGACGGCTTCGCGGGCCCGGCATGAGAACTCGCCCGGCGAGATCTCGGCCGGGTCGATCTGCATGAGGTTCAGGGCCCCAGACTTGACGTAGGGGCGCAGGTCCATGCCGAGGAGTGCGGATCGGGCGAGCAAGGTCGCCTTGCCCTCGTCGAACAGGAAGTAGGTCGCGCGTGCACCCCGCTCCAGCGCGGCAAGCAGGCAGCGGACAGCAGTGGTCGTCTTTCCGGCGCCGGACGGGCCCATGAGCAGGGTGTTGGTCCCCTGCACGAGTCCGCCGCCGAGCAGCAAGTCGAGTTCGGCCAGACCGGTGGAGGTGGTGACCGGATCGAAGTCTGCGCCGTGCTCGGCCGCGATCAGCCGCGGGAAGACGGTGAGACCACCCGTGTCGAGCGCAAGATCATGGAAACCGCCGCGAAACTTCACACCACGCATCTTCAGGATGCGGATGCGCCGACGCTCGGACCCGAACGTACGCTCCATCTGCTCCAGGACCAGCACCCCGTGGGCGATGCTGTGGAGCTGAACGTCAGCCGTATTGTCGTCGAGCATCAACACCGTACAGCGACGCGACGCGAAGAACTGCTTCAGGGCCAGGATCTGGCGCCGGTACCGCAGCGGGTTCTGGGCGAGAAGGCGGAGTTCGGACAGGCTGTCGAACACCACGCGTGCAGGCTTGAGCGCGTCGACGCGCTCCATGACCTCGCGCACGGTCTCGCCGAGCTCGACCTCTGACGGGTGCAGGATGGACTGCTCGCTCTCGGGATCGAGGCCGAGCTCGCTGACGAGCTCGTAGACCTCGATGCCGTCCAGGCTCCAGCCGTGGGAAGCGGCGCCAGCGCGCAACTCCTCGGCGCTCTCCGACAGAGTGACGTAGAGGCCCTTCTCGCCCCGGGCGGCGCCTTCGAGCAGGAACTGCAGCGACAGGGTCGTCTTGCCCGTGCCGGGTGTGCCCTCGACGAGGAAGAGCCGTCCACGGGTCAAGCCACCGGAAAGGATGTCGTCGAGACCAGGGATACCTGTGGAAACAGCGTCGCGTGATCCAGCGGCAGTGGGATTTGGGCTGTCGTCGGTCATGGGCACCATGATGCGGGAAAGGGGCATCCGGCTGCCGCCAGGCTCACGGCGGCTCGTCGGCCTCTCGGTAGATGTTCACTTGGATTAACGCCGTGAGCCTCAATAGGTCCCCGCCGTTGCGCGGACCCAGGGCTTCTGCGGTGCTTATCCTTAAGCAGAGAACTTCTGCGGTGCTTATCCTCAAGCAGACAGAGCGAGCCGTATCCTCCTCACGAGGTCTGCGGGTTGTTGGCTTCAGACCGATCCGCCGTCGCCGTGGCCGCCTCGGCCCTCAGCTCGCGTTCCGCCATCAGCCAGAACTCCAAGTCGAAGCCAGCTGGGCGATGGTTGCGGTCCCAGATGTCGTAGGCACGCTCTCGGATGCGCTCGAAGGGGATCCCGTCGTTTGGCATTTCGGAAGTCCCTGATGATCGAGACGGTGATGTGAGGCGAACCTCGCGGGAGCGAGATGGGTGCGGCGCGTCGCGGCCCCCTTCGGGCATCGTGTCCGCTACCTCGTCGCAAACCACGCCTGCGCTTGTTCAAGGTCTTCGAAGAGAGGGTTTCGCTCCTGGGCAACGCAGCCGAACCCCGCCTCCAGGAACCACTTGCCGGAGTCCGCGTCGTGGTTGTCCGATAAGCGCACCAGTAAGGCGATCAGGGCATCGTCTCTGAAGACGAGCCGGCCATCCTCATCGCCACTCCCGGTCTCGACCCGAACCGGCTGCAATCGAAGGCTCATGCCGCCCTCCGTTCGCCGAGATGAAGGTAGTTGGGCTTGAACTCGGCCAACGCTTTCAACGCCGGGACGTCGAGGATGGACAGGGTTTTGCCGCTGAATTGAATGAGGCCGCGACGACGGAGCTCCATCAAGGAGCGGTTGACGTGGACGGCGCTCATGCCTGTCGTGTCGGCGAGCTCACCCTGGCTGATGGGCAGCGTGTAGCTGTTCTCGGACGCAAGGCCGACAACCTGCAGGCGCAGGAGGAGCTCGGAAAACAGGTGGGCCAGACGCTCAATGGCCACGCGGCAGCCGACGTTCAGCAGCCATTCCCGCAAGGTCGCCTCGTCGACCAAGGTGCTCATGCGTATCGCACGCGCGACCTCGGGATGATTCTCACGAATGCTTGCAAGCGCATCGGACCTGATCCAGGCGACCTTGCAGGCCGAGAAGGTGCCGATGCCGTGATCCATCCGGTCGAGCAGCCCCACGTCGAGGTCGCCCATATCGCCGGGAACGAGGTAGGCCATGATCTGGCGAGAGCCATTCGCGCGCATCTTGTAGCGGAAGGCCATTCCCTCTAGGACCAGGAGGATGCCCCTTGGCCTCTCGTCCTCGCGCACGAGGTCCGAATGGGCCGGGACAGTCTCGGTCGATGTGCCCAGGTTTTCCAGCACGCTACGGTCTACTTCAGACAAGCTGCCGAACCCTTCCATCTTGCGAACGAGCGGGCTTGGCGAAAGCGAGATCTGCGTCATGCCTGAAGGCGGTCCGTCGTGGATGGTGTTTTCGTTGATCACGACGCAGGAAGGCCGCGAGTTCTTGAAAGGTCGAAGATAGAAAATTCTCACTTGCCGGTAAGACCCCAACGCGAAAAATTTCGTTTCCCTAAGACGGTGGAAGAGGACTGGAGGTCAGGTTCTAGCAATCGATCCAGTAAGGTGTCCGATATCGGACATTTCCACTCGGACGAGGCAAACTCACAGCGGGTCGGCTATGCAGCGAACCCTGCGAACGAAGGGTGCTCCGTCCACGAGTAGCCAGGTGGAAGCGAAAACCCTACTGCCGCATGAACCTTGAAGCCGTGACTGACGACCTCACCTTCTCCCGATGGGCAACGCGTTCGACGTCATCATCATAGGGGGAGGTGCCGCCGGTATCGGCGCCGCGCGGAGACTCGCGGCCTATGGCGCATCGGCCTTGCTGCTTGAGGCGTCATCGCGTCTCGGAGGCCGCGCATTCACTCAGGATCTCGGAGGCTATCCGCTCGACCTTGGCTGCGAGTGGCTCCATTCGGGCGACCGCAACGCCTGGGTCGGTATCGCCGAGGCATCGGGCTTCCCGGTCGACCGGGGCGACCCGCCATGGGCGAAGGCGCATCCCGGCATCGCCCAGGACGAGGACGCTGAAGAGGCGGCGCAGAGGGCGTACGGCGACTGGGAAGAGCGGCTCCGCTTGATCGCGGCGGGCAGCGACCGGGCGAGCGATGCCCTTGAGCCTGGCGGCGCCTGGAACGCCTACGTGCAGGCCATCGCCGGCTTCATGAGCGGCGTCGGGCCCGAGGCGATCTCGGCCACCGACTACCTGGCCTATGACGACGCTTCGACGGGCCGGAACTGGCATCTGCCGCTCGGCTACGGCACGCTCGTCGCCGCCAGCCTGCCGTCCTCCACGGCGCTGCGCCTGGCGACCCCCGCCGAGCGGATCGACCTGACGGCGGAGGGCGTCGCCGTCTCCACGCGGACCGGCACCGTTCGCGGCGGGGCCTCAATCCTCACGGTCTCGACCGCGGTCCTGGCCGGCGACGCGATTCGCCTTCCCGCCGGGACCGAACCCTGGCGCGAGGCGGCCATCGCCCTTCCGCTCGGGCGCAACGAGAAGGTCTTCCTGGAAATCAGGCGCGATGCCGCCTTCGAGCCGGACTCGCACGCCTACGGCAACCTGCGCGACGCGAGGTCTGCCTCCTATTCCATCCGGCCCAACGGCCGGCCGGTGATCGAGGCGTTTCTCGGGGGCGCCGGCGCCCGTATCGTGGAGGAGGAAGGCCCGGCTGCCGGCTTCGCATACGTGTCCGCCGAGTTGATCGCCTTGTTCGGCAGCGACGTGGCCTCGGCGATCCGACCGCTCGCGGCGACGGCTTGGAGCCGGATGGCGTCCATCGGGGGCGCGTATAGCTGCGCCCTGCCGGGCCGATCCCAGGCGCGGGCACGGTTGGCCCAGCCGTTCGACAACCGGCTCTTCTTCGCGGGCGAGGCGACGCACCCCTTCGACTTCACGACTGCCCACGGGGCCCACGATAGCGGGCACAGGGCCGCCGACGAGGCGTTGGCGGCGTTAAAGGGTAGGCTTGGCTTCGGACAGCGAGGCCCTTACGCCTCCAGAGGATCGCGTGCGGCCTGGTAGCGACCTCCTCTCCTGTGGCGGGCGCAGCGCTTCCACGAGCAGGGCGAAGGCGGCCGCGGGCTGGCGCCGGTGCGGGTCGTTCAGGTGAGAGCTCAGGAAGGGCGCGCACCAGTCGACCAGCACCCGCTTGAGGCGACCGTCGTCGACGTCGGCAAGGATCGAAAGCAAACCCGACCGTGCCACGGTCACGATCCGTGTGACAGAGGACCCTGTCCGACGTTCGCCACGGGAACCGCTTCCTGTGCCCGAACTTGCCGTTGGTCCGCCTTTCATGGCGGCTTGACGGAAAGGGTAGCGTAGGGACGACCGGTGACCGGAGGGACGGGCCAGTTCAGCGCGACGCAGCGTGATGCCGGCGAGGGGAAGCCCGGCGCGACCGCTGCTTTCCCGTATGACCGGATGACCGTGGAGCGGTTCCGCGCCGCCTTCCCCCGCGCGCGGTGGCGCGACGACCTCGGTGCCTGGTTCGTGCCGGGCACGTCCGCGGAGCGCCGCCTGAACTTATGGTCGAGCCGGGAATGGTCTGGCGTCCTGGCACATGCCGACGAGCGCGGTCGGGACGCCTTCACGTTCGAGCCGCTCGCCAGCCCCTATTTGGAGGTGGCCGATGACCTGGTGGTGCGCACGCCCTATTCACGGGACGTCGTCGCCGGGTTGCGCCAGGTGCCATGGGCGCGGTGGGACCCAGCCACCAAGGCTTGGCGCGTCCCGTTCCGGTCGTTCGAGGAACTGCGCCGACACTGGCCGGCCATCGAGGAGGCTGCGCGTCGGGCCGAGCCCGAGGAGCGGCGTAAGCGTGCGCAAAGCCGTAGGGCGGCACCGGAGCATGCCGATAGGCTGGCCGAGGCCACTGAGTGTGATTAGGCGTGGAATAAGGACCCCGTTTTTGGGGTAATCGGCGTCCAAACGGGACCCCAGGACAAGTCATCCACACTGCCTTCCGGCTCGAACGGGAGGCTTGCGCGGGATGTTGGTCGTG
>NZ_JBNHES010000036.1:0-8710 GCF_050591105.1 Methylobacterium endophyticum
TATGGCGAAGTTCGGGTTCCGGCTAGATCGGGGCCGCCGAGCTGCTTTTCACGCGTCCGATACTTCATCGCCCTCAAGGCGGTGATTACCTTGCCGGCGCCGGCCATCGTCAGGAAGCGCAGCGAAGACGCGCGATGGTAGCGCTCCAGCCACGCATGCGCTGTGTCTGAAGGGGGAGATGCGCGTACTTGGGATCGAGGTAGAGGTCGCTCATCGCGGGGCTCCGAAGCGTTGGGAGCGGGCGAGCGCCGCGCGGACCTTGGCCTGCTTCGCCTCATGCTCGCGGTCGCGTCGTGCCTGCGGGGTCTCGGTGAGCCGCCGGCCGGTCTCGGCCATGCCGGAAGCCAGCTCGATCGTCCCTTTGCTGGCGGGGACGGGCGGCACGGGCTGGCGCTGGCCGGAGGCGATCATCTCGGCCTTCACGTCGATCGGCGTGAGGTCGGCCGCCTCGGCGGCGATCGCCGCGCGGGCCACACCCTTGCGCCGGGCGGCTTCCTCGGCGCCGGCCGGGTCGAGGCGCGAGTACACCGGATCGGGCTGGGCGATGCCGATCGGCGCGCCGGCCATCGTCAAGACTGGGATCGCCGGCCAATGCAGGTACTTCGGAAGCTGGACGCGGACTTTGCTGCCGGTGTGCCGGGCCAGCTCGTCGCAGTAGAACCGCTCGCCGCCGACGCTGATCTTGCCGTCCACGACCTTGCGCGTGGCTTCCGTCGAGAACGCCATCATCAGCGCCATCGGGTCCACGTCGGTGCGTTGCCACCCGGCCTCGACGGCGCGGGTGTAGGCTTGTAGGGGCGATATGCCGGCTAGGTCGCCGGTCTGGCGGTTTGAGTTGTAGAACGTCAGCAGGTTTTTGAAGTCGAAACTGAATTCCGCGAATGTGCCGTCGAATGCATCCGGCGACTTTCCGAGATTGGCCGTACGAGACTTCATGCGGTCGCCGCCGATGTAGCCTTGCAGCGGCGCGAGCAACTTCTGCTCGATGACGCGGAACGATCCTTCGAGGATGCCTTTAGCCGCTGCGTTGTAGGGGGTCGCGCGGATCAGCGGCTTGCCCCGGTCGAAGCACTCGCCGTCGAGGCCCGCGAGCTTGAGGGCATCCGGCAGGAACTCGGCGAAGCGGTACTCCGACCCGTTGTCGAGGTAGAGCATCGCCGGCATGCCCCAGTGCTGATCCTGGGTCATGTGCATGAAGCTCTCGATCAGGTCCGCGTTGCGAACGGCGGTGCCGGGCTCGCAGAGCAAGAGGTCGATGCGCAGGCGGCGCGTACCGGCATCGAGCCATGCGATGCCCTTCGGTGTTGCCAGGGTGCCGTCCTCGCGGGCCACGTAGAGATCGAAATGATGCACGTCGCCGAACACGAGTTGCATCGGCGCGAGGCCGGCGGACGTGAGCCGGACGCGGGGACGCTTGTCGTCCCAGGCTTTGGCGTCGGTGCGGTACTCGTGAACGCGTCGGGCGGCGCGGCCGGCTTCCACCGTGTGCTTCGGCAATTCGCAGGCCGGCATGATCGCGGCGAAGTCGCCGCCGATCCCGGCCTTCAACGTCAGGTCGGCAAGATGCTCGCCCGCGAGGCGCTGGACGGTGCTGTAGGAGGCGCCCTGCCCCCAAAGGTCCCGGATACGGCTACGGACCCGGCGAGCGATCTCCGCACGGAGAGCATCATCTAAGCCGGCCGTGACGGCGTCCCAACGCTTCGTCAGGATCAGCCGGCTTTCCGGCTTGGTCTCCCGGGGCTTGCGCATCAGGCCCTTCAGCCCGTGCGTCTCGGCCTTGCTGACCTTGCGCTGGATGTCGCGCAGGCTCGGGGTGAACGGCCGCCCGTCCGGCCCCATCGCCTCGACCCCGGCCAGCGCCCGCATTGCCGCCGAGCGCTCCTGCGATCCCTTGGGGTAGGAGAGGGCGGTACGGAGGAAGTAGGCCCACCACTCGGCCGCCTGGAACGCCTTGGCAGAGGGGTTCAACGGGCCTTCAATAGGCGTTTGCGATGTTTGAACGCAGAGCTGGAGTTCGGACGGCAGACTATCGGTATTTACTTCGTACCGTAGCCCGCCCTTTCCTCCATAGCCACGCCTGGATCGCACCGCGAGATTAGCCCCGCGCCAAGTCAATCCGCAGTTCAGTGCTCGTGCAAGCGCGCGATGCGCCTTTTGGCGGGAAATTCCTGCAAGCACAGCAAAGTCGGATGATCGGATAAATGTCACGAAGCGAGCCGCTTAATATTTGGCTCTTTCTTGACGCCCAGCGCCACAGCAATCCGATGACTGACGCCGCGCGTTGCTTTGCACTCCCCACGTAGCACCGCGTACACAGTGCGCGGATTGAAGCCACGTGCAAGCGCCCATTCCCGAATGCTGATCCCTTCGGCCTCGAATGACCCTCGGATGTCGGGTAATGTGTCCTTCATACCCACCCTCGCAAACTCGTGAGGGCGCAATATGCAAACCATGGACGCATTTTGTCAACTTCTGACACAAGGGGCCAGATCGCGCATTCCCCCCCTCAAAGCATGGGGGCGGTGACAGCAGATGCTGTCCTCGATCGGGTTCGGATCATGACCGGCCTAAAGCGCGATATAGATTTGGCGCGCTTATTCGCCGTATCTAAGTCAACCATCACGACCTGGAGACGTCGAAACCGGGTTCCTTATTCAGAAATATTAGCTCTTCATTTCGAGAAAAAACTGGACTTTAGCTACTGTATTCTAGGCATACAGCAGTATAATCACCTCAACCTTGATCTTGACCTTGGTCCTCTGAAAGCTGACTTGAAGTTTTGGGAGGCGTTCAGACGTTTTCGAACCGAGATGCGCCGAGTGTACGGCCCAGAGGCGGGTGAGGAGACACCTGAGGGTTACAAAGGGGTTACAAGGACAGCAGATGACGTCTGATGGGTTACAAGGATGTTGTGCAAGAACAACATGTTACCTTAAATTGGCGGCGCGCCGTCGTAGTGCTGAGGGTTACCAATTGCGCGCCCTCTAATCCATTGTCGGAGATCATGTTTTTGCGGTCCGCCGCCAAATATCTCTGACAAGCCCGCCGCCAATTAGCGATTTCCGCCCCAAAAAGCGGCCGCCGACCGCCTTGCGGAACACTTCAGGAACGCTTAACGTGTTCGTGATTTGTTTCCGCGACCGTGCGCCGCGCCGGTTCGCCGAAAGGGGCAGACCGACGATGTTGACCCGTAAGCAGCTCGATCTCCTCCGCTTCATCCAGGAGCGCATGCAGGAGAGCGGGGTTCCGCCGTCCTTCGACGAGATGAAGGACGCCCTCGACCTCAAGTCGAAATCGGGCATCCACCGGCTTATCACGGCCCTGGAGGAGCGCGGGTTCCTGCGCCGCCTGCCGAACCGGGCGCGGGCCATCGAGGTGATCCGCATGCCGGAAAGCCTCGGCCGCATGCCGGTTTCTCCAACCCCCGCACCGTCGGCGGCGCCGGCAGGGGTGCGCCGCTTCACGCCGAGCGTGGTCGAGGGGGGACGCGCCAAGGCCGCTCCCCCGTCTCCCCCGAGCGTGCAGGTGGCGGACGCGGACGGGCGCTCCGTGAGCATCCCGGTGATGGGGCGGATCGCGGCCGGTACGCCGATCTCGGCGATCCAGAACCAGAGCCACGCGATCACCCTCTCGCCGGACTTCCTGACGAGCGGGGAACACTACGCCCTCGAGGTGCGGGGCGATTCGATGATCGAGGCCGGCATTCTCGACGGCGATCTCGTGGTCATCCGCAAGCAGGACACGGCCAATACCGGCGACATCATCGTCGCGCTGATCGACGACGAGGAGGCGACGCTGAAGCGCCTGCGCCGGCGCGGCTCTTCCATCGCCCTCGAGGCCGCCAACCCCGCCTACGAGACCCGCGTGCTCGGGCCCGACCGCGTCAGCATCCAGGGGCGGCTCGTCAGCCTGGTGCGGCGCTACTGAAGCGGCTCCACGGGTGCGTCGTCCGGCTCGGGAGCGTCGGACGCCGCCTCCGATGTGGCGGACGGGGAAACGGCAGGTAGAGCGGCGGCGGGCGTCATGGGGCGCCCCTCGGCGGCGGGAGGAGCGGCGGCGGCGGGCGTCTTGGATCGCCAGGGGCGGCCCGCGCCATCGGCATCGCGGCTCCCGGTGACGATCGCGCCCTCCGGTGCCCACCGGATCGCGACGGCGCCGCGCGACGCGAGGATGGCGCGATCGATCACGAGAGACGCCGCGCAGGATGACGGAGCGGGGCGCGGCGTGATCACGATGTCCGCGCGCGAACAATCCTCCGGGAAGGCGCGCCTGTCGCGGACGAAGGCGACGACGCGGCCCTCCGCATCCGCCGCGTTGCAGCCGAGCCGGTCGCAGTTTGCGGCGGCGAAGGCATCCGCCGGGCGGCGGCCGTCCCCGTCGGCACGCAGCCATTGCTCCAGCACGAAGGCGGAGGGCCGGCCGAGCGCGACGAGGCGCCCGTCCGCCCCCCGCGCGGCCGCGCCGCTGCCCTGCCGGTCGACATAGACGTCCTGGCGGACTGGACCGGCGGCGAGGCCGAGCCCCAGCAGGGTCGGCGCGAGCGCCAGCCAGCGCAGGCCCGAGATCGGAAGGGTCGCGAGCAGCAACCCGGCCGCGAGCAGCAGGAGCGCGGCCGTGCCGAAGGCGGGGACGACCACCACCGCCTGCGAGAATCCGGCGATCCAGGCCGAGATCGCCAGCATGCCTTTGACCGCGAGCCCCATCAGCCACCAAACGGGCCGGTCGAGGGCGAAGGGATAGGCGAGGATGCCGAGCACCGCCGCCGGCATCACGGCAAGCGACACGAGCGGCAGGGTCAGGGCGTTTCCGACGAGGCCGAAGGGCTGGATGTTCTGGAAGTGGTAGGTGGCGAAGGGCGCCGTGGCGATCTGCGCCACCAGGGTGGTCAGGAGCGTGCCCAGCACCGCCGACGCGGCGAGGCGGACCGTTCGGCCAATCCGGCCGGCGCCTTCCCTCGCCAGGAAGCGCCCGTCGATGAGCCGCGCGCAGGCGATCAGCCCGGCCACCGCGCCGAAGGACATCTGGAAGCTTGGGCCGAGCAGGCCCTCCGGCTCGCGGGCGAGCGCGACGAGCGCCGCGAGGGCGAGGTTGCGCATGCTCACCGCCGGCCGGTCGACGAGGATCGCGCCGAGCATGATCAGCGTCATCACGAGCGAGCGCTCGGCCGCGATGTCCCAGCCCGAGAAGACGCAGTAGGCGGTCACGCCCGCCATCGCCACGGCGGCGGCGATCTTCTTGATCGGCCACGACAGGGCGAGGAACGGCACCAGGGCGAGCCCGGCCCGCACCAGCCAGAACACCACCCCCGCCGCCAGCACCATGTGCAGGCCGGAGATCGAGACGACAAGGTTGCAGGTTGGCCGGCAAAGTTCGGAGTAACCCCTTCGGGGCGGCCTCCGCAGGTTCGTACGACCACGGCTCAGGAGGATCGGTGGGCTCGTGGTGGCGTGGAGCGCTTAACGGGGATCGTACTTGTTGCGCCGCTTGGCGGTTGCTACGGGCTTGCGCCGCGCGCCTGGGAGAGGTGGCGAGCGGGTGAGCTTCACCACCGGCGCGACCTCGGAGACTTCGCCCTCGATCGTCATGGCCATCGGCGCCTCCACCCCCGGTTCAAAGACCCGGCGACCTTTGACATGTCGGATCCACGAGGCGTTGCAGACCTTCCGCGCATCCTCGTCGGTCAGCAGTTTCGCCGACCTGCCAACGACGAACAGCTGCGGATGACCGGTCTCATCGCCTTCGGGCCAGAACTCGACGATCTTGTAGCCCTGGTCGATGAGGCGGGCGGCGACGCCGTCTGATCTTTCGTTCATCCATTCGGGCATTGCCTGAACTTGGCAGAAGCGTCCCTGCAAGGACCCGATACCGCCCGTTTTCGCCCGGTTGGAGCCGATAACGACCGCCCGGCCCCAGGCTTTCATCTCGTCGTCACCCTTGGCCGGAATGGGATACGCAGTAGTTATGTCCCCTTTCCCGTCTTCGGCCGAGACCCTGGACTTGGCAGACTTGGCAGAACCGCCCCTCACGCCGCTGCCGCGCAGCTCAGCCGGATCGATCACCACCGGGCCCGGCGGCAGGGTGCCGGCGGCGCGGGCGTTGCGGAAGAGCACCCCGCCGCTCAGCTCGTCGAGCTCGTGCAGGACGCACTCGATCGCGTTGCGGGCCAGCAGCAGGTACTCCGGGGAGAACTTGCCATAGAGGTGGTTGATGTCCTTGCGGCGGTGTCCCATCCACATCTTGCACTGCTGGTCGGGCACGAGCGGGACGCCGTAGCGGACGTAGGCGTCGCGCAGCATCGTCGCCCCGAAGTCGCGCACGCTGGAGGGCACGAAGTCCGGACCGAGGTTGAGCCGGGCGCCGCCGGCCTTGAAGCGCGCGCGCAGATCGGGGACCTCCTCGCCGACCCAGACCCCCGCGCCCCAGCAGGAAATCTCGGCGAGGAGCGACGGCGGGAACGGGAGCGACGGGCGGTACTTGGTCTCCTGCTGCGGGCGATCCTTCGGGTTGAGATGGTAGACGCCCTGGCGCAGGTCGATCTGCGCCCCCGTCGCGGCGGCCGCGGCGTCGGCCCGACAGACGTACCCGAGCATCAGGAGCATCCACCGGCGCATCGGTTCGTCGTCCGCGATGAGCCTGAGGAACGCGGCGGTTTCCTCCAGCGACGCGTGCCAGTTCCTCGCCTCCGGCTCGGGGACCCCGAGCACGGCGGCGACGTCCTTCCTGGTGCAGATGACGGGCAGCGGCGTGACGGTGAGGAGGCGCTTGCCGTCCTCGTCCGGGCTGCACGCCCAGTTGATCGCGGCGTTGGTCAGGATCATGCAGTTCGAGACCGAGCCCACCTGCATCGGCCTGCCCGCCACGCCGGCCGTCAGCGCCTCGATGAGCGTCTTCTGCTGGCGCTTCGTGAACGCGCCGACCGTCATGCCCGGCAGCGCCCGTTCCAGGCCGCGCAGCGTCGAGCCGGAGGTGCTCGCCCAGCTCTTGTTCCTCTTGTCCGAACTCAGGAGGTAGAGCTCGACCACGGCCTCCACCGGGAGGTCGTTCTCGTCCTCGAAGGGCGCGGCGCCCGCCTCGATCACCATGAGGGCGATCATGGCCTTCGCCTCCTGCTCGTCCTCGGTGCCGAGGCTGGTCTTCGGATCGTAACCCAGGGACGGGTCGTACTTGGCGACGTACCACTTGCCGGAGCCGGAAACCTTCTTGAGCTTGTAGCCCTCGATGACGAACGTCCCCCCGTTCTCCCGAGCGGCCGCCTCGCCCAATCGCCCGGCGTACGGGGCGGCCGCGTTCCTGGACGAGGCGTGTGACCTCGTCGCCGGGGAGGACCCTTCGCGCGAGCAGGCGCTCGGCGATGGCCTCGATTACCGTTCTGTTTTCCCTGACCAGTGCGAGCGCCTGCGCCAGGAGCCGTTGCAGATCGCGCTCCACGACCCGCCTCAGGCCGGCATCCGACGCCAGTGCCTTGGCCGCGTCCTTCGGGTCGCCCCGGAACAGGAGCGTTTCGCCCAGGCCATGGCTGAGGTGCATCGAGGCGAGCACCGACGTCGCATGCGCGAGATCGCTGCCGGCCGATCCGCCCGCGCCGCTGTGCGGCTCGCCCGACAGCGTGTCCATGGCGCGGCCTGCGAGGGCGACGACCGCGAGCGCCTCGAACTGGCGCCGGGTCAGGATCCCGCGCGGATGCAGGGTCGCCTGCGTCGCCCCGGCGCTCGACCGGCCCATGGCGATGGACACGGACCGAACCGTGGCGACGTCGAGCAGGACCGAGGCGGCGGCGTGCGCAGATTCATGAAGCGCGACGATCCTCAGCTCGTCCTCGGTCCGATCGTCAGGCGGTGCGACCGCCAGGCCGAGGTCGGCAGGGACCATGCGCCGCCCAGCGAGCCGGGCCGCGGCGCGAGCCTGCTTCACCCAGGCCGTGACGTCGGCGCCGGTCCCTCCGACCGCGAGATGGGCGATCCCCGTCAGGTCCTCCCCGGCGAGGTCCTCGCGCAGGTGCGTCCGAAAGATCCCCACGAGCGCGGCGGCGTCGGGCCGCGGGATGCGGATCGTGGGATGCAGCCGGCCCGGCCTGATAAGGGCAGGATCCAGGTTCTGCGCGTTGTTGGTCGCCCCGACGACGATCAGCTTCGAGGTCGTCTTCGAGGTGTTGGTGTCGAGTTCCGTGAGGATGTAGTTGCACACGGGGGTCCACCAGTCGCGCCCCCGATCGTCCATCGCGGCCCGGTTGGGGATGCTGTCGCACTCGTCGAGGAACAGCAGCGCCGGCGCGAGCGACGCGGCACGTTGCAGCGTCTGCTCGGCTGCGCGGAGCACGCCGCCGAGATACCCGTCGCTGCCGGTGAACCACTCCCCCACGCTGGCGGAGACGAGCGGGATCCGCGCCGCCTTGGCGACGGCCCGCGCCAGGGTGGTCTTCCCGAGGCCAGGTTCCGAATCCCATAGGCAGGTTCTCGAAATCGCCTGCCAATCGAGCTTTCCCTCGCGCCAAGCGTCGAGGTCTCGAACGAGGTCGAGCGACCATTGCATCGCCGGTCCGTAGCCGCTGAGTTCGGCCAGCGCTGGAGCGTCCGCGAGCAGGTTGTCTGTCAAAAAGCGTTGGAACGGGACCCCGGATCGGCGTGCAATGGGGACCCCTTCGCAAGCTCGGCACGGTGCGGCTGAGCTGATCCGAAGCCCAGCTTTGGCGTCGTAGGTTCTGGCCTCAGGC
>NZ_JBNHES010000037.1:0-8304 GCF_050591105.1 Methylobacterium endophyticum
ACGACCAACATCCCGCGCAAGCCTCCCGTTCGAGCCGGAAGGCAGTGTGGATGACTTGTCCTGGGGTCCCGTTTGGACGCCGATTACCCCAAAAACGGGGTCCTTATTCCACGCCTAATCACACAGCGCATCAGAGGGCCATCCGGCAGCAGGATCTGGACCTGCAGCCAATCGGCGGCCGGCACGAGTTCCGGGATGGTGCTGTCTGGGGTCGGTGTGTCGAACAGACCGGCCACATAGGTGCGGGGCGGGACCGACCGACATGCCCCGAGATGGGTCGCGAGCCCACCCCTGACACCCAGAAAGCCGTTGCTGATGGCAAACCGGGTCTCGAAGGTGCTCTCGCGCAGGAGCTCGTACCCGGTCTCCTGCAGGAGCCAGGCCTGGTTGGCGGTGGGCGTCAGCGCCTGTTCCATGGTGTCCGAGATCATCATGCCGCTGCCCCGGACGGCTGCTGTCGGGTGAGTTCGTCGATGCGAAGTTCGTCCAGGCTGGTGACCACGCGGTCGGCCCCCGCTGCCCGAAGCCCCTCGGCGTCGTCGAGTCTGGCGATCCCGATCGCCATCATGCGGCCGGCCCGCGCCGCCCGGACGCCCGCGGGCGCATCCTCGAACACGATGCACCTCGCCGGCTCAACCCGCAGTTCGGAGGCAGCGATCAGGAAGATCTCGGGATCGGGTTTGCCGTGCCGCAGGTCTCGTCCGCAGACCTTGACCGCGAAGGCGTCGAGCAGCGTTCGGCGCTCGTCGAGCAGCACTCTGCGCATCATCCCCTCGGCGTTCTTCGAGGCGGAGGCTGCCGCCATGGGCCAGCCGCAAGCGGTCAGGGTTCGGACGAACCGAAGCGCGTCGGGGAAGGCCGCCACGCCTTCCGCCGCAATGATCCTGTCGAGGCAGCCCTGCTTGGCTGCGGCATAGCCGGCTGCCAGACCCGCGGGCTCGGGCAGGCCCAGCGCGGTAAGGGCGGCGCGGGCCCCGTCGAGCCGGGACTTCCCGGCGACTTGGGCCTGATACAGAGCGGTGGTGAAGCGCGACGGATCGGCGAAGCCATGAAGCGCCTCGCGCCACGCGCGCTCGTGCGGAGAGGCAAGCAGGACACCGTCGACATCGAAGATGCATGCCTTGGCGGTCGGAGAACCTGTATCGGACGGCGCTCCGAACCCCTTCACCTCGTGCCTCCCGTGATGGGCAAGTCGGCTGACATCGCGCTGTTGCCCCGACGGCACCACTGCGTCGGCAGGATCCCACGCCGCCGCGGCCGTGGAGCGGATGCACCGCGCCGAATGCCGTCATGACCTCTTGCAAGAAGAGACCGTGCTCCAGGTCAGCTTGGTTTGATTTGGATCAAGCCGAGAAAGCCAGCGGTCTTGGACTCAGGATGGATCCGAGAAGGAAATGGCTGCGGATCTGAGGCGACGCAGGCCGTGGTCATGCTCCATGACGGGTGGCCGGGCGACGGCCAACAAGAGAAGCCCAGTGCGGGAAGAAGGCCGGCACATCCCGCATGTACGCTGCGTAGGCCTCGCCGAACTGCGCGAGCGCTTCGCGCTCCTCGTTCCGCGCGAGCCGGACGTACATGACCACGAGAAAGGGGAACATCGCTAGGGTCAGCAAGGTCGGCCACTGAACAAGGAAGCCCAGCAGCACCAGCACGAACCCAGCGTACTGAGGATGACGGACGTAGGCGTAGCTCCCGGCCATGGCGAGTCGGCCTTCCCGCTGGGCAGCGTAGAGAGTCTTCCAGGCGGCCGAGATCAGCCAGAACCCGGCGATGATGAGTGCATAGCTGAGGACGTGGAACGGCCCAAAGTGCGGATTGATCTTCCAGCCGAACAGCATCTCCAACAGGTGCCCGGCATCGTGCGAGAACCAGTCGACGCCCGGATAGTAGCTCTGCAGCCAGCCCGACAGCACATAGATGGTCAGCGGGAAGCCGTACATCTCGGCGAAGAGGGCCACCACGAAGGCGCTGAAAGCTCCGAACGAGCGCCAGTCCCGCGGCGTACTCGGCTTGAAGAAGCTGAAGGCGAACAGGAGGAAGATGCCGGCATTGAAAAGCGCGAAGCCCCAGAAGCCGTAACCGGAGGTGGTCTCGTGCATGTCCCAGCTCCCGATCTGGGCAAGCCCAGCCCATCGTCGGCAAGAACTGGCACCGGGGCCCCTGACCGGCCTTGATCTGCCTCAAGGCGGGGCGGCAAGCGCGTAGCCATGCTCCTGGCGCGTGAACCTCGCCTCACCAGGAGGCCGCCATGGCCACGATCACCACCGACCGGGCGCCATCATCCCTTCAGACGCGCCTGACTTCGCCGATGAACCTCGTCGCCACGGGCTGGGCCCTCACCTGCGCACTCGTCGGTCTGTTCATCCTCTGCGATGTCCTCGCCTATGTCTGGCCGACCTCGGCGCTCGCCCACGGTTGGATCCGGCTTTTCGCGACCGAGCCCGACAACATCGCGCGGACCCTCGTCGAGGGCGTGCTCGGCAACGCGGTGGCCGCCTGGATCGCGGCACTGCTGTTCGTGCCCGTCTACAACCGACTGGCCGGGCGCTGAGCACGCTGAGCCGCTACCTCAGGAGCACGTCATGAACACGACGCCGCTTGCTCCCCCGCCAGCCCCAGGAGCACGGCGGCCGGCCCTGTTGGGCACGCCGCTGGGCTGGATCCTGTCCCTGGGGCTCGCAGCCCTGGGCGCCTACCTGCTGGCGTACCACCTGAACCATGTGGCGCTGGCATTGCCCTACCTGCTCCTCATGGCCTGTCCGCTGATGCATCTGTTCGGTCACGGAGGCCACGGCCACGGGCATGGCGGGCATCGAGCTCAGGCTTCCGAACGGGCCCCTCGTGAATCCTCACCGCCATGAGCGGGGAGCGGAAGCGTGGGGCCAACAGGGCCAGCGGCACCGGCATAATGGCGACGTGACAGCTCCTTGGCCTTCCTATTAGGGGAAGCCCCATCTGGTCGGGAACGGTGAGGGTGGTCTGAGCCTAGTTTCGCGTTGGGTGTCTCGCCACAATGGAGGCGCACCACCGCGCCAAGGCGCTAAGATGACATCGAAGGGGGCATTGGCGAAGCAGAAACAATAAAGAGTAAGTATGGAAATTTCGATCAAGGCAATGGTCGAGCCTGCAGCTGGAGCGATGAGCTTGAATTTTTGACTTGGATCAATACTAACGGTGGTGTATGACCGAAGCTGTCCGGCAGCTTGATTTCGAAAAAGCATGGGAGGCGAGCATGAAGCGTGAATTTAGTCATGTACTTGCTGCGCTGGCAGTCATCGGGGTGAGTCAACTGGGGGCGCCGGATGGCCGAGCAGCTTGGGTTGATAATGTCCCGGGGCATCATCGTGTCTGGCTCAAACAGGTCGATCCGAGTTTCGACGCTTGGCGGTCCGACGCCGAACGGCCCTGGATCGCCGCGGTCGTGCGGCAGGTGGACGCCTCCGGTCAGGCGCTCGTGATTCAGCACGGACCATCGCGGAAACCGCGGATGAAAGCGATGACGATGCGTCTTCCGGTCCGCGGGACGTTCCACCTGCCGATGCTCAAGCCGGGCGACCGCGTCCAGATCAGGGCCGCGGAGAATGCCGGCCGTGTCGAGATCGTTGACCTGCAGATGGCCCACTGAGATCCATTCGGCCGGCCTGACGACTGTCTGCACGACGTGCCGGCTGTCATCAGACTGCGGGTGGCGTCCCGGCGAAGGCCGTAGAGGTCCTCGCTGCCCAGGTCGGGGGATCGAGCCAGGCCGGCTCGCACGCCGCCCCCGTTTCCTTCTCCAACGCGGCGCGCCCGGCGTGCAGCACCTTGCGGAGGTAACCCTGGGAGAACGCCCTGCGGAGTTCGTCCAGGACCTCGGGCTCCGAGCGCTTGGCATGCGCGAAGCGGACGTTCCCCTAATTGGCCAACGTCCACCGCTCGGGGCCTTGGCCTGCAGGACGTCCTCGCCCGCGAGGTCGACCAGGGTCACCGACAGCGGCGCGACGCCCGTCATCGCCTCGGCGAGAACGGCATTGAGGTAGGACCAGTCCGACCGGAAGCCGACGACGAGCAGGTCCTTCTCGCGCAGGTTCGCCGCCATCCAGGTCTTGGTCTTGGCGATGCGCGCGGCGATCACGGCGTCCTCGGTGAGCTGCGAGGCCGTCCAGACCGTGGCACGCCGTTCGCGCACCGAGCATCCATGAAACTTGAGCAAGGGCGCGTGCTTGCGGGCCCGCACGGTCGCCTCGTCGCCGTCGAGCGAGGCGGCGAGGTCGAACCCGTAATCCTGTGCGCGGCGCTCGATCAGGTTGTCGTAGTTCGCCGATACGGCGCCGGCAGCCATGCGCGTGATCAGGAAGTCCGCCACCGCCGCGTGGCCGGCGTTCGGCGGCCTGACGAAACTCTCCCAGGGAACGAGGGCCTCGATGAAGACCGAGCCGAGGGTGTCGTCCCTCGCGAAGATCTCCGCCAAGGCTTCCAGGTCGCCGCGCAACCCCGGCGGGCACGCGGGGTCGATGCTCATGACGTACCGGTCGTAGCAACTGGTGGCCACGGACCAGGCCGACGGTAGGGAACTCGGCGGCGCCATCGACAATCCGGCACCGCAGAGTATGACGAGGCGCCCCGCTTCCATGGAGGCGAGCAATCGCGCACGAACCGCCGCGTCCAACCCGTTCCCCCCCTCGCCTCGCGAACCTTTACGGTGGCGTAGACCGAGATCACACTCAGGGTAAAGTAAGGCGACCCAGCTTCTCTCGCCCATACCGCAAGCGCATCGAACCGTCGGCCCGGAAAGTCGCGCCGGCGTAGGTTGCGCGCTGTCGTCTCGGCGACAAGGTTTCAGGCCGCCTGTTCCGGGCCGGGGCGGCTGACGGGTCTGGCGAGACAGGTCCGAGGCGCGGGCCCGCATGGCTTCTCTGGGCAAGGCCCGGCGGCTGTCACCCTCAAGGCAGCGTCGGCTGCACCTCGCGCTGGACCTTGGCGGGCAAGTCGTACAACTCTCCCGTCAGGGCGATGAACTCGCCCTAGCCACCGTAGCTGGGGTGGCGGACCCGCTCGGCCGTCATGCCCGAATCCGCCAGGGCCGCCTCGGCGTCCCTCCCGATGGCGACCATGGTGCGAGGGCGCGGTTCCGAGACCGGCCATTCGAGGAGGTGGGGGAAGCCTGCCGTTCGAGACGGGTGTGGCAGCGATTGGACAGCGGGCCGCCGGAGGCGTACGGGTGGAGCGGGAAGACATTCCAGAGGAAGACCGGGCGCCGCAGGTGCCGGAGGACCTGCCAGGTCACCGTCGCGGTGCGCTCGGCCACCGCCGGCCCCCGGGCGGCCCGCGAGAGCGGCAACTGCCCGTGGAGGCCGGCATGCGCGGGGAGGTGGGCCTCGTCCGTGAGCGCCAGGCCCGTGCGCCGCCCGCCGCGATACCCGAGGTCGCGCGCTATCCAGATCGGATCGACGCCTCCCGCGAGGGCCGCCTCCGGAACGAGCCGCAGGTTCTCCCTCCGGATCTGCGGGGCGTCGGCCCCGTCGTGATCCGGACAGGCCTCGGCGTAGGGGTTAAACGCGTCACGGAAGCGAAGCGCCGCCAGGGCATCGATGAAGGCGGCCGGTGTCATGTCGGCAGGTTCGCGACCGCAGGCCGGGCCGGGGCTTCCTGGGGCGACCGGCGAACGGCCTGCCTGACAGCTAGGAGCCTGTCCGAGTAACGGGGTTTGAAGCCTGGTAGAGGGGGCAAGACGGGAGCCAATGAGGGCGGACCAGCGGCTTCAGCGGCCTGACTGTGCCAGCTTCAGCAGGTTGTGGGCGGTGCAGATCATCGCCCACTCGCCCCGGACCTGATCGAGCCCTCTCATCAGGAACTGTCGGAAGCCTCGGGCCTGCTTGATCTGTCCGAACACCGGCTCGACGACCTGCTTTCTAAGACGGTACCGACTGCGGCGCCCAGCCCGCTTCAGGCGGGCGGCCATCGCGCTCATCAACGGCATCTTGGTCAGCCTCCGGCGGCCGGCTGCGTCCGCCTCGCCATGACGCGCCCGGCCCGGAGCGAGGTAGCCCGTGATGCGGCGCTCCTTCAGCGCGGCGAGGTTCGCCTCGTTGGCGAAGCCGGCATCGCCCGAGACCTCCCGCGGCTTGCGCCCAAGGTGGGCGCGGAGCCCGTCTACAAGCGGCACGAGCGCGCGGTGATCGGCCGAGTTGGTCACGAGCTGATACGCGACGATCACCTGATGCGCCGCGTCGACTGCGACCTGGCCGTTGTAGCCCTGTACGAAGCCATCACGCGTGGGCAGGATCCGGCTGTCTGGGTCGGTGAAGTTGCGCTGCGCCCGGTCGGGCGGACTGCCGTCTTCGCCGCGTAGTGGCCGGCCCTGCCAACGCATGCCCGACGAGGCGCCCGGCCCGCTCTCGTCCTCGGGATCGGGCGGATCAGCCGCCTCCGCCTCCAGCGCGGCCTTGGCGGCGCGGATTGCTTCCAGCCGCCGCTGCTTGTCGGCCATCCAGTCCGGGGTCTCGTCGCCCCGACGGCTGGCACCGTGAGCCTGATCCTCCGCTGCGTCAGCCTCGCCCGCGCGATCCAACCAGGCTTGGACCTCAGCAGTCAGGGCCGGCTCGGCCGTCTTCATCCGGCCGTAGCTCATGGCTTTGTGGCGCGAGGCGTTCGCCTTCAGCTTGGTCCCGTCCACCGCCACGTGAGCGAACTCGACGAGACCCGCCGCCCGACATAGGCGCAGCACCTGCACGAACAGGTCGGACAGGGCCACGAGGTGGCGCTTGCGGAAGTCGGCGATGGTGCGGAAATCCGGTCGATTCAGGCCGGTCACGGCCATGACGTCGACCCGCTCCTCACAGGCGCGGGCGAGCTGGCGCGAGGAGTACAGGCCGCGGCTGTAGCCGTAGAGCAGGAGCGCTACCATCATGCCGGGATGGTAGGGCGGGTATCCGCGCTCCTCTGTGTAGGTGTCGAGGATGGCCGAGAGGTCCAGCGCCTCTCGCACCGTATCGCGGACGAAGTGCGCCATGTGCCCAGGCGGCACGAACTCGTGCAGCGAGGGCGGCAGCAGCCAGCCCTGATCGACGTCCCACGCGCGAAACACCTTGGCCATGAGCCGAGTGAATCATCCTCCCGATCCGCCGTCGAGGGAATTACTCGGACAGGCTCCTAGCCGCTTCGCCGACCGTTACCGCACCTGCGGCGGCTTCGTGATCCCGGCCGCTCAAGCCTTGTTGGTGAACCGCGCGGAGGCGGCCTTGCCGCCGACCTTGAGCGAAACCGTTGCCACGACCTGGCCACTCGCCGCGACGGGCAGCTTGCCCTGCACGCTGTTGGAGCCGGCCGGGCTGAGGTCGATCTTGTAGCTCTTGCCGCCGACGAGCACCGTTGCGGTGCCCGAGACCTGGGCCGCCGGAACGGGCTTGCGCATCTCGTCCAGGACGTAGACGGTGACGTCGGTGTCCTTCACCACGAGTTCCAGCCAGAGCTCCTGGGCCTCCTGCACGAGGCCGCCGTGCGCGGCCTTGGGTGCCTCGCCATGGGCGAGGGCAGAACCGGATGCGAGGCTGAGGGCAAGAACCAACGGAATCGCGAAGAGCTTCATCGTGCTTTCCTCGTAACAAGCCAGAAATCGGTGGTAAACGCGTCTTCGGCGCGGTTTTCTAGGTTCCATGTCGCCCGAACAGGGAGGGGTGAAGACTGCGATCCCGTTCCACAACTGCCTCGAACAAGGCGTCGTAGGCCGTGGCCGCGCGCCGCGGGGAGAAGTCAGCCGCGCGCCGCCGGCGTCTCTCAGCGTCGCCCGGATCTTCCAAGACGGCTTCGATAGCCTCGGCCATCTTCGTGGCGTCGCCGACCGGAACGATAACCCCAAGCGCCGGGTCGAGCAGGATCTCGCGCGGCCCGTCGCAATCCGTCGCGACGACCGGCATGCCGTGGGCCAGGGCCTCAACCACGGCAAGACCGAAGGCCTCGACGCGTGAGGACAGAACGAGGCAACTCGCCTCCGCAAAGGCCGGCCAGGGTTCCATGACGTAGCCGCGAAGCTCGACCTGGCCGGACAGGCCGAGGCGGTCGATCTCGGCTTCGAGACGCGCATACTCGACCCCCTCGCCGAGGATGACCAACCGCGCGCCCGGTTGTCGTACCTTGGCGAAGGCGTGCAGGAGGGTCTGATGATCCTTCGCATGATCCAGACGACCCACAGAAAGAATAACCTGTCAAAAAGCGTTGGAACGGGACCCCGGATCGGCGTGCAATGGGGACCCCTTCGCAAGCTCGGCACGGTGCGGCTGAGCTGATCCGAAGCCCAGCTTTGGCGTCGTAGGTTCTGGCCTCAGG
>NZ_JBNHES010000038.1:0-8167 GCF_050591105.1 Methylobacterium endophyticum
TCAGCGCGAAGGCGATCTGCTCCTCGGTGAACCTGCTCTTCTTCACGGCTCTGCTCCTCCCCTCAGGGTCTCACAAAACCGGAAAACTCGCACTCACGCCGGACCAAAGCGATGGGGGGACGTCAGCCGCTTCATTGCGGAAGCGCTTCGTATAATTCGAGCTGATACGGCTGCCACTAAGCGGCGTCGGCAAGCTCTGGCTTGCTTGTCCTCTGTCCCCGCGAGAGGAACCGCATCACAACCACGAAGAAAATCGGAACCATGAACACGGCGAGCACAGTCGCGGTAATCATGCCGCCTAGTACACCTGTGCCAAGGGCCTGTTGACTCTTAGCGCTCGCGCCGGAGGCGATCACCAGCGGCACCACGCCGAGGATGAAGGCCAGCGACGTCATCACGATCGGCCGGAAGCGTAGTTCCGCCGCCTCGAGCGTCGCCGCGATCAACGGCTTGCCTTGCGCGCGCAGGTCCTTGGCGAACTCGATGATCAGGATCGCGTTCTTGGCTGACAGACCGATGATGGTGATCAGGCCCACCGTGAAGTAGACGTCGTTCGGCAGCCCGCGCAGGTAGGCGGCCGCCACAGAGCCGACGATGCCGAGCGGCACCACCAGCATGACGGCGAACGGGATCGACCAGCTCTCGTAGAGTGCGGCGAGACACAGGAACACGAACAGGATCGAGAGCCCGAGCAGGAATGCGGCCTGGGAGCCGGCAAGCTTCTCCTGCAGCGACTGACCCGTCCACTCGTAGCCGAAGCCGCCCGGCAGTTCGCTCGTCAACCGTTCCATCTCGGCGAGCGCGTCGCCGCTGGTGTAGCCCTGTGCCGGGCTGCCAGTAATGCGAACGGCCGGGTAGCCATTGAAGCCGATCACCTGGGTTGGACCGACAACCCAGGTGACCCGAGCAAACGAGGCGAACGGCACCATGGCACCGCTGCTGTTGCGGGCGCTATACGTCAGCAGATCCTCCGGCCTGACCCGCTTATCCTCACGTGCCTGGACGACCACGCGCTGCATACGGCCGCGATTGAGGAAGTCGTTGACGTAGCTGGATCCGAGCTGTGCCGAGAGCGTGGTGTTGATATCGGCAAACGTCACACCGAGGGCGGCTGCCTTCTCGCGGTCGATGTCGAGCCGGATCTGTGGGGCTGGCGGCAGACCCTCGACTGTCACCTCGCGCAGGATCGGCGAGCGGCTAGCGGCCGCCAAAAGCTGATCCTTGGCAGCCATCAGCGCCTCGTAGCCACGCTGCGAGCGGTCCTGCAGACGGAAGCTGAAGCCGCTCGTCGTGCCGAGATTGGCGATCGGCGGTGGGGCGAGCGCGGACACCTCCGCGTCACGCAAGCCTACGAAAGTCTCATTGCTCCGGTCGATGATGGCCGCGGAACTCTGATCGGCATCGCGCTCCGACCAGTCCTTCAGGGTGACGAAGGCCTGTGCCGTCATCGCGCCTTGACCGAAAAAGCTGAAGCCCGTGATGAACGTGAGCTTGTCGACGCCCGGCGTTCCGGCGAGCTGTTCCTCCACCGAGCGGACAACATCGAGCGTCCGATTCGCACTCGCGTCCGAAGGTGCCAGAACGTCGGCCATGACGAAGCCCTGGTCGTCGATTGGCACGAAGCCCGCAGGCAGCCGCCAAAGGGCGTAGCCGAGGCCGCCCAGCAATGCCAAGTAGAGCAGCATGAAGCGGCCCGAGCGCGCCACCATCCAGCGCGTCGTGGTGCCGTAGCGGCGCGTCAGCCAGTCCAGGCTGCGGTTGAACCAGCCGAAAACGCCCTCCTTGGCGTGACCGTGCCCCTTAGCGATCGGCTTCAGCATCGTGGCACACAGAGCCGGGGTGAGCGACAGCGCCAAGAAGGCGGAGAAGCCGATCGACACGACCATGGCGGCCGAGAACTGCTGGTACATGATGCCGACCGAGCCGGGAAAGAACGCCATCGGCACGAACACCGCCATCAAGACGAGCGTGATGCCGATCACGGCGCCCGTGATCTGACCCATGGCCTTCTCGGTGGCCGCTCTCGGCGAGAGGCCCTCCTCGGCCATGATGCGCTCGACGTTCTCGACCACCACGATGGCGTCATCCACGAGGATGCCGATGGCCAGCACCATGCCGAACATGGTGAGCACGTTGATCGAGAAGCCCATCAGGAGAAGGGAGACGCAGGTGCCGAGCAGCGCGATCGGCACCACGATGGTCGGGATCAGCGTGTAGCGGAAGTTCTGCAGGAACAGGAACATGACGACGAAGACGAGCACCACCGCCTCGGCGAGCGTCAGCAGCACCTTCTTGACCGACGCCGTGATCACCGGCGTGACATCGTAGGAGATCTCGTACTTGAGGCCCGGCGGGAAGAAGCGGGCGAGCTGCTCCATCTTGGCCTTCACCGCCTTGCCGGTGGCGAGCGCATTGCCGGTCGGCGCGAGCTGCACGGCGATGGCGGCCGCGGGCTTGCCGTTCAGGCGGGTTGAGAAGGCGTAGGATAGGCCGCCGACTTCCAGTCGTGCGACGTCGCGCAGGCGCACGGTGGAGCCGTTCGGGTTGGCGCGCAGCACGATTGAGCCGAAATCCTCGGGCGACTCGAGCTGGCCCTTCACCAGCACCATGTTCTGCGTGCGCTGAGCTCTCGGGCTCGGTTGCACGCCGAGCAAGCCCGAGGCGACCTGCGCGTTCTGCGCCTTGATCGCGTCCTCGACATCCTGCGCGGTCAGGTTGACGCCGAGCATCTTGTCCGGATCGAGCCAGACCCGCATCGCACGTTCGGTCGAGAACAGGCGCGCCCGGCCGACACCAAGGAGACGCCGCAGCTCCGGCAGCACGTTGCGGGTGGCGACATCGCCAAGGCCGACCTCGTCGAGGCTGCCGTCGCTGGAGGTGAGCGTCACGAACTGTAGGATGGCGCTGCTCGCCTCGACGATGAGGATGCCTTGCTCGCGGACCGCCTCCGGCAGGCGTGGTTCGATGCGCTTGATACGGTTCTGGACATCGACGGCGGCCAGCGCGATGTCGGTTCCGGGCTGGAAGTTGACGATGATCTCGACCTCGCCGGTGGTGTCGCTCGTCGACTCGTAGTTGAGGACGTTGGCGGCCCCATTCAGCTCCTCCTCGATCAGCCGGGTGACACTGAAGTAGAGGTTCTGGGTCGAGGCTCCGGGGTAGACGGTCGAGATCGAGATCGAGGGTGGCGCGATCACCGGATACTGCGCGACCGGTAGGAACGGCAGCGCGAGCAGTCCGCCTAGGCAGATGAAGATCGCCACCACCCAGGCGAAGATCGGACGCGCGATGAAGAAGCCGGGCATGGCGGCAGGCCTCCGGAGGGAGCGGGGCGCTTGGAAAGGGATCAGTTCGGTCGGGCTTGCGCCGCCGCCTGCTTGGCTGGCAACCACGGCACGGGTTGCACCACACTGCCGGGCGTGAACTTCTGGAAGCCCTCGACGACGACGCGATAGCCGGGCTTCAGCCCGTCCTCGACCACGATCTCGTTGCCGAGCGTGCGGCCGACACGCACCGGCTGCAGTACGGCGCGGCCCTCGTCGTTGACGACGTAGACCTCGCTGCCGCCGGCATTGTTGCGCTGGATCGCCTGCTGCGGCAGCACGATGGCATCGGCGTCGATACCCTCCTCGATTTGCACGCGCATGTAGGTGCCCGGCAAGAGTTCCGCGTTTGGGTTCGGGAATTCGCCGCGCAGGATTACTTGGCCAGTGCCGGGGTCGACCGTGACATCGGAGAAGAGAAGCCGCCCGGAATGTGGGTAGAGGGTGCCATCGTCGAATACGAGGCGCACCTCGGCGGCGTTGGGCGACACCTTCTGCAGCCGGCCGTCGCTGAGATCGCGCTTGAGCTGGTTCAGCTCGGTCACGGACTGCGTGAAGTCGGCGTAGATGGGATCGAGCTGCTGGATGGTGGCGAGGTGTGTGGCCTCGTTCTGGCCGACGAGGGCGCCCTCCGTCACGAGCGCCCGCCCGATCCGCCCGGTGATCGGCGCTCGCAGGGTTGCGAAGTCAAGGTTGAGCTGGGCACGCTGGACGGCGGCCTTCTGAGCTGCGACGTCCGCTTCGGCCTGCTTTTCTGCCGCCAGTGCTAGATCGTACTGCGCCTGGGTTGTGGTCTGCCCGCTGAGGAGCTGCCGCAGGCGATCCTCCTGACGATTTGCCTGGAACAGTGTCGCGTCGGCCCTGGCCAGCGCCGCCTTGGCGGCGTCGAGTTCGACCTCAAATGGCTTGGGATCGATGTGATATAGGACGGTCCCTTCCTTGACGAGACTACCCTGCTCGAAGGTTTGCTTGACGATGATACCGGACACGCGCGGCCGTACCTCGGCGATGCGCATCGGCGTGATCCGACCCGGCAATTCCTTGACCAGGGTTACGGCCTTCGGCTCCGCGACGATGATGCTGACTGCGGGAGCCGTCGCTGCTGTGTGAGCGGAGGAGGCGGCCTGTTTGTCCTGGCAGCCTATCAATGCGATGAACAGAACCAGGATCGCCGCAGTGCCCGTAAGTTGACTCCGCGTGCGCGCACCTACGCGTTCATGCCCAGGTATCGGCTCGCTTCCAATGCGGAACAGCATCGGACAATCCTCTGGTCTGGCACTGATGAGGCGCGCTCCGAGAGCATCCGACATCGCAATCTCACATGAGACTACCAGAGGAGCCCGGATCTCCGTATAAATAGGTTCGTGATCTACGCTCGCCGTTTCAAGCGCGCGGATGAGAAAAGTCGATTGACTTCCTCAATGAGCCGCATTGGCGAAACGCGCCTTGCTCGTATTAGGTTTGTCACTTAACTGCACAGCATCCCCGGTCCGGGCCCCTCTGGCGAGAGCTGCCGGCGATCTCGCGATGTCGGACCATCTTCGACAGCGTAGGCCGACCGCAGCCGACTACCTTGAGCTACATCAACAGGTCTGGGCAGACGTCCTCATACAGTCAGGTTTCGTTGCAGACCGCGACCAGACTTTGAGTGGGGTGAAATGCTGCACGAGGATCTGCGCTCACCCTGTACCGAGGAAGCCGCCGTATTCCACGCCTTCTCGCGCATCGTCGCGGAGGCGCGCAGTGCATTCGTCGTTCTCGACGCCGCACCCACTAGACGCACACTGCTCCTACTCGATGCGACCGGGGCCTATCGCCGCCAGATGACGCGCGATCTCATCTCCGCACCCGGCACGCACGCCTCGGGTAGGATCGTCACCCCTCTCATGCGTCTGCGGGATCCCGCCTACACCCATGTCATTGTCGTAACCCTGCCCGAGACCACGCCCGTCTCGGAGGCGGCCGCGCTCCGGGAGGATTTGCGCCGGGCACAGATCGAACCGTATGCTTGGGTGATCAACCGAAGCCTCTGGCAATCGGCAAGCATGATCCGCTGCTGCGCACCTATCACCTGCTAGAGCACCTGCGGCGGGACAGCGGGCTGTTCCGCCGGAACGAGGACGCGATCCTGGCCGCGACCAACCTCGTGGTGTTCGTCTTCACGATGACGGGCATCGTCTACGCCACGCAGCACGATCACAACCCGGCCATCCAGACGCCGGTCGACGCGCTGTACTTCACCGTTACCTCGCTCACAACGACGGGCTATGGCGACATCACACTGCCGGGCTCCTCGGGACGATTGCTCTCGGTCTTCGTGATGATCTGCGGCGTGACGCTGTTCTTCCGCCTCGCCCAGGTGGTGTTCCGACCCTACAAGGTGCGCTTCCCCTGCGACGCCTGCGGGCTGCAGCGCCACGAGCCAGACGCCGTGCACTGCAAGGCTTGCGGCAACCTCCTGAATATCCCCGACGAGGGGGCGGACTGACGGCGCGAGCGCAGCAAACCTTCGAGTCGGGTGCAGGCCCCAATGTCCTCAAGGGACGATAGCCATAGGGGCCACGACGCGCCGCTCCAGCGCCGCGACGATCGTCGACGACAATAACTCCGCCGCCGCCGACACGTGGCCCGGCGCTTGGTAGAGGACGATCTCCGTATCGGGGAGCTTAGGCAGTTGAAGGCGGCCCGAAACCGACACCATGTCCGCAGGGACCATTTCCGTCGGCAACACCGTCACCCCGAGCCCGGCTTGCACGGCGGCCTGCAATCCGGCCAAGCTCGGGCTGGTGTAGACGATGCGCCAATCGCGTCCGGCGACATCGAGGGCCGACAGCGCGCGCTTGCGATAGACGTCCGGCGCCGGCGAGAGGACGAGCGGGATCGGGTCACCGGCTTCCGCAACGAGACGCGGTGACGCGACCCAATCGAGCACCTCCCGCCAGACCCGCGTCCCGCCGCTCGGACCCTGGGGCTCGCGCTTGAACAGGATCAGGTCGTACTTCCCCTTCGAGAAGTCGTCGAGCAGGTTGACGGTGAAGTCGCAATTCACCTGGAGCGCGACCTGCGGATGGGCGCGAGCAAAACACGCCAAAACCTCCGACAGGTGCGTGGTCGCGAAATCCTCGGGCGTGCCCAGCCTGACGAGGCCCGTCAATTCCGGCGTGACGATCCGGGAAAGGGCCTCTGCACCGAGCTTGAGCATCTGCCGTGCATAGGTGAGCAGAACCTCGCCTTCGGGCGTCAGCTTGAGCTCCCGGCCGTCCCGGTCGAATAGGCGACGGGAGATGCCGTCCTCCAGACGCTTGATCTGCAGCGACACGGTCGACTGCGTCAGGCCCAGTCTACTGGCCGCGCGCGTGAAGCTCCCGTTGTCGACGATGGCGACGAACGTGCGCAGCAGGTCGAGGTCGAAAGGCAATGGCGGGCCCGGCATCGCCGTCACATCAGCTCACCTGGGTCGGATCTCAAGCTCCGGCCTCAAGCCTCCGCGAAATCCTCACTGATCGTAATGGCGCGATGTGACGGAACACACATTGCCCTTTGACCAGGTGTCTATCTCGGGGATTAAATTTCGATCGGCATACGCGGAGCATTCATCCTCATTTGTTTTCGCAATGAGCGTCATTGAACCCGCGAAATTGTACTGCGAACCAAGTGTCTCCAAATCATTTGCGTGGATGAAGCGGACCTGTCTGGAAAACTGTGGTGGCCAGGCCGACCTCGATCCACGGACAGGTCGTCACAACCGTAAATTTGATTGGAGACAAGCGATGAAGGCGTCGAAGAAGTTATCCATCGTGACGGTCGCGGCCGCGCTCTGTGTCGCGCCGCTCTCCGCCGCATTCGCCGACCTGCGTGTAGGCTCTCCGACGCGGCCCCTCCCGCAGACGACCTGGGATGGGCTCTCGACCGGCTCGATCCTCTCGGGGGAGATGCTGACCCGCGCGGTCGGCGGCTGCCGCAGAAGCTCAGCCCAGGAAGGCAACGCCGACCAGCAGCACTTCCCGGTGCAGCAGTACGGGCAGACGTCGGGCGGCTATCGCTGCTGAAGCGGGCGCATCACCTCGACGCGACAGCCGTCCGGCTGTCCAGCAATCGCCGACATCAACATGGTCCGCCGTGCCACCCGGGCATGGCTGACCGCGCGTGCGATCCTCGCCCTGGAGGGCATCTCACCGGCATCCGCCACACGCCCTCCGGTGGACCGCCAGTCGCTTCGATCTAACCCCATGAGGTTCGAGCCCGGCATGAGCCGGGTGTTCCGGGTCGGCTCCGCGCTCCCGCATGACGACGGTTTTTCCGTTTCTCCACGGCCGGGCCCGGCAACATGGCGGCGCCATGGCCTCCCTGCACGCACTCGATCCGATCTGGAAGGTCCTCGACCCGTGGATGCGATCAAACACACGCCCCTGACGTTCGCGGAAGCCTGCAGGCTCATCGCGCGCCTCCTGAAACCGGAGGCGGGCTTCGTCTGGACGGCCGTCGTCTATGGGGCCGCCGTGGCGCTCCTGGGCCTTGCCGTGCCGGTGTCGGTGCAGCTCCTGATCAACTCGGTGGCCAACACGGCGCTGCCGGCGCCCCTGTTCGTCCTGTCCGGGCTTCTGCTCGGGCTTCTGCTCGCCGCCGCCATGCTCAGCGCCGCGCGGATATACGTCCTGGCGCTGTTCGAGCGGCGCGTGTTCGCGAGGATTGTCGCGGAAATCACCCTGCGTGCCCTCCTGGCCTGCCTCCTGAAAAGTGGTCCTCCCTAAGGTATGGCTTCGAGCCATGTGGAGGATGTTGTCATGGGACGGAAGAAGCACACGGCTGAAGAGATTGTCGCCAAGCTGCGCCAAGTTGATGTT
>NZ_JBNHES010000039.1:0-5852 GCF_050591105.1 Methylobacterium endophyticum
TGCCCGGCATGAACATGCCCGGCATGGGCGGCAAGCGCGACACGGGAGGGCGGTGATGGGACCCGCCTGTAACCAAACCCCGCCCGCCCCCGGACTAACCCACAAAGGGAACTCACGGATGACCTTGCCTCAGACTCGCGGGTCCGGCGCCCGCCGGGGAGCCGCAGCGTCGCTCGGCCGTCGCGCCCGGACCGCTGCCCTCCTGGCGTCGGTCGGGGTGCCGCTTGGCGGCTGCGTGGGCTTCTCGGCCGACGGCGGTCTCGGACCGGCGCACAGCTACGCCGCCCTGGAGTTGAGGAAGGACATCGTGAAGGTGTCCGACGAGATCGCCGCGACCGGCGCGGCGGCGCGCGCGGACCAGCTGCTGCGGCGCCCCCTGACGCCCGACAGCGCGGTTCAGGTCGCCCTCCTGAAGAACCGCGCCCTGCAGGCGTCCTTCAACGACCTCGGCGTGTCGGAAGCCGAGTTCGTCCAGGCGACCTTGCCGCCGGTCCCCCGGCTCTCCCTCAGCCGGACCGGGGGCGATTTCACGCTGGAGGTCGAGCGCTCCCTCACCGCGAGCCTCATCGAGCTCCTGACGCTGCCCGTCCGCATCCCCATCGCCCAGAACCGTTTCAGGGCGGAGCAGTACCGCACGGTCGGGCAGGTGCTGCGGCTCGCCGGCGAGGCGCGGCGCCAGTTCTATCGCACGGTGTCGGCGAACCAGTCCGTCGCCTACCTGGAGCAGGCGCTCGCGAGCGCCGGCTCCGCCTCCACCCTGGCCAAGCAGCTCGGCGAGACGGGCGCGCTGAACAAGCTGGAGCAGGCGCGCGAGCACGCCTTCTACAGCGAGCTCGGGGCGCAGCTCGCCAAGGCGCGCGTCCTGCAACGGGTCGAGCGCGAGAAGCTGATCCGCCTGCTCGGCCTCTGGGGGCGCGAGATCGACTTCAAGCTTCCGAACGGCCTGCCGTCGCTGCCCGGCCGGTTGGTGAGCGGCACCCAGATCGAGGCCGAGGCAATCAAGAAGCGCGCGGACATCCAGACGGCGCGCTTCGAACTCCAGTCGCTCGCGGGCCAGTACGGCCTCAACCAGGTCAGCGGCTTCATCAACGTGCTCGATGTCGGCTACTCCGACCGCTACGAGCGCGCGAAGGCCTTCGAGCCGAACGAGCAGGGCGGCTTCAACGTCACTCGCGACAAGAGCTTCGGGCGCGGCTACTCCATCGACCTGGTCATCCCGATCTACGACTTCGGGACGACGGTCGTGCGCGGCGCGCGGGAGGCTTATCTCGGCGCCGCCCATCGCCTCGCGGAGAAGGCGGTCAACGCCCGCTCTGAGGTGCGCGAGGCCTACCAGCGCTACCGCGGCCAGTACGACATCACCCGTCACTACCAGGGGAGCGTTCTGCCCCTGCGCAAGACGATCCAGGACCAGGCGTTGCTGCAGTACAGCGGCATGCTGATCGACGTCACCACCCTGATCATCGACGCCCGCTCTCGGATCCTGAGCAACATCCAGGCCATCGAGGCCCAGCGCGACTTCTGGATCGCGGCGACCGACCTCAGGGCGGCCGTCATCGGCGGGGGCTTCACCGGCGAAGGCTTCGGCGGCGAATCGGCCGGGTCCGAGGCGGTGGCCGGCGGCGGTGGCGACACCCTCGCTTCCGCCACGCCCGGCGGCTGATGCCGCATCGCACGAGACCCATGGAGAAACCGATGACTGACATTTCGCGCAGGAACCTGCTCGGGGCCGGCGGACTGGTCCTCGCAGGGACGTCCATGATCAGCGGGCGGACGCAGGCCGCCGGCCTGCCCGAGGCGCCCTCGATGGACAAGGCAACGACACAGCCGCCCCTCGTGCCCACCACCGGGGTGGACTACCAGCCGGTGGTGACGCTGAACGGCTGGACCCTACCCTGGCGCATGCGCGGGGACTGGAAGGAGTTCCACCTCGTGGCCGAACCCGTGGTGCGCGAGATGGCCCCTGGGATGAAGGCCCATCTCTGGGGCTACAACGGCCAGTCGCCGGGTCCGACCATCGAGGCGGTCGAGGGCGACAAGGTCCGCATCTTCGTCACCAACAAGCTGCCGGAGGCGACCGCCGTGCACTGGCACGGCCAGACGCTGCCCAACGGCATGGACGGCGTGGCGGGCCTGAACCAGCCCGGCATCCCGCCGGGCAAGACCTTCGTCTACGAGTTCATCCTCAGGCGCTCGGGCACCTTCATGTACCACCCCCACTCGGACGAGATGGTCCAGATGGCGATGGGCATGATGGGCTTCTTCGTCGTGCATCCGCGCGACCCGGCCGAGCGGCGGGTCGACCGCGATTTCGTCTGGCTCCTGAACGCCTACGACATCGAGGCCGGGTCGTACGTGCCCAAGGTCAACACGATGCTCGACATGAACATGTGGTGCTTCAACAGCCGGGTCTGGCCGGGCATCGACCCCATGGTCGCGCGCCAGGGCGACAAGGTGCGGATGCGCTTCGGCAACCTGACCATGACCAACCACCCGATCCACGTGCACGGGGTCGACTTCAAGGTCACGGGCACCGACGGCGGCTGGATCCCGCCCGAGCGCCAGTGGTTCGAGGTGTCCGCTGACGTCGCGGTCGGCCAGATGCGGGCCATCGAGTTCAACGCCGACAACCTGGGGGACTGGGCGGTCCACTGCCACAAGTCGCACCACACCATGAACGCCATGGGCCACTCGGTGCGCACCTACATCGGCGTGAACCTGAAGAGCACGGCGAAGCGCATCCAGAAGATCGCGCCCGGCTACATGCCGATGGGCTCGACCGGCATGGGCTCCATGGCCGAGATGGAGATGCCGCTGCCCGAGAACACGCTGCCGATGATGACCGGCGCCGGCCCGTTCGGATCGGTCGAGATGGGCGGCATGTTCACCGTGCTGAAGGTCCGCCCCGACGTGGCGCCCGGCGATTACAGGGATCCGGGCTGGTACCAGCACCCAGAGGGCACGCTGGCCTACGAGTGGACCGGCGAGCCCCTGCCCGAGCCGACGCGGGCGCCGGACACGCCCAAGGGCCGGAAAGCCCGCGAGACCGACCTGCGCGTGGTCGACCCGCGCAAGCGCCGGACGGCCTCCAACCCGGGCGGTCACGGAAACCACTGAGCCGGCGATGCCGGATGTCTTCCAAGCTTCCGCCGGAACGACGCCCCGATGCGGGCGGGCACCGCCGGACGGGTTCGGGTGGACCTAGTCCGCCCGAAAGCCGCTGCGCGGGCGCCATCGCCCCTCAACAAGTGCCCGTGCAGCGGCACAACGACCATCAGGAGAATACGATGAGGAAGGTACCTCCCTTCGCCCTCGCCGCGCTGCTGGCTCTGGCGAGCCCGGCCTGGGCGCAATCGGTCAAGGCCACGGTCACGAAGGTCGACCCGGCCGCCGGCAAGGTCACGCTGGACCACGAGCGCATTCCGAAGCTCGACATGGACGCCATGACCATGGCCTACAAGGTCAAGGACCCGGCGATGCTCAAGGACCTGAAGTCCGGGGACAAGGTCGAGTTCGACGTCGACGAGGCCGGCGGCCAGTACACCGTCACCCAGATCCAAAAAGCCAAGTAGCGCCTCGAACGGGCCCGCCGCGCGGGCACGCCCGATCACGCGCGGCGGCCCCATGCCGCGGAGGAAATCACATGCGACGTCTATTGCTGTCGGCCGCCATGAGCGTGGCGCTTGCGAACCCGCTCTCGGGCGGGGCCTGGGCCCAACCCGCCAAGGGTGCCCCGGCCGCCCTGGAGCGCGTGCGCGAGGTCATGGCGGACCGGTTCAAGAACCTCAAGCTGACCGGGGACCCGGATCGGGACTTCGCCGAGCTCCTGATCGCGAGCTACGAGCAGACCCTCTTCCTCGCCAAGGCGCAGCTCGACTACGGCGGCGACCGCCAGCTGCGCGAGACCGCGCAGAAGATCCAGGACGAGCAGCAGCAGAAGATCGACGCCCTCAAGGAGTGGCAGGTCCGGAGCCGGCAGTCGGACTACCGGCCGCAGCCGAACCAGACGCCGTCCGGCGAGGGTCCGCTGGACCGCAAGGCGCAGGCGGGCGGCTCGACCCAGCCCGCGTCGCCGTCGCCCGCTCCGGCGTCCCCCGCCAAGACTGCCGCGGCCCAGCCCCCTGCCAACACGCCCCTCGTGAGCGGGACCGTCCAGAAGGTCGACGAGGCCGCCGGCAAGGTCACGCTGGACCACGAGCGCATCCCGAACATCGACATGGACGCCATGACGATGGCCTACCGGGTTGCCGACCCTGCCATCCTCAAGGGGGTGAAGGCCGGGGACCGGGTCCGGTTCTCCGCCGACCGGGTGAACGGGCAGCTTGCCATCACGCGCATCCAGAAGGCGCGGTGAGAAGACGGATCCGACGAGAGCGCTCATCCCAGTTCGTCCGACGCCCCCCCCCCGCACCTGACGCGTGGGCGGCCCGTCTCTGAACCGGTCACTCAGGACACATCCATGCAAACCGCCAAGATCGCCTTCCTCACGTTGCTCTCGGCCGGCATCCTGGCGACGGTCGCCGCCGCGGCCGTGATCTACGCGGGCGTCTTCAACGTCGCCGCGACGGAGCCGCACTGGGCCCTGACCTCGTGGGTGTTGGAGACGGCACGGGTGCGCTCGATCCGAGCCCACGCGGCCGGCCTGCTGCCGCCGGCGGGCTACGACGAACAAGCCAAGCTGGTGCCGGCCGTCGGGCACTTCGCCGAGCATTGCGCCACGTGCCATGGCGGACCGGGCACCAAGCGCAACGAGGTCGCGGAGGGCATGTATCCTGAGCCGCCGAATCTCAAGGAGGCCGCGAAGCGCTACAGTGCGGGCGAGCTGTTCTGGATCCTGAAGAACGGGATCAAGATGAGCGGCATGCCGTCGATGGCGAGCGACGGGGACGAGATGCTTTGGGCGACGGTCGCGCTGCTGCGGAAGCTGCCGGAGATGACCGACGACGAGTACAACGACCTGTGGATGCAGGCACAGGCAGGCGACGCTCATGCCGGAATGAACCACGGCGCCGCCGGGACGGACGGCACGAAGGCAGCGGAGAACCCCTCCAGCACAGCGCAGCCGGACGGCGGCGCGCGCCACAAGCACAACCATTAGCGGGAGCCGTACGACGCCGGCGCCGAGGCAGGGTACTTCCTGTGAATGCTCCACCTGCTTCCGACAGGCCGAGACCTGTTCCGCGTAGAATTCTGATGTACGTGCACGCCCTCGCAGGCGGCGGAGCAGAACGCGTGTGGGCAATCCTCGCCACTGAATTCTGCAGGTTCGGACATGAGGTAATTGTGGCCGTTGATTACGAGGCCAGGGAAAACCTGGCTTACTTGAGCCCCGATGCTCGGCTTGTCGTGTTAGGAGGCGGACATCTACGCTCAACGGCGCGTCTCGCCGGGCTGATACGTCGCGAACGGCCAGACGTCACGATCTCCGCGCTGGCCTCCTCGAACCTCAAGCACACGGTGGCAGCGGCCTTGGCTGGCCGCTTGCGCCGGAGCATCATCACGTATCACGGCTATAAGGCGAACGAGCGTGGGCTCCTCAGCCGCATCGGCTACCTGGCCACGCCGCTTCTCACCCGGATGGCCGCTCATACGATCGCCGTCTCGGACGGGCTTGCCCGATACCTGCAGGACAGGCTTGCGGCCAATCCGAGCCGCTTGAGCCGGATCTACAATCCGGTCCTCCACAATCGCGCGGCGGAGAAGTCGCCTACCCGGACAGTGCCGGTTATGTGATTAGGCGTGGAATAAGGACCCCGTTTTTGGGGTAATCGGCGTCCAAACGGGACCCCAGGACAAGTCATCCACACTGCCTTCCGGCTCGAACGGGAGGCTTGCGCGGGATGTTGGTCGTG
>NZ_JBNHES010000040.1:2500-5777 GCF_050591105.1 Methylobacterium endophyticum
CCGGTCTTTTTGTGACCGTGTCGCGGTGATCGCCAGCAGAAACTGCTGTCGCTCACCTGCGGACATCGATCACGAGAGCGATCAAGTGCCTTAAGAGCATTCGGTGGATGCCTTGGCGCTGAGAGGCGATGAAGGACGTGGTACGCTGCGATAAGCCTTGGGGAGCTGCGAACGAGCTTTGATCCAGGGATTTCCGAATGGGGAAACCCACCTTCGACCTTTCGTATTGTGGGCTCAGCCGACCTAGCGGTCGTCTGATCCTTCATTACGATTGGTCACATGAAGGTATCAAATCCTGAATCCATAGGGGTTTGAAGCGAACCCGGGGAACTGAAACATCTCAGTACCCGGAGGAAAGGACATCAACGAGACTCCGTCAGTAGTGGCGAGCGAACGCGGATCAGGCCAGCGCCTGCAATGAGTTTACCGGAACGGTCTGGAAAGGCCGGCGAGACGGGTGACAGCCCCGTACGGGACGGATGAATTGCAGGACTCGAGTAGGGCGGGACACGTGAAATCCTGTCTGAACATGGGGGGACCACCCTCCAAGCCTAAGTACTCCTCAGCGACCGATAGTGAACCAGTACCGTGAGGGAAAGGTGAAAAGCACCCCGACGAGGGGAGTGAAACAGTTCCTGAAACCGGATGCTTACAAACAGTGGGAGCCCAAGGTTTGTCCTGGGTGACCGCGTACCTTTTGTATAATGGGTCAGCGACTTAAAGTTACGAGCGAGCTTAAGCCGATAGGTGGAGGCGCAGCGAAAGCGAGTCTGAACAGGGCGTTCAGTTCGTGGCTTTAGACCCGAAACCGAGTGATCTAGCCATGTGCAGGATGAAGGTGGGGTAACACCCACTGGAGGTCCGAACCAGTGCCCGTTGAAAAGGTCTTGGATGACGTGTGGCTAGGGGTGAAAGGCCAATCAAACTCGGAAATAGCTGGTTCTCCGCGAAAGCTATTTAGGTAGCGCCTCGAGTGAATACCTTGCGGGGTAGAGCACTGGATGGGCTAGGGCCGCCCACAGCGGTACCGCACTCAACCAAACTCCGAATACGCAAGAGTACTGCTCGGGAGACACACGGCGGGTGCTAACGTCCGTCGTGAAGAGGGAAACAACCCTGACCTACAGCTAAGGCCCCCAATTCGTGGCTAAGTGGGAAAGGATGTGGGAATCCCAAAACAACCAGGAGGTTGGCTTAGAAGCAGCCATCCTTTAAAGAAAGCGTAACAGCTCACTGGTCTAATCAAGGGTTCCTGCGCCGAAAATGTAACGGGGCTCAAGCCACGAGCCGAAGCTTAGGGTTCATCTTTTAGATGAGCGGTAGCGGAGCGTTCCCTAGGCCTGTGAAGGGATACCTGTGAGGGGTCCTGGAGGTATGGGAAGTGCGAATGCTGACATGAGTAACGACAAAGAGTGTGAAAGACACTCTCGCCGAAAGTCCAAGGGTTCCTGCGTAAAGTTAATCTGCGCAGGGTTAGCCGGCCCCTAAGGCGAGGCCGAAAGGCGTAGTCGATGGGAACGGGGCGAATATTCCCCGGCCAGTGGATGGTGACGGATCCTTGATGTGGTTCATCCTTATCGGATTGGATGGGCTGCTGCGGGGTCCCAGGAAATAGCCTCCACGTGAGACCGTACCCGAAACCGACACAGGTGGACTGGTAGAGTATACCAAGGCGCTTGAGAGAACGATGCTGAAGGAACTCGGCAATTTGCCTCCGTAACTTCGGGATAAGGAGGCCTCACGTTTGGGCAACCAGGCGTGAGGGGCACAGACCAGGGGGTGGCGACTGTTTATCTAAAACACAGGGCTCTGCGAAGTCTGTAAGACGACGTATAGGGCCTGACGCCTGCCCGGTGCCGGAAGGTTAAGAGGAGAGGTGAGAGCTTTGAATCGAAGCCCCGGTAAACGGCGGCCGTAACTATAACGGTCCTAAGGTAGCGAAATTCCTTGTCGGGTAAGTTCCGACCTGCACGAATGGCGTAACGATCTCCCCGCTGTCTCCAGCATCGGCTCAGTGAAATTGAATTCCCCGTGAAGATGCGGGGTTCCTGCGGTCAGACGGAAAGACCCCGTGCACCTTTACTGTAGCTTTGCGCTGGCCTTCGTGTCGGCATGTGTAGGATAGGTGGTAGGCTTTGAAGCATGGGCGCCAGCCTGTGTGGAGCCATCCTTGAAATACCACCCTTGGCGATATGGTGGTCTAACCGCGACCCTTGATCGGGGTCCGGGACCGCGCATGGCAGGCAGTTTGACTGGGGCGGTCGCCTCCCAAAGCGTAACGGAGGCGTACGAAGGTGGGCTCAGAGCGGTCGGAAATCGCTCGGCGAGTGCAATGGCATAAGCCCGCTTGACTGCGAGACGGACATGTCGAGCAGAGACGAAAGTCGGTCATAGTGATCCGGTGGTCCCGCGTGGGTGGGCCATCGCTCAACGGATAAAAGGTACGCCGGGGATAACAGGCTGATGACCCCCAAGAGTCCATATCGACGGGGTCGTTTGGCACCTCGATGTCGGCTCATCACATCCTGGGGCTGGAGAAGGTCCCAAGGGTTCGGCTGTTCGCCGATTAAAGTGGTACGTGAGCTGGGTTCAGAACGTCGTGAGACAGTTCGGTCCCTATCTGCCGTGGGTGTTGGAGTATTGAGAGGATTTGTCCCTAGTACGAGAGGACCGGGATGAACGTACCTCTGGTGGACCTGTTGTGGCGCCAGCCGCAGTGCAGGGTAGCTATGTACGGACGGGATAACCGCTGAAGGCATCTAAGCGGGAAACCCACCTCGAAACGAGTACTCCCTTGAGGGCCGTGGAAGACGACCACGTCGATAGGCCGGATGTGCAAGCGCGGCAACGCGTTGAGCTGACCGGTACTAATCGCCCGATCGGCTTGATCGCTCTCGTGATCACTGTCCGTAAAAACAAACGACACGCACACAACAAAGACCATGCGACCAGAAGGCGAATAGCGAATAGCGAATGGAGAGCCGACAGGCTCGTCTCCAAGACGCCATCCGCCACTCGCCCGACACAGGCGCATCAGCTTGCCGAACATCGAAGAACTTGGCCCGGACCGGTCCTCATGGTCTCGAGGTCAAGTCCGAAAAAGTCCCAAAAAATTTGCGTTGCGCCGGTCTGGTGGCCTGAGCGGTGTGCCCAGAACCCGATCCCATCTCGAACTCGGCCGTTAAACACACCAGCGCCCATGGTACTGTGTCTCAAGACACGGGAGAGTCGGTCGCCGCCAGACCCGCACAACGCAAATCCAAAAACACACTCCCTC
>NZ_JBNHES010000041.1:0-5601 GCF_050591105.1 Methylobacterium endophyticum
CTTCACGCAGGATGACGAGCAGATCCTCGACCACAGCCATGCCCCTCACAGAGAAAAGCTTGGTCAGAATCGATCAAACTCAAAAACGCAACGCCCACGATACTCATATGCGATTCCCCTGCCCCGCAAAGGGGGGAGGGAGACGCGCGGGGCCGGACGCGTCGACCGGAAATAGTAGCGAGGGCTGATTTTGTTCGAGGATTAGGGACCGGTCCGGTGCCGTCGCATGGCGAATGGCCTGATCCTCCGCGCATGGCGAAAACGCCCCTATCCTCCCAATGTCGCATCGGACCTGACGGCGGCACGAAAAAAGCCCCGCGCATCACGCGCGGGGCCTTCGATTTGGAGAGTCCCGAGAAACTACGGGCAGGCGTGACGGCGACCGTCGTTGCCGAGATAGGTTCCGCTGCGCAGGTCGTAGGAACGGAAACGGCGCTGGCAGTAGGCGACGTCCTCCGCGCCGCCCGTCACAACTTCCGTCTCCACGGGCTGCTCGTAGGCATATCCGGCCGGCGCGTAGCCGCCGCCGTAATAATACGGATCGTTGTAGTAGCCGCCATAGGCGCTCCCGGCGGCGAGACCGAGTCCCAGGCCGAGACCCAGCCCGGCGGCTCCGTAGCCGTAGCCGCGCCCGTATCCACGGCCATAGCCGCCGCGATGATAGGCATAACCGCCATGGTTGCCGAAACCGCCCGGATTCACGACGCCGCCCCGGCCGAAGCCGCCGGGATTGGCGATCCCGCCGGCGAAACCGCCGCGTCCGCCACCGATTCCGGCACCACCGCCGAAGCCGCCACCACGAAATCCGCCACCTCCGCCGCTGAAGGAGGGGCCGACGGTGACGCCGGTGGCGGCGGCACCGGCGGCGCTCTTCTGGGCGCTCGCGGTCACGGGAGCGAAGGCCAGGGCGCCGACGACGGCGGACACGGCCAGCAAGGTCTTGTTCATCAATCTCACCAAGCAGGTTCGAGAAACGTCTTGCCCAGTGAACGCGCGGTCCGGCCGTTTAGTTCGTTGTGCCGGGAAACTTGATTCGGGCTCCCCTTCCCAGCGCCGGTCCGCTCACGGCCTGGAGGAGAGGAAGGCGAGCACGCCGTCGCGATGGGGCTTCGCCCCGACGGCGGTGCTGTGGTCGCGGTCGGGAATCTCGAGCGCGCGGGCGTTCGGCATCAGCGCGGCGAGGGGCGCCGGGGAGCCCGCGACCGTATCGAGGCTGCCCACGGCGACGAGGGCCGGCACCTCGATGGTCGCCACTTCCGCCCGCGACAGGCTCTGGCGGGAGCCGCGCATGCAGGCCGCGAGCGCGCGCAGGTCGCTCTTGGTCTGCTCGGCGAAGATGCGGAACGCCTTCGCGGTCGGATCGGTGATGGGCGTACCCGCCGGCGCCTCCAGCGCGTCGGCGATGCCGGAGGGCAGCCCCCTCCCCTCGACGAGATGCATGCCGAGACCGCCGAGCAGCATGGAGCGCACGCGGCCCGGATGGTCGAGGGTGAGATAGGCGGCGATGCGCGCGCCCATGGAGTAGCCCATGACGTCGGCGCGGGGGATGCCGAGATGGTCGAGCAGCCGCAGCGCGTCGCCCGCCATCACGTCCGAGCCGTAGGCGGCCGGATCGTAGAGCTTCTGGCTCTCCCCGTGCCCCCGGTTGTCGAGGGCGATCACCCGGTAGCCGGCCTGGGTCAGGGTGCGCACCCAGAGCGTGTTGACCCAGTTGACGGCATGGTTCGAGGCGAAGCCGTGGATCAGCAGGATCGGATCGCCCGCCCCGGCGGTGGCCGGCACGTCGATATAGGCGATCGCGACGCCGTCCGAATCGAAGGTCTGCATCCGCTGGTCCGTGCCTGTCGATGATCTGGAGCAAGGGATTAGAACGCCCCGGCGCGCCCGGCAACGCGGAGCCGCTGACAGATCAAGCGCTTTGCCTTCAAGCCCTTGCAAGCTCTTGCGGCGCGGCGGCGCTGCTGGCATCACCCCGCCGATGAAGGACACCCAGCCCTACGGGACCTATGCGCCGGCCGGCCTCGTCGCCCGGATCGCCGAGCGCACGGGACGCCTCTCGCCGGATTCCTGGCGCGGGCGCCGGCTCGCCATGTTCCTGCGCCGCATCGCGATCTCGCTCCTGCGCGGCAAGCCGCTCGACGTGGAACGTCTCGGCGCGCGCATGCGGCTGCATCCCTACAACAACAATTGCGAGAAGAAGGTTCTCTTCACGCCGCAGTTCTTCGATCCGATGGAGCGCAACCTTCTCCGCGAGCGCTTGCCGGCCGATTGCGTGTTCATCGATATCGGCGCCAATATCGGCGCCTACGCGCTGTTCGTGGCCTCCTTCGCCGGAAAGCGCGCACGCATCCTGGCGGTGGAGCCGCAGCCGGAGATCTTCGACCGGCTCACCTACAACATCGCCCAGAACCCGTTCGGCACGGTCAAGGCCGTCGCCTGCGCGGTGGCGGACAAGGCGGGCGAGCTGACCCTCTTTCTCGATCCCCGCAACGCCGGCGAGTCGAGCCTCAAGATCGTCGGCACCAACGAGGGCGCCCAGATCAAGGTGCCGGCGGTGACGCTGCTCGATCTCGCGCGCGGGGAAGGCATCGCGCGCATCGACGCGGTCAAGCTCGACGTCGAAGGCGCTGAGGACCTGATCCTCGAGCCGTTCCTGCGCGAGGCTCCCCCGGCCCTGCTGCCGAGGCTGCTGCTGGTCGAGAACGGCCTCGACCATTGGCAGATCGACCTCCCCAAGCTGCTGGAATCCCACGGTTATCGCGAGATCGCACGCACCCGGCTCAACCTCGTCTTCGAGCGCGCCGGAGCCTGACCTCTCGTTCCGCGTCTCCCTCGCCCCTTTGCGGGAGAGGGTAGCCCGCGAAGCGGGTCGGGTGAGGGGAGCGCCCTTTCCTGATAGCGCGCTCCCCTCTCCCGACCCTCGCTCACGCGAGGGCCACCCTCCCCCGCAAAGGGGGGAGGGGGACGCGCTTAGCGACCGCCTCGAGCGGGAGTGGCATCAGTCCGGCGTCACGATGGGGATCGCCTGCGCGACGGCGACGCCTTCCGGGCCGACCTCGCAGCGGTAAGCGTGGGCCTCCACCCCCGCCGCCCGCGCGGCGCGAAAGGCGCGGTCGAAACCCGGATCGATGTCGCGGGCGACGTCGAAGCGCTCGGCGGCCATCTGCACCACCACCACGAGCATGGCGCGGCCGCCCTGCGCCATCACCTCGGCGAGGTCGCGCATGTGGCGGGCGCTGCGGGCGGCGACGCAATCGGGGAACTCGGCAAGGCCCGCCTGCCGCATCATGTGGCAGTTCTTCACCTCCACATGGCAGGGCGGCAGGCCGCCGCCGGTGGCCAGGAAATCGACCCGGCTGGCGCCGGCATAGCGGACCTCGGGCTTGAGCAGCTCGTATCCCGAGAGCGGCGCGAGGCGCCCCTCTCCAAAAGCTTCCGCGACGAGCCGGTTCGGTCGCAGGGTGTCGACGCCGACCCATTGCGGGCCGCCGGGCAGATGCGCCTCGACCAGCTCCCAGGAGAAGGCGAGCTTGCGCGACGGGTTGGCGGAGCGCGACAGCAGCACGCGGCTGCCGGGCTCGGCCAGCCCCAGCATGGCCCCCGGATTGGCCACATGCACGGTCAGCGGAGCGCCATCCGCCAGCTCGACATCGGCGAGGAAGCGTTTGTAGCGGCGCAGGAGCCGGGCCTCGATGAGCGGCGCTTGAAAGATCATCGTCGAACGGTCCGGTCCTCGGGGCGATCCGTATGGAAGCCGCCGGGGCGGCGCGCTAGTTGCCTGTCGCCACGCAACGCCCCCGGACCCCCATGCCGACCGATCCGTCCACCGTCACCGCCGCCGTTCTCGTGATCGGCGACGAGATCCTCTCCGGGCGCACCAAGGACAAGAACATCGGCACCATCGCCGATTACCTGACCGCGATCGCCATCGACCTGCGCGAGGTCCGCGTCGTCCCGGACGAGGCGGATGCCATCGTCGACGCGGTGAACGCGCTGCGCGCCCGCTACACCTACGTCTTCACCACGGGCGGCATCGGCCCGACCCATGACGACATCACCGCCGATTGCGTGGCGCGCGCCTTCGGCGTCGGTATCGACGTGGACGAGCGGGCGCGCGCCATGCTGCTGGAGCGCCACAGGCCGGAAGACCTCAACGCCGCGCGGCTGCGCATGGCGCGGATCCCGTTCGGGGCCGACCTCATCGCCAACCCGGTCTCCAAGGCGCCGGGCTTCCGCATCGGCAACGTCTACGTCATGGCCGGCGTGCCGACGATCATGCAGGCGATGCTCGACGAGATCGGCCCTACGCTCGCGACCGGCGTGCGGATGCTCTCGGAGACCGTCGAGGCCGGAGACCTGCCCGAGGGCCGTTTCGCATCCGACTTGTCGGAGATCGCCGCCGCCCATGGGAGCGTCGCCATCGGCTCCTATCCGTCGATCACGGCCGAGGGCTTCCGCAACAAGATCGTGGTGCGCGGCCGGGACGCCGACGCCGTCGAGCGGGCGCGGCAGGAGGTCGTCGCGATGCTCGCGCGGCTTCGGCGATGAGCGGCGAGCGCGAGGAGGCGGCGGCCAGGCGCGACGAGCTGGCGGAATCCGTCGAGCGCATCGCGCGGCCCGACGCCTATATCCTGCACGAGGTCATCCGCAGCCAGGGGAACGAGGAGATCCGCCGGCACGGGCTGGCGCTGTTCCTGTCGGCCTTCGCGGCGGGGCTCAGCATCGCGCTCTCGCTGATCGTGCCGGGCGTGCTGAAGGTGCATCTGCCGAAGGCCGAATGGACGCCGCTCGTCGTCAGCATGGGCTACGCGGTCGGCTTCCTGGTGGTGGTGCTGGGGCGCCAGCAGCTCTTCACCGAGAACACGATCACCCCGGTCCTGCCGCTGCTCCACGACCGCTCGGTCAAGACCGGGCTGCGGGTGCTGCGCCTCTGGTGCATCGTGCTCGTCGGCAACATCCTGGCGACGGCCTGCATCGCCCTTGTCCTCGCCTGGTCCTCCGCCTTCGAGGCCGAGGTGAAGGACGCCTTCGCCGAGCTCAGCCACCATGCCGTCGCCTTCCCGTTCTGGACGACGCTGGTCAAGGCGGTGTTCGCCGGCTGGATGATCGCCCTGATGGTCTGGATCCTGCCGGCGACAGGCACGGCGGCGCCCTTCGTCATCGCCCTGATGACGTGGCTGGTGTCTATGTGCGGGCTCGCCCATGTGGTCGCGGGCTCGGTGGAGGGCTTCTACCTCGTGGCCACCGGCGCCGCCTCCATGGGGGACTATGTCGGACGCTTCTTCGTGCCGACGCTGATCGGCAACGTCTTCGGCGGCGCGGCCCTCGTCGCCGTGCTCAATTACGGGCAGGTCGCCCCCGAGGTGGAGGAGACCAAGGAGGCCGAGGGCGCCGCGGCGGCGCCCGATCAGCGCGCGTAGGCCGCGATGGAGGCAGCCGAGGCGACCGGTGCGACCGCCGTCGAGAACACCGACAGCACCTTCTGCACTTCGGTGAAGGGCGCGTTGGAGACGTAGACGAGGTCGCGGTTCCTCATGCGGAAGGCCTGGGTGAGGAACAGGCTGTTGGGGTCGCGCATGTTGATGCGGTAGACCACCGGCA
>NZ_JBNHES010000042.1:0-2904 GCF_050591105.1 Methylobacterium endophyticum
CTGAGGCCAGAACCTACGACGCCAAAGCTGGGCTTCGGATCAGCTCAGCCGCACCGTGCCGAGCTTGCGAAGGGGTCCCCATTGCACGCCGATCCGGGGTCCCGTTCCAACGCTTTTTGACAGCGCCCCGTCCCGGCCGAGGTCTGCACCCAGGGAACATACAGAAGGACCAGGACCGCGAGGCAGATCCCGATGCCGATGATCCAGGCCAGGACGGCCGCCGCGCGGGGAGGCCGGATCGAGGTCAGGGTCGGGAAGCTTTGGATATGTTCAGGCCGCGACAGCATGGGTCCTCTCACGCAGCTTGGCATTGTCGAGCCGGTCCTCACGCTCGGTGGCGCGCACATAGCCGTGCAAGCCCAGCCGGATCTGGTCATCGTAGATCGGTTGTGGGGGGCGCCGGGTGACATGCAGCACCGTCGTGCCCGCCTCCCGGAACCTTGCGAGCGCCGCCGCGACGCGATCCGGTGGAAGCAGGTCGAACAGCGTCGACAGGACGACGAGCTTCGGCGGTTGCAGAAGGGTGGCGGCCAGCTTCAGCGCGACGGCCTCACCCGCCGAAAGCGGCGAGCCGGACGCGGACAGCGGCGTATCGAGGCCGTAGGGCAAGCGCCGGATGCGCTCGACCAAGCCAACACGCTCCAGGCAATCGTGGATCGTGGCCGGATCCTGACCCTCGACCAGCGACAGGTACTCGCGGATGGTCGTCTCGGCGAGCGTCGGCCGATCCAGGACAAGGATCTCCGACCGCAGCTTCTCCGGATTGAACGCCGCGATGTCGGCTCCGCCGACCATCACCCACCCACGCTGCGGCCGAACCCTCCGCGCGAGGAGCGCCGCGACCGTCCGCTCGATCCCCTCGTCGGCGGCCACGGCGAGGATCTCACCGCTCTCGACCGCGAAGTCGAAGCGGCAGCCTTCGACCTCAACATCGCGCAGGCGCAGGCTGCCATTGGCGGGGCCAGGGCCGGTCCACCCATCCCCGTCCGCCTGCTCGATCCCGTCGAACAGCGACAGTTCGTGGAGCGCCGCGACGAGGTCGTAGAAGGTCCTCGCATGCGAGCCTAGTGCACTGACTCAGACGGATGGTTCAGGGGATCGGCCGACGGCTTCGAGGATATCGGTGGCGGGCTTTGTCCAGACGAAGGGTCTGGCGCGCTGGTTGTGCTCGGCGATGTAGCGTTTGATCGCCGCCTGCAGATCGACGACGCCGGTGAAGGAGCCTCGCCGCAGCCGACGACGGGTCAGCGCTGAGAAGAAGCCCTCGACCGCGTTGAGCCACGAGGCCGAAGTCGGGGTGAAGTGGAACGTCCAGCGCGGGTGCCGGGCGAGCCAGGCGCGCACCTTCGGATGTTTGTGGGTAGCGACGTTGTCGAGGATCGCGTGGATCGCCTTGCCGGACGGGACAGCAGATTCGACGGCGTTGAGGAACCGGATGAACTCACCGTTCCGGTGGCGCTGCATGCAGCGGCCGAGCACGGTGCCCGCCAGGACGTCGAGGGCCGCAAAGAGCGTCGTGGTGCCGTGACGGGTATAGTCGTGGGTCTGGGCGGCAGGATGGCCGGGGGCAGGCGGACGGTCGGGGCGCGTCCGCTCCAGCGCCTGGATCTGGCTCTTCTCGTCGATGGACAGCACCACCGCGTGGGCGGGTGGGGCCATGTAGAGGCCGACGACATCTTCGACCTTGGCGGCGAAAGCGGGGTCGCGCGAGCGCTTGAACGTGCGCAGCCGATGCGGCTGGAGGCGGTGAGCCTCCCAGATCCGCTGCACGGCACGCAACGAGATCCCGACCGCGCGGGCCACGGCCCGGCCGGTCCAGTGGGTGACCTCGCCCGGCGGCTCCGAGCAGGTCAGCGCCAGTACCTCGGCCACCGTCTCGGTTGAATGGGGCGGCGTGCCGGGCGGGCGCGTCTTGTCGCGCAGCAGACCTTCGACGCCAGCCTCGGCGTAGCGCCGCTGCCAGCGCCACACGGCCGGGCGGCTGACGCCCGCCCGCCGGGCGACGTCCTGGACACAAAAGCGCTCGGCCGAGAGCAGGACGATGCGGGCACGCTGGGTATGTTTGAGCGGGCGGGAGCGGTCGCTGGCGATCGCAACCAGTCGTGCCGCATCGCTCGCATCGAGAAGCACACAGACCGTCTGAGCCATGGCCCAGACTCGCACGTCTCATCGGACGCGTGAATCCTCTGTCCGCGTCACTGCACTAGTTGCGAGATGCCGTAGAAGGCCCCCGACAAGACGAGTTCCGCCGCCACGAGTTGCCCGAGCGACAATTGCCCCTGCAGGATGAGCCATCCGCCCATGGCCAGCAGGGCGGCACTGGCGACCGCGTAGACCACGAGGAATCCGATGGTCTGCGCGAAGGTGTGGCGGAAGTGGCGGCGATGCGCCCGCAGGTAGGCGGCGGTCATCGCGTCGGAACGCGCCATCGCGGCCGATAGCCGACCACCGTGCTTGTAGAAGCCGTTCGAGGTGCCGACGCTCTCCAGCCAACGCGCCGTCTCGTGCTTCGCATGGCTCAGCGCCGCGCCGGACCGGACCGCCGGCCCCGCCCAGATGAACCCGATGCCGAGCAGGACGGCGGCGGCGACGAGATTGAAGGCGAGAAAGAACGGATGATAGAAACTTGTCAGGACGAGGCCGATCCCGGCTTGTAGAAGGATCGCCAAGCCGCCGACCAGAAGATGCGGGACCGCTTTCTGGACCGTCATAAGATCGAAGAAGCGGTTGAACAGGTCGCGGCGCCCTGCGTCGTCGAAGTGCGGGTTTCTGGCGTGGAGTGGCCTGCCCCCATTCGGTGGCCCAGGTTCGAAGTTAGTGCATCGTCGGTCGCGTGACGATGGCGGGTTGTGCGAGCGGCGCTGAGCTGCTCGGTTCCGTTGGCCAAATGACGGCCTCCGGTGC
>NZ_JBNHES010000043.1:0-2434 GCF_050591105.1 Methylobacterium endophyticum
GGATCGGCGTGCAATGGGGACCCCTTCGCAAGCTCGGCACGGTGCGGCTGAGCTGATCCGAAGCCCAGCTTTGGCGTCGTAGGTTCTGGCCTCAGGCGCGGTTCTTGAAGCGCCAGCTCTCGTTGCCGGTCTCGACGATCTCACAGTGATGGGTGAGCCGGTCGAGCAGCGCCGTGGTCATCTTGGCGTCGCCGGCGAACACGCTCGGCCACTCGCCGAAGGCGAGGTTAGTGGTCACCACGATCGAGGTGGTCTCGTACAGCTTGCTGATCAGGTGGAACAGCAACTGGCCGCCCGACTGCGCAAACGGCAGGTAGCCGAGTTCGTCCAGCACCACGAAGTCGAGCCGCATGAGATGGTCGGCGATGCGGCCCTGCCGGCCGGCGCGCGCCTCAGCTTCGAGCCGATTGACGAGGTCGACCACGTTGTAGAACCGGCCGCGCTTCCCATCCCGGATACAGGCTCGCGCAAGGGCGATGGCCAGGTGCGTCTTCCCGGTACCGGTGCCGCCGACCAGCACGACGTTGCGCTGGTGGGCCAGGAACTCACCGCCAGCGAGGTCGCGCACCAGCCCCTCGTTGATCGGCGTGTCGGTGAAGGCGAACTCGGCGATGTCCTTGGCCAGGGGCAGCTTGGCAATCGTCATCTGGTAGCGGATCGAGCGCGCCTGCTTCTCGCTGATCTCGGCCTGGAGCAGGTCGCCGACGACCTGCTGCGGCTCGTGGGTGCGCTTGAGCGCGACCTTGATGATCTCGTCGTAGGCCGCCTTCATCCCGAACAGCTTCAGCTCGCCCATGGTGGCGAGGATGTTCTGACGTTCCATCATGGGGCTCTCCTCAGGCTGTCGTAGCGGGCACAATCGGCGACCGGCTCATGGCGCAGCCGCAGGCTCTCAGGCGTCAGGATGGTGACGGGTGCGGTGGGCTCGCGCTGCCGAGCTAGGATGTTGAGCACGACATCGGCCGAGTGCACGCCCTCGCGCAGCGCTTCGGCGCAGGCGGCTTCGACCGCACTCAGCCCGTCGCGCAGCACGGCGGTGAGGATCTCGACCATCTGCCGATCGCCATCGGCGCTGCCGGCGAGCTTGCGTCGGATCCGGTCGAGGCCAGCAGGCAGCACCCAGTCCTTGAACGGCGCACCGTTCCTGAGCGCGCCGGGCTTGCGGGCCAGCACGGGGACGTAGTGCCAGGGGTCGAATACCGTCTGGTTGCGGCCGAAGCCGCGGGCGTGCTCGCCGACGACGCGCCCGTCCTGGCGGATCTCCACGCGCTCAGCATAGGCGCGCACCTCGACCGGCCGGCCGAGCGCGGAGGCCGTGACCGAGTACCGGTTGTTGTCGAAGCGGACCAAGCAGGTCGAGGACACGGCCGCCGGCACGGCATGGAAGCCGTCGAAGCGACCGGCATAGGGGACCAGGGCCGCCCGCTCAGCCTCGAAGGTCTGCCACACGGTCCGGTCGGGCTGCTCGGGATGCGGGTGGGTCTTGGCGTAGGCGATCACCCCGTCGAGCAGCAGGGCATTCAGCTCGTCGTAGCTCCTCACCCGGATGCGCGGCGTGAACAGGCGCTCGCGCACCAGTCCAACCTGGTTCTCGACCTGCCCCTTCTCCCAGCCCGAGGCCGGTGTGCAGGCCACCGGCTCGACGAGGTAGTGGGAGCACATCTGCAGGAAGCGGCGGTTATAGGCGCGCTCACGTCCGACGAAGATCGCGTCCACGGCGGTCTTCATGTTGTCGTAGATCCCGCGCTGGCAGGAGCCGCGGAAGAAGGCGAACGCCCGGTCGTGGGCGTCGAACACCATCTCCTGGCTCTCGCGTGGGTAGGCCCGCACGAACGGCATGCGCGAGTGGCAGAGCCGGACGTGGGCGACCTTGATCTCTGTGGTCGTGCCGCCGATCAGCACCGTCTCGTGGCTCCAGTCGAACTGGTAGGCCTCGCCCGGCGCGAAGGAGAGCGGCACGAACGCCTGGGCTGTGACCGCGGTATGCTCGCGCTTCCAGCCCTTGGCGTAGCGGCGCACCGCGTCGTAGCCGCCCTCATACCCGAGCCCACGCAAGGCCTCGTAGATGCGCATCAGCGTGAGCCGCTCGCGCCGTGCCTTGCTGGCGTTCGCCAGGAGCATCCGGTCGAGTTCATCCCGCCACGATCCGAGCTTTGGGGCAGGTTGGATGGCGCGGGTGTACCGGAACGCTGTCGCCTCGGAACGGATGACCTTGCGCACGACCTTGCGAGAGACCTTCAGCTCCCGGCAGATCTGCTTGATCGGCTTCTGCTGCACGAAGTACGCGCGGCGGATCTTTGCGACCGTCTCCACGACCAACATCCCGCGCAAGCCTCCCGTTCGAGCCGGAAGGCAGTGTGGATGACTTGTCCTGGGGTCCCGTTTGGACGCCGATTACCCCAAAAACGGGGTCCTTATTCCACGCCTAATCACA
>NZ_JBNHES010000044.1:0-2154 GCF_050591105.1 Methylobacterium endophyticum
AGCGGCAAGGATGGGCGCGGCCCGTACCGCGCGGCCGACCCGGCCGCGATCATGCAGACGAGCCGCCAACTCGCCGGCCGCAATGAAATCCCGGTCGATTACAACCATTCGATCGACCTTGCCGCTCGGAAGGGAGAGGCGGTGCGCCGCTCCGACTTGATGGAGGGGCCGTCCGTCGGCCTCGTGACCGTCACGGGCGTGATCGGCGCTTCGACCATGGCGGTGTTCGAAGAGGTGGCTCCGCACCTCGGCGTGAAGCCCGCCTACAGCATCGCAGCGACGCTGAAGCGCCTCTGCCGGGAGGCCCGCTTCGCCCCCGTGATGCTGTTCGATGAGGCCCAGAACCTCACCTTGCGCTCGGCGCGCGAACTGCTGGCGATCAGCGAGGAAGCCCGCATTCAGATGCTCTTCCTCGGCAACGCCGAGGTGCTGAAGCTCGTCAATTCCAGCCAGGCCGCTATCCAGCAGATCGCCCGCCGCCTACCGGTGCGCGAGGAGATCGACTGCATCCTCGATACGGACGCGGACCTTATCGCCGCCGCCTACGACGTGGAAGGCATGGACGCGTTCCGTCTCTGCCGCGAGCTGGCCCGCGTCCGCCACGCGGACGGCCTCGGCAAGGTGCTGCCGCCGGCCCGCGCCATCGCCGAGGAAGCCGGGAGCAAGGTGGTCCGCGTCGATCACCTGCGCGAGGCGCTGTCCACGTTCCCTCATTTCGTGCGCGACCTGGAGGCAGCCGACGCGGCTCCGAAGGTCGAACGTCAGAGCAGTTTCAAGCGCCTGCCCAAGCGGCGCTGATCCCCCCTTCGTTGCGTGCCCGGCCGGAGGCGATCCGGCGTCGTTTCGACCACGAGGAAACCCTGATGGCATCCCAGACCGCCCCAGAGACCGTTGCGGAGGCGCGGAAGGTTCCGCGCTCGATGCGGGTCGATCCCTCCCGCCGACCCGTCCCCGACGAGGTTCCTCAGTCCATGTTGGACCGGTGGCAAGAGATGCTCGATGAGGCCGAGGCCAATCGCAAGAACACGGTCGATCAGATCACTGTCCATAGGATTACCGTTCAGCGGTACGCCGACGATCTGCGCAAGCTTGTGCATGACGCCTACTTCATGCACCTCGACTTGGATGGTCTGGCCTACCTCTTCGATAAGGCGTTGGTCGACGACGCCGAAGGCGACACCGACTTGCTCAAAGCATCGCATCTTGTGGTGGACGTGATGCGGACCATCGCTGCGCGGCTCAGGGCGTTAGACGAACAGGCCGCCCTTGCCTATCAGAAGGCCAACCCGTGATCCGGCCGGCGCAACTCAAGCTCATCGGGCGCGCCCGCGAGGCTGTCGCGGCCGATCCCGGCGTGTTCGCAGGCATTCTGCGCCGCTGCGGCGGCGTGGACAGCGTCGAGGCCCTGACCGCGCAGGGCTTTGCCCGGCTGATGGATCACTTCACCGTCATCCGGTTCGAGTGCCGGCAGCGGCCGATCCTCTCGGCCGCCACCCGCAAGCTGATCGAGGCGACCGCGCGAGAGCTAGGCCTCACGCCGCACGTCTACGCCGCCGACCTGCGCGGCTATGGCGGCGTCGCCGATCTACGCGACCTCGGCGGCCGGGGCCTGATCGACCTCCTGTCGCGCTGGGAGCAGCGCGGTCTTGACGTCGCCGCCTTCGTCGCGGCGCGCCGCACTATCACGCCGGCCAAGGTCAGGCTGATCCAGGTGGCGCGCAAGTGCAACGCGATGGACGAGAAGCGCTATTACGCCATGCTCCAAGGCTACGGCGGCGTCGTCTCGGCCAACGACCTCGACGGACGCGGCTTCGACCTGTGCATGGCCTTTCTGGAGGCCGAGGGGTTCGAACGCGAGCCTCTGGCCGTCACCAAGCCCGGTTTCGGCCGCAGGGCAGGGTTCGCCTCACCCGAGCAGGTCGAGCTGATCCGCGCGCTTTGGCGCGAATGGACCGGTCCGAGCGCCGAGAGCGATGCTGCCGTTGAAGCAGGCTTGAACGCGTGGCTGGAGCGATACCATCGAGCGTCCTCGCTGCGCTTCCTGACGATGGCCGGCGCCGGCAAGGTAATCACCGCCTTGAGGGCGATGAAGTATCGGACGCGTGAAAAGCAGCTCGGCGGCCCCGATCTAGCCGGAACCCGAACTTCGCCATA
>NZ_JBNHES010000045.1:0-1855 GCF_050591105.1 Methylobacterium endophyticum
ACGCTCCAAGTGCTCACGGAACCGCAGGGTCATCCTGCGATCCGCGTCAATGTCGGTCAGCTTCTCGTAGTGCGTTGCCCCGCACTGCGCACACTTGAACCGCTGCCGCTTGATCTCGATCCAGGTGGGTTGGGACTGAACCGGGTGGTCCCTGTAGCGCTGTCGTTTCGTGCCGTTCTTGTCGAGGTCCTGTAGCAGGCAGCAGGGCGATGGCAGCTTCAGGTTCTTGGTCTTGGCCTCGATGATGAGGCTTCCATCATCCTCATACTGCTGCACGAACGCCAAGTTGGGGAGGCGCAACAGGTCCGTCACTCGACCCCCTCGGCAGCCTTGCCCGGCTTCCGCTTCTCTTCGCGTCGAAGCTTCTCCTCAACGGCCTCGCGAATGAAAGCTGCCATGCGGTTCTCGCCAACCAGCGTGGCGATGCGCTGCTTCGAGCCTGCGTTCAGGCGGACCTTCGTCTCTTCGACGTTGAGCGGCGGGCGACCCATGCGGCGGGTCATAACCGGGGACGAAAAGTTCATCAATGGGCCTCAATAAGCGGGGACGCTTATTGACAGCATAACCGGGGACGGTTATATCTGTCTACATCAGAGACGGAGATACCCATGCCCACCGATCACAGCCGATACACAGCAGCCGAACTTGGATTAATCGAGGCTGGCATCGCCCGTGGCGAGACGATGATCTTCCTCGGTTACGACGCCGACGAAATGGCCCGGTTCTACTGCGTGGAGGCGATGTGGTGAGCGACGTTATTTGCCGACACTGCCGAGGCCGGGGCTGGATCAGCACGGGCATCTTCGGCTGCGACCCCTGCGACGATTGCGGGGAAGACGAGCAAGAGATCAAGGCGGACGAGCCGGAGGACGAGCAAGATGGTTGATGTTTTCCACGGCGTGCCCTTCCGAGTTTACCGCGAACCGGCCCGCCAAGAGCCAGCCGACAAGGAGATTGGCGAGGCGGTCGCCCGGTTGAAGAACGGCTCTCTGCGCCCGTGCGGTAACTGCGGCGGGCAGGGCTACGGAGATATGGGGCAATCCGCCTGCTCTCGGTGTGGAGGGATCGGTGCCTTCGACACGCGGAAGAGCGGAGAAGTCAGGGCGGACCCCGTATTCGATCCGGCCATCACACTGCCCGATCCTTACGATGAAGGCCCCGGCCCTTGGTATGATGGGCAAAAGGTCAAAGAGATCGAGCGCACGACCGGAATTAAGTTCGAGGCGAAATAGGAGAGACTAATGCACAAGCTGATCGCAGACCCGCAGATTGCCCAGGTGCGCAAGAGGGCCAGCGAGGGAGATTGCCCCATTACCCCGAGCCTGTCCGTTGAGAGCTTGGAGGATCTGGTGCTGCATCTCGCCGATGCGAAGAAGGAGGATCAATCGGCGAAGATCAATCGTGACGCCTTCGCCGCTGTGCAGGTCGTTGTGCGAGCAGCATGGCGTCTCGTGGACAACACTGCGAACGGCGGGACGGAACATCAGGCCGTGCCGGGCGAGGATTGGCTGGAACTCGCACATACGCTGGCACGGCTCAACGAGATGATCCCGCCCGGCGAGCGCCCGGCAGAGCCGCCGCACGCCGTTGCGCTTTTCTGGCCGACAGTCCGCGAGAGCGGGGCCGAGGGTGGGGTCATCTCGGAAGCTCTATCGCATACGACCGATGATGCCGCATTGGCCCACGCCAGGAGGCTGTGGCCTCTCTCCGAGGCATCCGACCAGGAAGACGATCGGTATCGTCGCGCCCTTCACTACGCCTTCGCTCGCGGGGCATGGTGGGCGACATCAACCCCAGACGACGAAGCGGGCATCAAGCCCGCTTCTCCGCCATCAACCTCGAATGACGAATGACC
>NZ_JBNHES010000046.1:0-1304 GCF_050591105.1 Methylobacterium endophyticum
CACGACCAACATCCCGCGCAAGCCTCCCGTTCGAGCCGGAAGGCAGTGTGGATGACTTGTCCTGGGGTCCCGTTTGGACGCCGATTACCCCAAAAACGGGGTCCTTATTCCACGCCTAATCACAGTAATGGGCGACCAAGGTGCCGACCAGCGCCCTATCGGCGGTCCTGTTCGACAGCACGCCTAGTCGCCTGGCCCAGACGAGCGGGCGGTCCCGCCGCGAGGTCGCCGCCGATCTCGGTGTCGGGCTCTCGACGCTGCGCAACTGGATCGACGGTCGACGCGAGCGGGAGATGGACAACCCACCGGCCGATCGGCAGGAGGACATGGCCGCCGAGCTCAAGCGTCTGCGGCGCGAGAACGAGGTGCTGCGCCAGGAGCGGGAGATCCTGAAGCGGGCCACGGCTTTTTTCGCCAAGGAGGGAAGTCGATGAGGTTCCGCCTCATCGACGCGGCGAAGAAGGACTTCCCTGTCGCGCGCCTGTGCAAGGTTCTCGATGTCAGTCCGAGCGGCTACTTTGCCTGGAAGAGTCGTCCGGCCTCGACGCGGCAGCGCGAGGACCTCGTGCTGCTTGCCCACGTCCGATCCGCGTTCACGCTCTCGCACGAGACGTACGGCAGCCCGCGCATGACCCACGAGTTGCGTGAGCAGGGTTTGGCGGCAGGCAGAAGGCGCGTGGCCCGGCTGATGCGGGAGAACGGGCTCAAGGCTCGCCAGCCGCGCCGCTTCCGGCGCACGACGGACAGCGGCCACGCCTTCCCGATCGCGCCCAACCACCTCGACCAGGACTTCATGGCGGCCGGGCCGGATCGGAAGTGGGGAAGCGATATCTCCTACATCTGGACGCGGGAGGGTTGGCTGTACCTGGCGGTGGTCCTCGACTTGTACTCTCGGCGGGTCGTGGGCTGGGCGGCGAGCGACCGTCTCCACAAGGAACTCGCGCTGACCGCGCTGCGACGAGCCCTCGTCGTCCGGCAGCCTGGATCAGATCTGCTCCATCATTCCGACCGCGACAGTCAGTACTGTTCAAACGAGTATCAGGCAGAACTACGAGGACATGGCATCGTGATTTCGATGTCTGGCAAGGGAAATTGCTTCGACAACGCGATGGTCGAGACGTTCTTCAAGACGCTGAAGAGCGAGTTGGTCTGGCGCACCGCGTTCCAGACACGAGCCGATGACGTCCCCCCATCGCTTTGGTCCGGCGTGAGTGCGAGTTTTCCGGTTTTGTGAGACCCTGAGGGGAGGAGCAGAGCCGTGAAGAAGAGCAGGTTCACCGAGGAGCAGATCGCCTTCGCGCTGA
>NZ_JBNHES010000047.1:0-1227 GCF_050591105.1 Methylobacterium endophyticum
TGGCCTGCCCCCATTCGGTGGCCCAGGTTCGAAGTTAGTGCATCGTCGGTCGCGTGACGATGGCGGGTTGTGCGAGCGGCGCTGAGCTGCTCGGTTCCGTTGGCCAAATGACGGCCTCCGGTGCAGGCGGGTGGTAGCCGAGCGACGAGTGCGGTCGGATGCTGTTGTAGTGCCGCCGCCATTGCTCGATCACGACGCTGGCTTCCTTCAGGGTGTAGAACACCTCGCCGTCGAGGAGTTCATCGCGCAGCTTCGCGTTGAAGCTCTCGCAATACCCGTTCTCCCACGGACTGCCCGGTTCGATGTAGGCGGTCGTCGATCCAACCGCCGCGATCCAGTCCTGTACGGCCTTGGCGATGAACTCCGGCCCGTTGTCCGAGCGGATATGACCGGGCACGCCGCGCAAACTGAACAGATCCGAGAGCACGTCGATCACGTCCAGCGCCTTGAGCTTACGGGCGACCCGGATGGCCAGGCACTCGCGGGTGAACTCATCGATGACGTTCAGCATCCGGTACTTGCGCCCATTGTGCGTCCGGTGCTCGACGAAGTCGTAGGACCAGACGTGGTCAGGCCGCTCGGGCCGTAGTCGCAGGCAGGAGCCGTCGTTGAGCCAAAGGCGTGCCCGCTTTGGTTGGCGAGCCGGGACCTTGAGCCCTTCACGGCGCCAGATCCGTTCGACGCGCTTCACGTTCACCGTCCAGCCGTCACGTCGGAGCAAGGCCGTGATCCGACGGTAGCCGTAGCGCCCGTACTGGACGGCCAATGCGATGATCGCGGCCGTCAGAGCAGCTTCGTCCTCGACCACCACGGCGGTCTTGCGTTGCGTCGAACGATGCTGCCCCAGGACACGGCAGGCGAAACGTTCGGACACACCGTGCTCGGCAACGACGTAAGCGACACAAGCCCGGCGGCGAGCCGGGCTCAGAAGTTTCCCGAAGCTGCCTCCTTCAAGATGAGCTTCTCCAAGGTCAGGTCGGAGATCGCCCGACGAAGGCGCTGGTTTTCTGTCTCCAGGGACTTCAGCCGCTTGACCTGATCGCCCTTCAGGCCACCGTACTCGGAACGCCAGCGGTAATACGTGACCTCAGTCACCTCAATGGACCGGATTGCTTCGGCAACCTTGCGACCTTGCGAGACCAGAACATCAACTTGGCGCAGCTTGGCGACAATCTCTTCAGCCGTGTGCTTCTTCCGTCCCATGACAACATCCTCCACATGGCTCGA
>NZ_JBNHES010000048.1:0-1201 GCF_050591105.1 Methylobacterium endophyticum
GCCCCTTTGGTCCGCACGGTCCGATGCCGCACCGTGGCGAACACGCTCTCGATCGGGTTCGAGCTGCGCAGGTGGTCCCAGTGCTCGGCCGGGAAGTCGTAGAACGCCAGCAGCGCCTCCCGGTCCTTGGTCAGGCAGTCGGCAGCGCGCGCGTACTTGGCCCCGTACTTCTCGACGAAGACGGCCAGCGCCGCCTCGGCCGCCGCCCGGGTCGGCGCGCCGTGGATCTCCCGCAGGTCCGCCTTCATCGCCGGCTGGACGGACTTCGGCACCTTGTCGAGGACGTTGGCCGCTTTGTGGACCCAACACCGCTGGTGAGCGGTGCCGGGGAAGACCTCGTCCAGCGCCCGCCAGAAGCCGAGAGCGCCGTCACCGACCGCGATCTCGGGCGCGATCGAGAGCCCGCGCCGCTTCACGTCGACGAGCAGCTCCCGCCAGCTCTGAGCGCTCTCGCGCACGCCCACCTGGAAGCCGACGAGCTCCTTCCGGCCCTCGGGCGTCGCCCCGATCAGCACGAGCATGCACTCGGCCTGGTCCTCCATCCGGGCCTGCAGGTAGACGCCGTCGGCCCAGACGTAGGCGTAGCGGCGCGCCGAGAGGTCGCGACCCTGCCAGCGGGTGTACTCGTCTGCCCAGGTCGCGGTCAGCCGGGCGATGACGGCCGGCGAGAGGTTCGGTGCGTCACGGCCCAGCAGGGCGGCCAGCGCCTCCTGGAAGTCGCCGGTCGAGACGCCGCGCAGGTACAGCACCGGCAGCAACGCATCCAGGCTGCGGGTGCGCCGCGCCCATTTCGGCAGGAGCGTCGAGGTGAACCGGATCCGGTCCTCAGGCCCGCTCGCGCCACGGTCCCGGACGCGAACCCGCGCCACGGGTACCGGGCCGATGCCGGTCTGGATCGCTCGCTCCGGGCCATGGCCGTGCCGCACGAGGCGTGCGCGTCCGTCCGGCAGCCGCAGGTCCTGCATCGCGCTCAGGAACGCGTCCGCCTCCATCTCGACAGCTTGGGCGAGCAGGCGGCGGGCCCCGCTGCGCAGCACCTCGGTCAGGGGATCGTCGATGGCCTCGGGCTGACGAAGCCGGACGATGTTGGTAGGTGTCTCCATGGCGTATCGCTCTCGCTGAGAGGTTCTGGCAGGCTTCGACACCCGCCTCGATACGCCGCCTTCAACACACCGTCGTCACCCAATCTCCCGCATAGCTC
>NZ_JBNHES010000049.1:0-1049 GCF_050591105.1 Methylobacterium endophyticum
AGGTCATCCGTGAGTTCCCTTTGTGGGTTAGTCCGGGGGCGGGCGGGGTTTGGTTACAGGCGGGTCCCATCACCGCCCTCCCGTGTCGCGCTTGCCGCCCATGCCGGGCATGTTCATGCCGGGCATCCGGGAGTGGTCCATGCCCTCCATGCCGCCCGAGCCGGACTTCGGCGTCACGGCGCGGTTGAGCTCGCGCCAGTCCTTGGGATCGACCACGTCGTAGCGCGCCACGCCCGCGGTGACCGCGGAGTAGCGCGGCGCGCGCACGGCGACGGCGGGATCGGCCGGGGCGACGAGCCAGTGCGGCGCGGCGGTGGGCACGCAGGCCGCCAGCGGCAAGGCCGTGAGCGCCAAGGCCGTGAGCGCCACGGCCGGCCTGAGGGAGGTGAGCATCGCTGTGATCCCGAACGGGGGCTGGCGGCCGCGCTCGGGGGCGCGGACCGGCGGACAGGGAGTGGGGCGCGGGCGCGGCTGCGCCGGCCATGCCGGGCGCGGCCCGCGCAGGCAGGATCCTGGTCAGGGCGCGGCCGGGAGCGGCGTGCGGGCGCGGGCGGGCGCTCGGCCCGCCGCGGTCAGGCGCGCTGCCGGGGCGGCCGCTCGATGCGCAGGGGACGCGGCTGGGCGACGCCGTCCTCCTGGGCCAGGCCGATGGGCTCGGAGGGGCGCAGGGTCAGCGCCTCGCCCGACCAGGGTGCGTCCGGCACGGCCGCCTGGCAGGCCAGGGGGCAGCAGGTGGCCGCGCAGCTGACCGGGCGCTTGTGGTGGCCGTGGCCGCCCGGGTGGTGCTGGCCGGCCGAGGCATGCCGCTGGCAGTCGGGGCCGTCCGCGCCGTCCGCCTGGAGGGCCGCTCCCGCGGGCGCGTCGGCGGAGGCGGCTCCGTGTCGGTGGTGGGTGTGCGGGTCGGCGGGGGCCGCGGCCTGGTCGACGGCGGCGTGATCGGCTGCGGCGTGGCGCTTCATCGTGCACGGCGCCGCCGGGGCGATGGCCACAGCCATCGCCAGCACGGCGAGCAACACTGCGCGAAGAACTGCCAAGGACCCAGAGACCCT
>NZ_JBNHES010000050.1:0-1029 GCF_050591105.1 Methylobacterium endophyticum
GGCCCGACGGCGGGAGCGGTTGCGGATGGGGCGGATGTGGCCACCGCCGAGGGCGTTTTCGCGCGCTACGAGCTCGTGGACATCACGCCGGCCGTGGTCGAGGCCCTGCGCACGCGCCCCCTCGACAGCCTGCTCGCCTCCTTCGGCGATCACCGTCCCTCCCTCGAACAGGTGATCGGGGTGGGCGATTTCGTGGCCGTATCGGTGTGGGAGGCGGGCTCGGGCGGGCTCTTCTCCGGGCCGCTGGTGGCCGACCGCTTCTCGGCGGGCTCGAAATCGGCGCTGATCCCGGAGCAGGTGGTCTCGCGCGACGGGGGGATCTCGGTGCCTTACGCCGGGCGCATCCAGGTGGCCGGGCGCCGGCCCCAGGACGTGCAGGCGCTGATCGAGACGGAGCTCGCCGGCAAGGCGATCCAGCCGCAGGTTCTGGTCTACGTGACCAAGGCGGTGTCGCAGACCGTCACCGTGACCGGCGAGGTCACGGCGGGCGCCCGCGTGCCGCTGTCGGGCAAGGGCGACCGCCTGCTCGACGTGATCGCCTCCGCCGGCGGGGTGCGTGCGCCGGTGGCCGAGACCTTCGTGCGGCTCTCGCGCGGCAGCGTCACCGCCACGGTGCCGATGACGGCGATCGTCTCGAATCCGCGCGAGAACATCTACCTGCGGCCCGGCGACGTGCTGACCCTGGTGCGCGATCCGCAGACCTTCCTGGCGGTGGGCGCGCTCGGCAACTCCACCGAGCTGCCGTTTGCGGCGGAGGGCATCACGCTGGCCCAGGCGCTGGCGAAATCGCGCGGGCTCTCCGACGCGCAGGCCGATCCGCAGGGCACCTTCGTGTTCCGCTACGAGCCGGCCGCCGTGGTGCGCCGCCTGAAGCCGGCCTCGCCGCTGCTCGGCACGCCGCTGGTGCCGGTGGTCTACCGCATCAACATGCGCGACCCCAACAGCCTGTTCCTCACCCAGGCCTTCCGCATGAGGAACCGCGACCTCGTCTACGTCTCCAACGCGCCCTTCACCGAAGTGCAGAAGGTG
>NZ_JBNHES010000051.1:0-995 GCF_050591105.1 Methylobacterium endophyticum
TGACGTCCCCCCATCGCTTTGGTCCGGCGTGAGTGCGAGTTTTCCGGTTTTGTGAGACCCTGAGGGGAGGAGCAGAGCCGTGAAGAAGAGCAGGTTCACCGAGGAGCAGATCGCCTTCGCGCTGAAGCAGGCCGAGACCGGGACACCGGTCGCGGAGGTGCTGCGTCGGATGGGCATCTCCGAGCAGACGTTTTACCGCTGGAAGAAGCTCTACGGCGGCTTGGGCACAGGCGAGCTGAGGCGGCTGAAGCAGCTTGAGGACGAGAACCGCAAGCTCAAGCAACTCGTGGCCGATCTGAGCCTCGACAAGCACATCTTGCAGGACGTGCTCGCAAAAAAGCTCTGACGCCTGCTCGGCGACGCGAACTCGTGCACCAGGTTCAGGAGGCGCACGGGGTGAGCGAGCGGCGCGGCTGCGCCGCGCTCGGCGTCGGCCGGTCGGGCGTCCGCTACCGCTCGACCAAGCCCGATCAGGCACCACTGCGGATGCGCATCTGCGATCTGGCCAAGAGCCGGGTGCGCTACGGCTACTTCAGGATCTACATCCTGCTGCGCCGGGAAGGTTGGCGGGTGAATCACAAAAGGGTCCACCGCCTCTACAGGGATGAGGGCCTTAGCCTGCGGCTCAAGCGGCCCCGCCGGCACGTCAGTGCGGCACACCGTGAGCGTCAGCCGGCCGCGCTCCGGCCGAACGAACGCTGGTCGATGGACTTCGTCTCCGACGCGCTGTTCGATGGCCGCCGGCTGCGAGCTCTGACGGTCGTCGATGCGTTCACGCGCGAGGCCCTGGCGATTGAGGTCGACCAAGGCAACAAGGGCGAGCAGGTCGTGGCGGTCGTCGCCCGCTTGGCAATGCTGCGCGGAGCACCGTGCGCGATCCAGGTCGATAATGGGCCTGAGTTCGTCTCGAAAGCACTCGACCGCTGGGCCTACGAGAACGGCGTCACGTTGGACTTCTCGCGCCCTGGCAAGCCGACCGACAACGCGCTGGTCGA
>NZ_JBNHES010000052.1:0-886 GCF_050591105.1 Methylobacterium endophyticum
TTCAAGCGCTCGACGTAGCCGCTCGTGTAGCGGTGCTCAAAGTAGCGGAGGATGTGGGGCCGCCAGTTCCGCAGCGCGTCGATGCTGGGCTTGAAGGGCCGCTCGAACTCGGAGGGCACACTGGCGAGCCAGCGGTCTGTCGCACCCTCCGCTTCGGCACGGCTCTCGGCGGCATAGATGTCGTAGAACCGCTCCTTCAGATCATAGGCGCGCTGCATCGCCGGGTACGACGCGAAAACCCTGATGAGGGCGACTTGGGCTGCGGCTGTCTCGCCGCCCTGTCGAGCCAAGAACAGCGCACGCTTGCGCTTCAGCGCGACGCGATCCTTGTTGGATAGGCCGAGGTAGAGGGCCTTGCGAACCACCTCCATGCCGTAGTTCGCGGTGCGTTGAACATGGTACTTATCGATGACGGTCACAGCCCTCGGGAACATGGCCTTGGTCAGCGTGTGGTAACCCTTCCACATGTCCTGGCAGACCACCTCGACGCGATCCCGGTCGAGCAGACCATCGAAGTAGGCCCTGAGATCGGCATCGCGGCGGGATGGCTGCATATCAATCATCAGCCCGTTCTCGACATCACCGATGACGAAACGGGCCTTCCTGTGCAGGTAGATCTCGTCCATCCCGAGAACGCGCGGTAGCTTCGGCACGTACTGCTTGAGGGCGCGCTCGCTGTAGTCATCGAACAGGCGGCGGATCAGCGTTTCGTGGACGCCGTTGATTGTCGCCGCCGTCGTGAAGGAGTGCTCAACCGACTGACGCTCCAAGTGCTCACGGAACCGCAGGGTCATCCTGCGATCCGCGTCAATGTCGGTCAGCTTCTCGTAGTGCGTTGCCCCGCACTGCGCACACTTGAACCGCTGCCGCTTGATCTCGATCCAGG
>NZ_JBNHES010000053.1:0-704 GCF_050591105.1 Methylobacterium endophyticum
GGACGATGTTGGTAGGTGTCTCCATGGCGTATCGCTCTCGCTGAGAGGTTCTGGCAGGCTTCGACACCCGCCTCGATACGCCGCCTTCAACACACCGTCGTCACCCAATCTCCCGCATAGCTCACATGGCTCGAAGCCATACCTTAGGGAGGACCACTTTTCAGGAGGCAGGCCACCAATGGAACGAGGCTGGTGCCATCGTTACCCTTACGATGAACAAGGCTTACCTCGTCACCTGGCGGCTGAAAGCCGTTCGGTCGGATGGCGACTGACGAGCGGGATTGGGATTCGTAGCGGGTTACACCAAAAAGCTGCGCCGGACGTCCCGCAAAGTTGCCAGGGCGTCCATGTCGGCCCACAGCCCCTGCAAGACCTCGGAGGTGTCAAAACCCGTCGCCGTGAGGATCATGGTGGTGACGGCCTTCGCGGACGTCGAGGTTTCCGCCTCGACGATGCAGGCGTTCAGCTCCGCAAGGCATTCGGCCCGTCGAATACCGAATATCGGTGAACTCATCGGCATTGTTCTGCCTCCGCCGAACGGTGCCGGCGGGCTCTTCTAACACGAAGCGTTCGTCACATGTGTGATTAGGCGTGGAATAAGGACCCCGTTTTTGGGGTAATCGGCGTCCAAACGGGACCCCAGGACAAGTCATCCACACTGCCTTCCGGCTCGAACGGGAGGCTTGCGCGGGATGTTGGTCGTG
>NZ_JBNHES010000054.1:0-640 GCF_050591105.1 Methylobacterium endophyticum
GAAATCGCCGGTCCGGTTTGGCAAGCCCGCCCTGGCAGCGGGATGCTGCTACGGGGAGGGTGGCGTACCCCCTCGGCGGCTCATTCGAGCATCCTTGGCTGGTCCGGCATTGAGCCGGATGCTGCCAAAGCGGCGCGGTGGGCGAAGCTCTCAGAGAGCCATGTAAGGCGGCAATCTGGCCGGCACCACCTAAAGCATTGCGGAAGCTGCTCCTGAAATCCTTCAGGGTGGATCGTCTTTGCCCTGAAAGCCATCATCCAAACTCTAAGGGCGGGTTCCGCGAGGGGGAATGGTTCGACCTAAGGAGCGCGAAGCCGAGATTTTCTTCGGCGATCTGCGGAGTGTCGCTGGTCAAGACGCGGTCAACCGTCTGATCGAAGCCTGCGGTGGTACGGTCGTCTATATTCCTCGCAACGGGTGTCGCGACGAAGCTTCTCCTCTTGCCCAGGCTTGGAGTGGCCTCGATGCGGCGAACGCTATCATCCAAAAGCTGAACAGCGTTGGCCGCTATGGGATAAAAATCAACATCCCGCTCCGACACATGTCTACTTACTCGGTGGTCGGTGAGAAAATCAGGGCCGACATCCTTTCGGGCGCCTTCTCGGTTGCTGATATCGCCGCTCGTTTCGGGGTAACACAG
>NZ_JBNHES010000055.1:0-575 GCF_050591105.1 Methylobacterium endophyticum
GTTCCGGTTCCGGTGTTCACCTGGACGGGGTTCTACGCGGGCTTCAACGCGGGCTACGGCTTCGGCACGCAGGACAACCGCGCCCCCACGGTGATCGGCGTTCCGGCCGCCTCGGGCCTGTTCACCAACGCCGCCTCGGGCAACACCGGCGTGCTGGCCTTCGGCAACAACCGCAGCAGCGACGGCTTCGTCGGCGGCGGCCAGGTCGGCTACAACTACCAGTTCACGCCGGGCTCGGGCTTCGTGGTCGGCCTGGAGGCGGACGCCCAGTACGCCGATTTCGGCCGTAACCGGAACCGCTTCGCCGCCACGCCGGGCCTGAACGCCGGCTCGCTGGTGTTCAACCCGAACGGCGTCTCGAGCCTCGACTACTTCGGCACCGTGCGCGGCCGTCTCGGCTACGCCTTCGACCGCACCCTCGTCTACGCCACGGGCGGCTTCGCCTACGGCGCCGGCGGCGGCCGCCAGTTCGGCACCGCCAACACCGACGACTTCCAGACCGGCTACGCCGTCGGCGGCGGCGTCGAGTACGCGCTGCCCACCGACTCGTTCCTGAACTTCTTCAAGTCCTCGGC
>NZ_JBNHES010000056.1:0-573 GCF_050591105.1 Methylobacterium endophyticum
TCCTGGATCAGGTAGAAGCCGCCGAGACCGATCCGGGCCGAGACGAAGCCCCTGGCCGGACCGGGCGCGAACCAGCGCGACGGCCCCACCAGCTCCTCGCCCTCCCAGTCGCCGGCGAAGGCGGCGAGGCGCCGGTGCTCCGCGCCGAGCTGAGGCGCCCCCGGCATGGCGCCCTCAGCCCTTCACCGCGGCGACGATCTTCTGCGCCGCGTCGTCGAGGTCGTCCGCCGGGATCACGTTGAGGCCGGAGTTGCGGATGATGGCCTTGCCCTCCTCCACGTTGGTGCCCTCCAGCCGCACCACCAGCGGCACCGACAGGCCCACGGTCTTCACCGCCGCGATCACCCCGCGCGCGATCACGTCGCACTTCATGATGCCGCCGAAGATGTTGACCAGGATGCCCTTCACGTTCGGATCGGCGGTGATGATCTTGAAGGCCGCCGTGACCTTCTCCTCGCTGGCGCCGCCGCCGACATCCAGGAAGTTCGCCGGCTCCTCGCCGTAGAGCTTGATGATGTCCAGCGTCGCCATGGCGAGCCCGGCGCCGTTGACCATGCAGCCGATGGTGCCGTC
>NZ_JBNHES010000057.1:0-570 GCF_050591105.1 Methylobacterium endophyticum
GCCGGCGGCGGCCGCCAGTTCGGCACCGCCAACACCGACGACTTCCAGACCGGCTACGCCGTCGGCGGCGGCGTCGAGTACGCGCTGCCCACCGACTCGTTCCTGAACTTCTTCAAGTCCTCGGCCGTCACCTTCAAGGTCGAGGGTCTCTACGTGAACCTCGACCGCAACCGCGGCGCCGGCCAGTTCGCCGTCAACCCGGCGGGTGCCGCCGTGGCGCTCGGCCAGCCCGGCGTGGTGCTCGTCTCCGGCCCCGCCGCCACCCGCCGCAACGAGACCGAGTTCGCCGTCGTGCGCGCCGGCATCAACTACAAGTTCGGCTCCTACTGAGCCGCAGACCGGGCAGGCGGTCCCCGCCTGCCCGCACGATCCAAACGAGACGGCCCGGCCCGAACACGGCCGGGCCTTTTTGCATTCGTGCGCGGGTCTCTCCTCCCCCTCTGCGAGGGGAATCGCATATGAGTATCGTGGGCGTTGCGTTTTTGAGTTTGATCGATTCTGACCAAGCTTTTCTCTGTGAGGGGCATGGCTGTGGTCGAGGATCTGCTCGTCATCCTGCGTGAAGTGCGC
>NZ_JBNHES010000058.1:0-516 GCF_050591105.1 Methylobacterium endophyticum
TTCACGCAGGATGACGAGCAGATCCTCGACCACAGCCATGCCCCTCACAGAGAAAAGCTTGGTCAGAATCGATCAAACTCAAAAACGCAACGCCCACGATACTCATATGCGATTCCCCTGCCCCACTGCGGGGGAGGGTGGCCCTCGCGTCAGCGAGGGTCGGGTGAGGGAAGCGACCTCTCCGGATATGTCGCTCCCCTCACCCGACCCGCTTCGCGGGCCACCCTCTCCCGCGGAGGGGAGAGGGGGCGCGTGTTACCGACCGCTTCAAGCGGCGCGGACGGTTGCGAGGAAGCGGGCGACCTCGGCGCGCAGGTGGTCGGACTGGCGGGAGAGCTCGGAGGCGGAGGTGAGGACCTGGGCGGCGGCGGCCCCGGTCTCGTCGGCGGCACCGGCGACGCCGGCGATGTTGGCCGTGACCTCTCCGGTGCCCATGGCGGCCTGCGAGACGTTGCGCACGATCTCCTGGGTGGCCGCGCCCTGCTCCTCGACGGCGGCCGAGAGGGAGGTGGCGAC